>JBKJUC010000083.1:0-6595 GCA_046590325.1 Burkholderiales bacterium | reverse complement strand
ACGAGCCTTTCCTCGATCTGATGCTGGAGCTCACCTGGTCGTCGGGCCGGGTTACGCGTCAGTTCACCGCCCTGCTAGACCCGCCTTCGCTCATCGCGGAACGCGAAAAGCAGAAGGCCGCCGAAGCCCAGGCTAAAGCCGCTCCGCCGCCTCCCGAGCCGACGCCGGAACCAGTTCCGGCACCCGATCAGGCCACGCCGACCCAGCCGACCGATGTGCCGCCGACGGCTGCAGCACCGCCTGCCACGGAAGCTCCTGCAGTCCCGGCCCCGGAAGCTCCGGCATCGGACGCTTCCAAGCCCGCTGAACCGTCCGCCGCTGTCGAAACCATTGGTGGAACCGCCCCGACCCTGCTCGGCCCCGGCAGTGCCCTGCCGAGCGCAATCGCAGGTGCGGATGCCTACGGTCCGGTCAACGCCGGCGATACGCTAGGCAAGATTGCACGCGCGACCAAGCCGGCTGACGTCAGCCTGGATCAAATGCTCGTGCTGTTGTTCCGGGCAAATCCGGAAGCCTTCTCCGGCAAGAACATGAACCGCCTGAAGACCGGCAGGATCATCCAACTGCCGACTTCGGATCAGTACGCATCGATTTCCGCCACGGATGCGCGCAAGGAAGTCGTGGCTCAGGCCCGGGACTGGAATGCCTACCGAGAGCGGGTCGCCACGGCCGCCGGCCAGGCTGCCCCCGCTTCCGAACCCGCCGAGCAGACGGCATCTGGCAAAGTTGCGCCCACGGTCGAGGACAAGGGTGCCGAGGGCGCAGAGGCGCCGAAGGAAGTCCTCAAGCTCTCGAAAAATGAACCCGCAGGCAGTGCGGCGGCGGGTGGCAATGCGCAGTCCGCCGCCAAAGTAAGAGCACTGGAGGAAGAGCTGGTTGCGCGAGACAAGGCGGTCAAGGAGGCCAATGACCGTGTCGCCAAGCTGGAAAAGACCATCAAGGATCTGCAATCCCTGATGGAAATCAAAAACAAGGGCCTGACGGAATTGCAGAAGCCGGCGGCGCCCGCCACCGGCCAGCCGACGCAACGGCCCACTCCCGCACCGGCACCGGTAGCCGAACCGGCCACACCCGCAACACCTGCTGCGCCGACGCCCACGACACCGGCCCCGGCCGCCGCGACGGCGCCGCCGTCGGTCCAGCCCGCCCCGCAACCCCCGAAACCCGCTCCGCCCAAGCCGGTTCCCATGCCGGCTCCGGAGCCCAGCCTCATGGATCGCGTGATGGAGCAGCCCGCCTATCTGGGCGCGGGTGTGATCGCGCTGATCCTGATCGGTGCGCTGGCCGTGCGTGCAGTCAAGCGCCGCCGCGAATCGAAGGCTGATTCCGACGACTCTGGCCCTGCGTTCTTAGCCGCGGCTCCGGCCGCAGCGGCAACCTATGTCGGCGCTGACAGCAGTGCCTCCGCAACGGCATCGACCGCAGCGAGCGACAGCGATGAAGTCGATCCGGTCAAGGAGGCCGAGATCTTCCTGGCCTATGGCCGGGATGCCCAGGCCGAGGAACTGCTGAAGGAAGCGCTCGCCGCCAATCAGAATCGCCAGGAAGTGCGCGTCCTGCTGCTGCAGATCTACACGAAGCGCAAGGACGCCAAAAGTTTTGAGCAGATTGCCCGCGAACTGCAGCAGGCCACGGGAAGTTCGGGACCCTACTGGGACCAGGCTGTGGCGCTGGGTTATCAGGTCGATCCTGGCAATCCCCGCTATGCCGCTGGCCAGGGCAGTGGCGGTATGTCCATTACCACCGCAGGTGCCGCCGCGGAGAACGTGGACTTCAACATCGGCTCCGACGATGTCCAGGCAGGCACCGCGACAGACATCGACCTGGGCGACGGTGGCAGCGCACTCGAGAGGACGCAGGTCCTCGATCTCAGTGCGCCGTCCCACGATGACACCACCGTGATGGGGGCACGCGCGGAACCGGATATCGCGTTCAATGTCGACCTGCCGGCCGCAGAACCCCGGCCGGCCCAAGCTTCGAGCGGCCTGAATTTCGACATCGACCTGAATTCGTTCAATGCGCCGGCGGCTTCAGACCCGGCGGTTTCGAACCCGGCGGCGGAACCCGCGTCCAGCGGGGGTCTCGATTTCGACATGAGCGCGCTGTCGATGGACACGCCGGGAACTACCGCGCCTGCCGTCGAAACGCCGGCCGCCGCCTTGGAGTTCGACTTGTCGGGCATCAGCCTGGACCTGGGTGAGACCGCCCCGCGAGTCTCCCCGTCGGGCAAGGATGATCACTGGTACGACGTGCAGACCAAGTTTGATCTGGCCAAGGCCTATCAGGAAATGGGCGACAAGGACGGTGCGCGGGAAATCCTCAAGGAAGTGGTTCAGGAAGGTGATGCCGAGCAGAAGGCCGCCGCCCAGGCGGTGCTGTCCAGCCTCGAGTCCTGATCCGCTGCAGGCGCCCGCCGCGCAGCGGGCCGGCAAGGACTTTGTGATATCCGATGCCGGGGCACTTGTGCCCCGGCATTTCTTTCGGGGTCTGAAGTGAGAATCGCTCTTGGACTCGAATATGACGGTGCTGCGTTCTGCGGCTGGCAGACACAGCCGGGAGGCTGTGGAGTGCAGGACGCGCTCGAACAGGCTCTGTCGGGCGTAGCCGGGGAAAAAATCGAAACAGCCTGCGCGGGCCGCACCGATGCCGGCGTGCATGCTATCGCGCAGGTGGCGCATTTCGACACCGTGGTTGAAAGACCGCTTAGCGCCTGGACGCGTGGAACGAACGCGCTGCTGGCGCAGAGCGTCGCGGTAAAATGGGCGTGTGTGGTGGACCCGGAATTCCATGCGCGATTCTCCGCAACCGGCCGGCGCTACGTCTATTGGCTGCTCAGCCGTCCCCAGCGACCCGGCCTGCTCAGCGGCCGCGCCGGCTGGACGCATCGCGCGCTCGACGAGGCGGCGATGGGCGAGGCAGCACAGTGCCTTCTGGGCCAACACGATTTCAGCGCCTTCCGCGCAGCCGAGTGCCAGGCTAGGACACCGGTCAAGACCATGCGCGAGGTGGTGATCACCCGGCGCGGCGACCTGATCCGCTTCGAGTTCGCAGCCGACGCATTTTTGCAGCACATGGTGCGCAACATCGTCGGCTCGTTGGTATACGTGGGCAGCGGACGCCATCCGGTGGGCTGGATCCGCGATCTGCTGGAAACCCGCGACCGGACCCGGGCCGCGCCGACATTCTCACCGTCCGGGCTCTACCTGGCGGCAGTGGAGTACGATGCCGGCTGGGCGATCCCGCCAAACCCCGACGCCGGCCGCATAGAGGACATGGTTCTTTCGGCCTGCTAGTTGACCTCCCAATCCAAATGGCTACCGCTGTAAAAATCTGCGGCATTACGCGCGTCGAGGATGCACTCGTCGCGGCGCGGGCGGGCGCGCATGCGATCGGGCTGATCTTCTCTTCGAAAAGCCCACGTCTGGTATCCGATCCAGTCGCGGCCGAGGTAGTGCGGGCGCTGCCGCCGTTCATCACACCAGTGGCGTTGTTCGTGGACCAACAGGCTGCGGAAATCGAGCGGGTGTTGGCAAAAGTACGCCCGCAGCTGCTGCAGTTCCATGGCGACGAGCCGCCTGAGTTCTGTGCAAGCTTCGGCGTGCCGTACATCAAAGTGGCAAGAGTGAGGGAAGGGATGAATTTGCTACAATACGCGCAGCAATACCGTGCTGCGAACGGCCTTCTGCTGGATGCGTTTGTCGAAGGCAGTCATGGCGGCACCGGTTCCGCGTTCGACTGGGCGCTCATCCCTCGCGATTTTCCCTTGCCGCTGATCTTGGCAGGCGGGCTGAATCCCGGAAACGTTGGCGAGGCGGTACGGCGCGTGCGACCCTGGGCAGTGGACGTCAGCAGCGGGGTCGAGGCGGCAAAGGGCATAAAGGATGCGGCCAAGGTGGCCGCCTTCATTCGAGGAGTGAGAGATGCAGATGTATGAGGGCGTGACAGCCTATAACCTTCCGGATGGGAAAGGCCATTTCGGACCCTACGGTGGTGTGTACGTCGCCGAGACCCTGATCCATGCGCTCGACGAGCTGCGCAACCAGTACGAGAGCATGCGCCGGGACCCCGAGTTCATCGCCGAGTTCGAATCCGAACTCAAGCATTACGTCGGAAGGCCCAGCCCGGTCTATCACGCCAAGCGCCTGTCGCAGCAATGCGGCGGCGCGCAGATCTGGCTGAAGCGCGAAGACCTCAATCACACCGGCGCGCACAAGATCAACAACACCATCGGCCAGGCCTTGCTGGCAAGGCGCATGGGCAAGAAGCGCGTCATCGCCGAAACGGGTGCGGGCCAGCATGGCGTGGCCTCGGCCACGGTGGCGGCGCGCTTCGGCATGGAATGCGTGGTGTACATGGGCTCCGAGGACATCAAGCGCCAGTCGATGAACGTCTATCGCATGAAGCTGCTGGGCGCGACGGTGGTGCCCGTGGAGAGCGGTTCGAAAACGCTCAAGGACGCGCTCAACGAAGCCATGCGCGACTGGGTCACCAACGTCGAGAATACTTTCTACATCATCGGCACGGTGGCCGGTCCGCATCCCTACCCAATGATGGTTCGGGATTTCAATTCTGTCGTGGGGCGCGAACTGCGCACGCAGATGCCCGAAGTCATCGGTCGCCAGCCCGACGCCATCATCGCCTGCGTCGGCGGGGGCTCGAACGCCATCGGCGCCTTCTATCCTTATATCGAGGACAAGCAGGTCCGCCTGATCGGCGTTGAAGCTGCGGGCCATGGAATTTCTTCCGGCAAGCACGCTGCCACACTGTGCGCAGGTCGGCCAGGCGTGCTGCACGGCAACCGCACTTACCTGATCCAGGACGACAACGGCCAGATCATCGAGACTCATTCGATTTCCGCCGGACTCGACTACCCGGGTGTCGGCCCCGAGCATTCCTGGCTCAAGGACAGCGGCCGCGCCGAGTATGTGTCCATAACGGACGACGAAGCCCTGAACGCCTTCCACACGCTGACGCGCATGGAAGGCATCATGCCGGCGCTCGAATCCGCCCATGCCGTCGCGTATGCGATGAAGATCGCGCCGTCTCTGGGCAAGGACAAGGTTCTGCTGGTCAATCTCTCGGGCCGCGGCGACAAAGACATGAACACCGTCGCCGAACACTCGGGAATGAAGCTGTAAGCAGCAGCCGGATAAATTTCACTCGCCCCTAGCCCCTAAATCATGTCCCGCATCCAGGCAACTTTCAGCAGGCTCCAGGCGCAGAACAAGAAAGCGCTGATTCCCTTCATTACAGCGGGCGACCCGAATCCCGGGATGACGGTGCGGATCATGCAGGCGCTGGTTTCCGCAGGCGCCGACATCATCGAACTCGGCGTGCCGTTCTCCGACCCCATGGCAGACGGTCCGACCATCCAGCGCTCGAGCGAACGGGCGCTCAGACATGGCACCAGCCTCAAGCACGTGCTGGTCATGGTGAAGGAATTCCGCGCCAGCGACGCCACCACGCCTGTGGTCCTGATGGGCTATGCGAACCCGATCGAGGCCATGGGTCATGGCGAGTTCGCGACAGCGGCGCAAGCAGCCGGAGTCGATGGTGTGCTGGTCGTCGACTATCCGCCGGAAGAAAGCCGACCGCTGGTCGAACTGTTGGAGAGCCACGGCGTCGATTCTATTTTTCTGTTGTCGCCGACCACGCAGGACAGTCGCATGGAGCAGGTTGGCCGCATGGCGACCGGTTACATCTATTACGTGTCGCTCAAGGGCGTGACCGGTGCGGCAACGCTGGACCTGAGCGAAGTTGCGGCCAGGATTCCGCAGATCCGCTCACACATCAAACTGCCGATCGGTGTAGGCTTTGGCATCCGCGATGCCGCAACCGCCAAGGCAGTTGCCTCGGTGTCCGACGCGGTCGTCATCGGCAGCAGGCTGGTAGAGGAAATCGAAGCTTCCGCTTCCGACAAGGTTCTCGGCAACATTTCGACGTTGCTCGGCGGCATCCGCCGGGCCATGGACGGCGCCTGAAAGTTGCGGTTGCCGATTGTTTGCGTTGAGCAGGGACTCCGGGCGCAGGCCCGCCGCATGACAAGGGGACGTGGATGAGTTGGTTGCAGAAACTGCTTCCGCCGAAGATCAAGCGCAATGCAGGCGCGGTCAAGAAGGCGGTTCCCGAAGGCCTGTGGAGCAAGTGCGAGATCTGCGAGACGGTGCTCTACCGTTCCGACCTCGACAAGAACCTGAACGTCTGCCCCAAGTGCGGCCACCACAACCGCCTAACGGCGCGCGAGCGTGTCGACCTCATGCTCGACCCGGAAGGCCAGTTCGAGATCGGCGCGGAAGTTGAGCCGATCGATTTCCTCAAGTTCGTCGACAGCAAGCGCTATACGGAGCGCCTCCAGCAGGCCAAGGCGGAAACCGAGGAAGACGACGCGCTGGTGGTGATGCAGGGTTCGATCAAGAACGTGCCCCTGGTGATCGCAGTTTTCGAGTTCCGTTTCCTGGGCGGTTCTATGGGCTCCGTGGTTGGCGAGCGGTTTGTGCGCGGTGTGCAGAGCTGCTGCGAGCAGAACCTACCCTTCGTCTGCTTTTCCGCCAGCGGCGGCGCGCGCATGCAGGAAGGCCTGATGTCGCTGATGCAG
>JBKJUC010000040.1:0-19941 GCA_046590325.1 Burkholderiales bacterium | reverse complement strand
TTCGGCGCCTACGTGCTGGCCGCCGCGGTGCGCGGCCTCGTGGTCGGGCTGGGGGTGCTGCTGGTCACCCTGTTTTTCGTTCCGGTGACGATCCACAGCCTTTTCTGGATTCTGGCGTTCGCCCTGTTCGGGGCGGCGATCCTGGGTACCCTCGGCATCATTGCCGGCATCTGGGCGGACAAGTTCGACCAGCTCGCGGCTTTCCAGAACTTCGTCATCGTTCCGCTGACCTTCCTTTCGGGTGTGTTTTATTCCATCCACTCCCTGCCTGATTTCTGGCAGCAGGTTTCACATTTCAATCCTTTTTTCTACATGATCGACGGCTTCCGCTACGGCTTCTTCGGTGTGTCCGACGTATCGCCGTGGCTCAGCCTCGTGATTGTGGCGGGCTCCCTTTTGGCCTTATCATTCGCCACCTTGGCGCTGCTCAAGCGCGGCTACAAGCTGCGTCACTGAGACGCCATATCAGTCGATCGGAACAGGCATAGTGGTTACCCCGGAACAGATCAAGTCCTATATTCAGGAAAAGCTCGCCTGTGACCACCTCGAAGTGGCCGGAGACGGGGCTCATTTCGAGGCCGTCATCGTCAGCCCCGAATTTCGCGGCAAGACCCGCGTCCAGCAGCACCAGGTGGTCTACCGGGTGCTGGGAGACCGCATGCGCGAAGAGATCCATGCGCTGTCGATGAAGACCTACACGCCCGAGGACTGGGCCTCGCGCTGATTTCCGGAAAGCGTTCGTGGACAAACTAGTCATCCAGGGCGGCGTGCCGCTGACCGGGGAAGTGCGCATTTCCGGTGCCAAGAACGCCGCATTGCCCATCCTTTGCGCGGCGCTGCTGACGCCGGAAACCCTGCGGCTGCAGAACGTTCCCCATCTGCGCGACGTGACGACTACCCTCAACCTGCTTGCGCAAATGGGGGTGGAGGTCTCGCTCGACGAAAAACTCGGGGTAGGATTGACCGCGGCGAAGCTGCATAACCTTTCTGCCCCCTACGAGCTGGTCAAGACCATGCGCGCGTCCATCCTGGTGCTGGGCCCGATGGTGGCCCGCTTCGGCGAGGCGCGCGTGTCCCTGCCCGGCGGCTGCGCCATCGGGCAGCGCCCGGTCGACCTGCACATCAAAGGCCTGCAGGCGATGGGCGCGGAGATAGAAATCGAGCAGGGCTACATCCACGCCCGGGCGAACCGGCTCAAGGCGGCTCGCATCGTCATGGACCTGGTTACCGTGACTGGCACGGAGAACCTGATGATGGCGGCGACGCTGGCGGAGGGGACGACGGTCATCGAAAATGCCGCCCGCGAACCGGAGGTCACGGATCTGGCCGAATGCCTGAACGCGATGGGCGCGCGCATCCGGGGTGCGGGGACCGACGTGATCACCATTGAAGGAGTGGAAAAACTCAATGGCGCCACGCACCGGGTGATGCCGGACCGGATCGAGACCGGAACATTCCTGGTCGCTGCCGCGGCGACCGGCGGCGATGTCAAGCTGAAGGGAACGCGCGCCGACATCCTCGAATCGGTGATCGGCAAGCTGCGCGAATCCGGCGTGCACATCGAGCATGAGCAGGACTGGATCCATCTTTCTACCAACGGCAGATTGAAATCGGTGAACCTGCGCACGGCGCCCTATCCGGCATTTCCGACCGACATGCAGGCGCAATTCATGGCGCTGAACGCCGTGGCCGAAGGCACCGCCATGGTGACGGAAACGATTTTCGAGAACCGCTTCATGCATGTGCAGGAGCTACGCCGCCTGGGCGCCAAAATAGAAGTCGAAGGCAATACCGCGGTCGTCCAGGGCGTGTCCGCCCTGCAGGGCGCCAGCGTGATGGCCACCGACCTGCGGGCCTCGGCAAGCCTGGTGCTGGCGGGGCTGGTGGCGAAGGGCGATACGCTGGTGGACCGGGTCTATCACCTGGACCGCGGCTACGAGTGCATCGAAGAGAAGCTGTCGCAACTGGGCGCGCGGATCAAGCGCGCGCACTGACCGGAAAAAGGCAATGAGCATCAGGATCGCCCTGTCGAAGGGGCGCATATTCGAGGAAACGACACCGCTGCTGAAGGCGGCGGGCCTCATCGCGTCCGCAGACCCTGAAACCTCGCGCAAACTGATCATAGGTACCAACAATCCGGACGTCAGCATCATCATCGTCCGTGCCTCGGACGTGCCGACCTATGTCCAGCATGGCGCAGCCGATCTCGGCATCGCCGGCAAGGACGTGCTGCTGGAGCACGGCGGCGCGGGCCTGTACCAGCCCCTCGATCTGCAGATCGCGAAGTGCCGCATGATGGTGGCGGTGCAGGACGGCTTCGACTACGAAGGGGCGGTGCGTCGCGGCGCGCGCCTGCGGGTGGCCACCAAATACCTGCAGACCGCGCGCGAACACTTCGCGGGCAAGGGCGTACACGTCGACCTCATCAAGCTGTACGGCTCGATGGAACTGGCGCCGCTGGTCGGGCTGGCGGACGCCATCGTCGACCTGGTCTCCAGCGGCAACACACTGCGCGCCAACAACCTGAAAGCGGTCGAGGAAATCATGCCCATCAGCGCCCGGCTGATCGTCAACCAGGCTGCGCTGAAACTGAAGCGTTCGAAGTTGCAGCCGATCCTCGATGCTTTCTCCGCTGCGGTAGCGAAATTCTGAACATGGCAATGATTGCGCGACTGGTGACCCGCGATGCCGACTTCGAGCCGAAGCTCGCGGCGCTGCTGGCCTTCGAGGCTTCTCAGGATCCGGGCATCGACGACGTGGTCGCCGCCATCCTGGCGGACGTGAAGCAACGCGGGGACGAGGCGGTCCTGGCCTATACACGCAAGTTCGACCGGGTGAAAGCGAACGCGATGGCGGAGCTGGAGATCGGCAAGGCCGATCTGGAAAGCGCGCTCATCGGCCTGCCCGGCGCGCAACGCGACGCGCTGACCCAGGCGGCGGCGCGGATTCGCGCCTATCACGAGCGCCAACCGCTGGCATCGTGGCAGTACACCGAGGCCGACGGTACGACGCTGGGGCAGAAAGTCACACCGCTTGACCGCGTTGGTGTCTATGTACCGGGCGGCAAGGCGGCTTATCCGTCGACGGTGCTCATGAATACCCTGCCGGCGAAGGTGGCCGGCGTGGGTGAGATCATCATGGTGGTACCGACGCCGGGCGGCGATCGAAATGCGCTGGTACTCGCGGCTGCGCACATTGCGGGCGTCGACCGCGTGTTCACCATTGGCGGTGCCCAGGCCGTTGGCGCGCTGGCTTACGGCACGCGCAGCATTGCGCAGGTGGACAAAATCGTCGGGCCGGGCAATGCCTATGTGGCGGCGGCCAAGCGCCGGGTGTTCGGCGTGGTGGGCATCGACATGGTCGCCGGCCCGTCCGAGATCCTGGTGATCTGCGACGGCAGGACCGATCCCGACTGGGTGGCGATGGACCTGTTCTCCCAGGCCGAACATGACGAAATGGCGCAGGCGATCCTGCTCTGTCCGGATCGAGCCTTCATCGAAAAAGTGGCGGCCAGCATCGAGCGCCAGCTCAAGGAAATGCCGCGCTCGGCGGTCATTGCCGCGTCACTGTCGAGGCGCGGCGCGCTGATTGAAACGCAGGATCTGGACGAGGCCTGCGCGATCGCCAATCGGATCGCCCCGGAACACCTGGAGCTGTCGGTCGAAGAGCCGCAGCGCTGGCTGGAGAAGATCCGCCACGCCGGCGCGGTATTCCTGGGCCGCTATACCTCGGAGGCGATCGGCGATTATTGCGCCGGTCCGAACCACGTGCTGCCGACCGCGCGTACCGCACGTTTTTCCTCGCCGCTGGGGGTCTATGACTTCCAGAAGCGCACCAGCCTGATCCAGGTCTCGGCGGAAGGGGCGCGCAAGCTGGGCGCCATTGCCGCGGAACTCGCGATCGGCGAAGGCTTGCCGGCGCACGCGAAGGCCGCGCAGTACCGGTTCCACCGATGAGCCGCTACTGGAGTGCCGTGGTTCACGGACTCACGCCCTATGTGCCCGGGGAGCAGCCCAAGCTGGCCAACCTGGTGAAGCTCAATACCAACGAAAATCCGTATGGGCCGGGTCCGCGTGTACTGGAGGCGCTGCGCACCGAAGTGGCGGATACGCTGCGGCTTTATCCCGATCCCGCGAGCGACCGCCTTCGTCAGGCTATCGCCTCGCGCCATGGCGTTTCGCCTGCCCAGGTATTTGTCGGCAACGGTTCCGACGAGGTGCTGGCACATGCTTTTCAGGCGCTGCTCAAGCATGAAGCACCAGTGCTGTTTCCGGATATTACCTACAGCTTCTATCCGGTGTATTGCCGCTTGTACGGCATCGAGTACCGCGAAATTCCCTTGTCGGCATCGTTCGAGATCCGGGTCGACGACTACCTGCAATCCAACGGCGGGATTATTTTTCCGAATCCGAATGCGCCCACCGGGCGTTCCCTGGAATCTGCGGAAGTCGAACGCCTGCTGAAAGCGAATCCCGCCTCCGTCGTGATAGTCGACGAGGCCTACGTGAATTTCGGCGCCGCGTCGGTGGTGCCGCTTGTTTCGCGTTTCCCCAACCTTCTGGTCACGCATACGCTTTCCAAGTCGCGTTCGCTGGCCGGTTTGCGGGTCGGCTATGCCATCGGCGATGTCGCTCTCATCGAGGCGCTCAATCGCGTCAAGGACAGCTTCAATTCCTACCCGCTGGACAGGTTCGCCCAGGCGGGTGCAACCGCGGCACTGGAGGATGAAGCCTACTTCGAGGAAACCTGGCGCCGGGTCATGGAGAGCCGCCGGAAGCTGGTTGCCAGCCTCGAAAAGCTGGGCTTCGAGAGCGTTCCTTCGACGGCGAACTTCATTTTCGTGCGGCATCCCCAGCACGACGGGGCGGATCTCGCCGCCCGACTGCGGGAACGCGGCATCGTGGTGCGGAACTTCAGCCGGCCGGCCCGAATCGCGCCCTACCTGCGCATCACGATCGGAACGGACGCGCAGTGCGAACTGCTGACCGGGGCGCTGCGCGAGGTCCTGGGCAGCGTCGCGGCTGTATCCCGTTCGTCGGCCATGCCCTAATTGAGTTAGGATAAAACCCATTTCCCGTAGTGAATCCCATGCGCCAGGCACAAGTTAACCGCAATACCCTCGAGACGCAGATCGAAGTCCGGCTGAATCTGGACGGTACCGGCAAGTCCTCGCTGGCAACCGGCGTGGGCTTCTTCGACCACATGCTCGACCAGGTGGCCCGTCACGGGATGCTCGACCTGGAGATCAAAGCCAAGGGCGACCTGCACATCGACGCGCATCACACGGTCGAGGACGTAGGCATCACGTTGGGGCAGGCGTTTGCCAAGGCGATCGGCGACAAAAAGGGCGTGCGCCGCTACGGGCACGCTTATGTCCCGCTCGATGAGGCCTTGTCGCGAGTGGTTATCGACCTGTCGGGTCGTCCCGGCCTGGAATATGCGGTCGACTATGCGCGCGGGCTGGTCGGTGATTTCGATATCGACCTGGTCTACGAATTCTTCCAGGGCTTCGTCAATCATGCCCAGGTGACCCTGCACATCGACAACCTCAAGGGCCGCAACGCGCACCATCAGGCCGAAACGATATTCAAGGGGTTCGGGCGGGCGCTGCGCATGGCGGTCGAGTTCGATTCGCGCGCAAGCGGCATGCTGCCCTCCACCAAGGGAAGCCTCTGACAGGCGCGTCCGTCGCATGGCTGATATCGTCGTCATTGATTACGGAATGGGCAACCTGCGCTCGGTGGCAAAAGCGCTGGAAAGGGTCGCGCCGGGCAGTACGGTGGCTGTAAGCAGCGATCCCGAGGTGATCCGGAATGCCAGCCGGGTGGTGTTTCCGGGGCAGGGCGCCATGCCGGATTGCATGCGGGAAATGGACGCCCGCGGCCTGCGCCAGCCGATCCTGGAGGCAACTCGGAGCAAGCCGTTCCTCGGCCTGTGCATTGGCCTGCAGATGTTGTTCGACAGCAGCGAGGAAGGCAACGTCAAGGGCCTGGGCGTCCTGCCCGGGAAGGTAGTGCGCTTCCCGGCCGACAGAATGACCGGCGCCGGCGGCGAGAAGCTCAAGGTGCCGCACATGGGCTGGAACCAGGTGTATCAGAGCCGGTCCCACCCGATGTGGGCAGGAATTGCTGATGCCAGCCGTTTCTATTTCGTGCATAGTTATCACGTTGACACGCCGGAGCCGGCGCTGGTGGCGGGAGTAAGCCGCTACGCTTATGGCTTTACCTGCGCGGTCGCGAGGAATAACATTTTTGCTGTGCAGTTTCACCCCGAAAAAAGCCAGTCCGCTGGCCTTTGCCTGTTGGCCAATTTCGTCTCCTGGGACGGAACATTCCGTGGGCCATTGGACCGATCCGCGGTGCCTGCTGCGAGCGCCTGATAAAGAACTCACGTCGATACGTACCGATACTGTCTCGTCCTAACCGCGCTCCCTGCCTCCTCGCGCCCTGCGAATCCATGTCCCAATCATGCTGATCATCCCGGCAATTGACCTCAAGGATGGACATTGTGTCCGTTTGAAACAAGGCTTGATGGCGGATGCCACGGTCTTCTCCGAAGACCCCGCCGCCATGGCCAGGCTCTGGCGGGAAAAAGGCGCGAGACGGCTCCACCTGGTGGACCTGAACGGCGCATTCGCCGGCAAGCCGAAGAACGAGGAGGCGATCAAGTCCGTAGTGAAGGCGCTTGGCGACGACGTCCCGGTGCAACTGGGCGGCGGGATTCGCGACATGGATACGATCGAACGTTATCTGGATGACGGCATCACGTACATCATCATCGGCACTGCGGCGGTGAAGACACCGGGATTCCTGCACGACGCCTGCTATGCCTTCCCGGGCCACATCATGGTGGCGCTTGACGCGCGCGAAGGCAAAGTGGCGGTCGATGGCTGGTCGAAAATGACCGGCCACGACGTAATTGATCTAGCAAAGAAATTCCAGGATTACGGCGTTGAAGCCATCATCCATACAGACATCGGCCGCGACGGCATGTTGAACGGAGTGAACCTCAAGGCGACGGTGGATCTTGCGCGGGAACTCACGGTGCCGGTGATCGCCAGCGGCGGCATTACCGACCTGAAGGACGTCAAATCCCTGTGCGAGGCAGAAGGCGAGGGCATCATCGGCGCCATAACCGGCCGCGCAATCTATGAAGGCACGCTGGATTTCGTGGAAGCGCAGAAGCTGGCCGACAGCATGGCCAAGCCCAGGGAATCCGCGGCCTGACCGGCCGGCCGGCTTTCCACCCGCAATCCGAAGTCATCATTGCGCCGATGGCAGGCGCGAATCGACAAGAAATCCGCACCGGCACCGCCTCTCAATCCCCCCAACCTATAGAACCATGGGCCTCGCAAAGCGCATCATTCCCTGCCTCGACGTGACGGGCGGACGTGTAGTCAAAGGCGTGAACTTCGTCTCGCTCCGGGATGCGGGCGATCCGGTCGAGATCGCCCGCAAGTATGACGAGCAGGGTGCCGATGAGCTGACCTTCCTGGATATCACCGCGAGTTCGGACGAGCGCGGCCTGATGCTGGGCATCGTCGAACAAGTCGCCACGCAGGTGTTTATCCCGCTGACAGTCGGCGGTGGCGTGCGCGAGGTCGGCGACGTGCGCCGGCTGCTGAACGCCGGTGCCGACAAGGTCAGCATCAATACCGCCGCCGTGCAGAACCCCGCACTGGTCGAGGACGCGGCGGGATTCTTCGGTTCTCAATGCATTGTCGTCGCAGTGGATGCCAGGCGGGTGCCCGGATCGCAGCCATTGCGCTGGGAGGTCTTCACTCACGGGGGGCGGCGGCCTGCCGGACTCGATGCGCTCGAGTGGGGCAGGCGGATGCAGGCCGCGGGTGCCGGAGAGATTCTGCTGACCAGCATGGATCGGGACGGCACCAAAGCGGGCTTCGACGTGGAGCTGACGCGCGCTTTCTCCGAAGCGCTTGATATTCCCATCATCGCCAGCGGCGGGGTCGGTAACATGCAGCACCTGGTGGACGGGATTACGGTAGGCAAGGCCGATGCGGTGCTTGCGGCCAGCGTTTTCCACTACGGTGAACTGACGGTACTGCAGGCCAAGCAGTACATGGCGGAGCACAACATCGAGGTGCGCCTGTGAGCGATGCGTGGCTGCACGAAGTGGCGTGGGACGCCGACGGGCTGGTCCCCGCGATCGCACAGGAAGTCGCCACTGGAAAGCTGCTCATGCTGGCATGGATGAACCGCGATGCGCTTGCCGAGACGGTGCGCAGCGGACGGGCGGTATACTGGTCGCGTTCTCGCAACAAGCTGTGGCGCAAAGGCGAGGAATCGGGCCATGTGCAGCATGTAAAGGAGGTCCGGCTCGACTGCGACGGCGATGTCGTCGTGCTGGAAGTGGAGCAAGTCGGCGGAATCGCCTGCCACACCGGGCACGGCCGCTGTTTCTTTCGCCGTCTCGATGGCGGAATCTGGGTGGAGACCGAGCCGCTAGTCAGGGATCCGAACGAAATTTACAAGCCGGGGCGATAATGGATGCTGAGATTCTGCAACGGCTGGCCGACACGATAGAAGCCCGAAAGGGGGCCGACGCGGGGAATTCCTATGTCGCGGGCCTGTTCGCCAAAGGCCACGATGCGGTGCTGAAAAAGGTTGGCGAAGAGGCGGCCGAGGTCCTGCTGGCGGCGAAGGACGGTGATAGACTTCATATCGTTCGAGAGACAGCCGACCTCTGGTTTCATTGCCTGGTCATGTTGGCGTGGCATGGTCTGCGTCCCGAGGACGTGCTCGCCGAATTGCAGCGGCGCGAAGGGATTTCGGGAGTGGATGAAAAAGCGTCACGGGCCAGGTAAGCCGGGACTGCCTGGCGGACAGATTAGCAAGGATTGATCAGTGGCCGCCGATAACTGCATTTTCTGCAAGATCGTCCGGGGCGAGATCCCCAGCCGCAAGGTGTACGAAGACGATCAGATCCTCGCCTTCCACGACATCGATCCGGTTGCGCCTGTGCACTTCATGCTGATTCCGAAAGAGCACCTGGAGTCGCTGGCCCACGTGGACGAACGGCATCAGCAGGTTCTGGGCAAAATGATGGTCCTGGCGCAGCGGTTGGCCAGGGAGCAGGGTTCGCCGGACGGATTTCGCGCCATCGTCAATACCGGGCGCGTAGGGCGCCAGGATGTATTCCATGTGCACATGCATGTGCTGGGCGGCCAGGATCCGCTGCCGGGAATGATTCAGCGATCCAATTGAGGTTTTTTTAGCGGGAGTAAAGCGATGGGTTCCTTCAGTATCTGGCATTGGTTGATCGTTCTTGTTGTGGTGCTGCTGATTTTCGGCACCAAGAAACTGCGGAATGTCGGTTCGGACCTGGGTGGCGCGGTAAAAGGCTTCAAGGAAGGCATGAAAAGCTCCGAAGACGAGAAGAACGCCGCCAAGCTTGAGAACTCCGGTTCCGGGCAGACCATTGACGCCGAGGTTAAGGACAGGACCAAGGGCTAGGCGCCAGCGTCTGGTTCCCGCGCCGCCATGTTCGACATTGGGGCTTCAGAGCTTTTCGTAATCGGCGTCGTTGCGCTCCTTGTGATCGGCCCGGAAAGGTTGCCGCGCGTGGCGAAAACCTTGGGCCACCTGTTCGGGCGAATGCAGCGGTATGTCACCGACGTTAAGGCGGACATCAGCCGCGAAATCGAACTCGATGAGCTGCGCAAGCTGCAGTCAACCATCCAGGACGCTGCGCGTTCCATCGAGCAATCGGTCAGCACGCAGGTCAATTTCATCGAGTCCGAAGTCAAGCAGGCCGGTGCCGAACTGGAGAAGCAGGCGCAGGAAGCCGTGGCGCCGATGACCGGAATCCAGTTGATGCCTGCGGCAGCCCAGCCTACCGATGGCGCCATAGCCGAAAAGGCGGAATCTCCGGCAGCCCAGGAGTCTGCGGAAACGCAGATGGAACTGGGCCTGGACAAACCCGTACCGGAAAATAAGCAGACCTGAGCCGTCCCGGCACCGAACTTCCACCCTTCAAAGGTTTGCGATGTCCGTAGAGCCTGATTCATTTATGTCGCACCTGATCGAGCTCAGGGACAGGCTGCTGCGTTGCGTGATCGCGCTGCTGTTGGTGTTCATCTGCTTATTTCCCTGGGCGCGCGAGCTTTACAATTTCTTGGCGCAACCCATGCTCGCATCGCTGCCGGCAGGCGGCCAGTTGATCGCGACGGAAGTCACCGCGCCCTTCTTCGTTCCGGTGAAAGTCACGATGATGGCGGCTTTGGTCATTGCGCTTCCTTATCTCCTCTACCAGATATGGGCCTTCGTTGCGCCGGGCCTCTACGCGCACGAGAAAAAATTGGTGGTGCCGCTGATCTTGACGAGCACCCTGCTGTTCCTGTGCGGAATGGCCTTCGCTTACTACCTTGTGTTCCCCGTGGTATTCCACTTCATGGTAACCATTGCGCCCCAGGGCGTGGCGGTCATGACGGACATTGGCAAGTATCTCGATTTCGTGCTCACGCTTTTTCTCGCTTTCGGCGTGACGTTCGAAGTGCCGGTAGCGGTCGTGATTCTGGTGAAGATGGGGATGGTTACCGTGGCGAAGCTGAAGGAAATCCGGCCATACGTCGTCGTCGGGGCCTTCGTCATCGGCGCCATTTTTACGCCGCCGGACGTGGTGTCGCAGATTATGCTCGCAGTGCCGCTGTGGATCCTTTACGAAATCGGCATTCTCGTTGCGCAGTGGCTGGTGAAGCCCGCTGCTTCGGAACCAGAATCGAGGACGACGGGCTAGTACTTATTCGAGCTCGCCGCGACGATTGGGCTTCGGCCGCTTGCCCACGCCGACCTTGATCTGAACCTCGTTGCGATTGCGCAGGATTTTGAGCGTTGCCTCCCGACCCGGCTCAAGCGCGGCGATCAGATTCAGCATGTTGGTCGAGTCGATGACCTGGCTGGCTTCCACGAAAAGCAGAATGTCACCTGGTTTGATCCCCGCTTTGTCGGCCGGCCCGCCGCGCAGAACTCCTGCTATCAACGTGCCATTCGTATTCGGCAGCCGGAATGACTCGGCAAGTTCGGCAGAGATGTCCTGGACTTCAACGCCGATCCAGCCGCGCGTCACCGAGCCCGTTCGCACGATCTGTTCCATAACCTGCTTGGCCAGATCTGCAGGAATCGCAAACCCGATCCCCAGAGAGCCCCCGCTGCGCGAATAGATCGCGCTGTTGATGCCCACCAAATTGCCCGTGGAATCGACCAGGGCACCCCCGGAATTCCCTGGGTTGATCGCCGCGTCGGTCTGAATGAAGTTCTCGAAGGTGCTGATGCCCAGGTGGCTGCGGCCCAGCGCGCTGACGATTCCCATGGTTACCGTTTGTCCGACGCCGAATGGATTGCCGATCGCAAGCACCATGTCGCCTACGGACAGTTTCCCGGGATTGCCGAAGGTCACGGCGGGCAGATCGGTGAGATTGACCTTGAGCACGGCAAGGTCGGTCTCGGGGTCGGTGCCCACGATCTTGGCGGGGGCCTTGCGGCCATCGGCGAGCGCCAGTTCGATTTCATCGGCGGCCTCGATCACGTGGTGGTTGGTCAGGATGTACCCTTCCGGGCCGATAATGACGCCGGAGCCGAGGCTGGAGCTGTGCTGGGTATCGCCATCGAGCTGATCGCCGAAGAAACGCCGGAACAGGGGATCATCCATGAAGGGGTGGCGTGGAACCTTCACCTCCTTGCTGGTGAAGATATTCACTACCGAAGGCATAGCTTTTTTCGCGGCGGCACTCAGCGAGGCGGTGGGACGGTCGTGCGGCCCATCCTGGGTTTCGCGGACGGTGACGATGCCGCCGTTGCGCCCACCCCAGGAAACGAGGTCGGGCCGCAGCGTCACCACCACGAAAAGGGCGGCCAGGCTGATGGTCACTGCCTGGGAAAAAATAAGCCAAAGCTTGCGCATAGAGGAATTGGGGCGAGGCGGGTCGAACAGCTGGGGAGGGCGCATTATTCACCAAATTTTCTTGTCATAAAAGCACTTGGCGTCGGCGCGGAGTTCATAGTGGAACCGATGTCGCATTTTTCAGATGATTGGTGGCGGCTCCCGGATAATCCGATTTAGGCTTAGAAATCCGTTACTTGAGCTGTGGGAAAGGGTTTGACAAGGATTGGGCCATTCCAATACACTACGCGGCTTTCGCAAATTACCCCTCCGCGGACAACCGCCATGAATACTTTTTCAGCCAAATCGCATGAAGTGAAGCGCGACTGGTTCGTGATCGATGCCTCCAACAAAGTGTTGGGACGTCTGGCCGCGGAAATCGCAAAACGCCTGCGCGGCAAGCACAAGGTTATCTTTACGCCCCATGTGGATACTGGTGACTACATCGTGGTCGTCAACGCCACGAAACTGCGCGTGACCGGCAACAAGGGCGAACAAAAAATCTATTATCGCCACTCAACCTATCCAGGCGGTATTTACAGCTCGAACTTCACCAAACTGCATGCCCGGTTTCCGGGCCGTGTGCTGGAAAAGGCCGTGAAGGGCATGCTGCCCAAGGGGCCGCTGGGTTACGCTATGCTAAAGAAGCTCAAGGTCTACGGTGGTGCGGAACATCCGCATTCCGCCCAGCAGCCGCTGACCCTCAATGTTTAGCCCTCAACGTCTAGCCCTCAACGTCTAGTAGGAATTCGAATGGCCACTCCCCAGTATCCCCAGTACAACTACGGAACCGGCCGCCGCAAAAGCGCGGTGGCACGTGTTTTCATGAAGGCCGGCAAAGGCAAGATCATCGTCAATGACAAGCCGGTCGATGAATTCTTTTCGCGCGAGACCGGTCGCATGGTTGTGCGTCAGCCGCTGGTATTGACCAATCATTTGGATACATTCGACATCATGATTAATGTCGATGGCGGTGGCGAGTCGGGCCAGGCTGGCGCCGTCCGACATGGCATCTCCCGAGCGTTGATTGATTACGATGCATCGCTAAAGCCGGTACTCAGCAAGGCGGGATTGATTACCCGGGACGCGCGGGAAGTGGAGCGGAAGAAAGTGGGCTTGCACAAGGCCCGACGCCGCAAACAGTTCTCCAAGCGATAAGCGAATATCAAGAAAAGCCGCCCTCCGGGCGGCTTTTTTGTTTCCGTGCCGGCACTTCTTCGCTGAATCCGGCCAGCATCAGGGCACACCGGCCGAGCGAAACGGTTGCGCAGAATGCTGCTCCGGTTATATCATCAATTCTGAGCATAAGTCATTGGACAAAATGATAAAAATAGGAATCGTCGGCGGTACGGGCTACACCGGTGTGGAGTTGCTTAGAATCCTGGCCACCCATCCCGAAAGTGAGCTTGCGGTAATCACCTCACGCAAGGAGGCCGGCACGCCGGTGGCGGACATGTTTCCCAGTCTGCGCCGTCGCGTGTCCCTGAATTTCTCCGATCCTGCAGCCGGTTTGCTCGAAAAGTGCGATGTGGTCTTTTTTGCCACGCCGAACGGCGTTGCAATGGGGGATGCTCCGGCCTTGCTCAAGGCCGGGGTGAAGGTCATCGACCTTGCTGCCGATTTCCGCATCAAGGATATCTCTGTGTGGGAGAAATGGTACGGGATGTCCCATGCCTGTCCGGACCTCGTCGCGGAAGCGGTCTACGGGCTGCCTGAGGTCAATCGCGAGCAAATCAGGAAGGCAAGGCTGGTCGCGAATCCCGGGTGCTATCCAACCTCGGTGCAGTTGGGGTTCCTGCCATTGCTGGAAGCTGGCGTGGTCGACAAGGCGCATCTGATTGCCGATGCGAAATCGGGGGTAAGTGGCGCCGGAAGAAAAGCGGAAGTGCATATCCTTTTCTCGGAAGCCTCCGATAATTTCAAGGCCTACGGCGTGCCGGGGCACCGGCATCTTCCCGAAATAAGTCAGGGGCTGAGCCGCATGGCTGGTGCACCGGTGGGACTAACTTTCGTGCCTCATCTGACACCCGCCATCCGCGGCATCCATGCGACGCTGTATGCGCAGTTAACCAAAGACGTCGATCTTCAAATGCTGTTCGAGAAGCGCTATGCAACGGAACCATTCGTCGATGTGCTGCCACCGGGCAGCCATCCCGACACGCGTTCGGTACGGGGCGCCAACGTCTGCCGCATCGCGGTACATCGGCCCGGGGGCGGCGACACGGTGGTGGTCCTGTCGGTCATCGACAACCTGGTCAAAGGCGCTGCCGGTCAGGCCGTGCAGAACATGAACTTGATGTTTGGATTGCCGGAGTCCATGGGCATCGAGCACGTACCCCTGTTGCCGTGACCCTGATCCGCTCCATCAAGCGCCGCTTTGGCATTGCCGCTCCCAGAGTGGCGGTGCACACCCACGTTCCCTGGTACCTGCGATGGTTGATTTTCACGGTGCTCGGGGGTGTCGTCCTCGGGGTCGGATGGCTGACGTACGATTTCGGCAGGCAGTATGCGGGGTTCGACCAAGGCGAGGCGCTGCGCGAACAGTCGCAACTGCAGGATCTGAACGCCCGCCTTAATGACGAGAATGCAGCGATCCGGCGGGAGATTGCCGCTGCGGAACGGCAGCTGCAGATCGAACTTGCCACTCACGGCAACCTGTCGACGCAGATCCGCAACCTGGCGGAAGAAAATGCGCTTCTCAAGGAAGACCTGGCTTTCTTCCAGACGCTGATGGCTTCAGGTAGCGAACCTGGAGGCATTAGCATCAACCGCTTCCGGGTACAGCAGGACGCGCTGCCGGGCGAATACCGCTATCGCCTGCTCATCGTCCAGTCCAGGCAACGAGTCAAGGAGTTCCATGGCCGGCTGCAGTTCATCGTCGACTACGAGAACGGCGCCAAATCGGAAGTGGTGAGCCTGCCGAAGCAGGACGAAAGCGCGCAGGCGTATAATCTGGTCTTCAAGTTCTATCAACGCGTTGAAGGGACTTTCATGGTCCCGCCCGGCGCTGTCATCAAAAAGGTGCAGGTTCGGGTGCTGGAAAACGGCAATCCGACACCAGTCTCGATCCAGACAGTCACCTTATCCTGAGCGGGGGATCTAATGTTCGGAACCAAACCCACCAAGCCGCAGAACCGGATCGACAGCCTGATCGGTTCCGGCACGATCGTTGAAGGGAATATAGAATTCACCGGGGGCCTGCGCGTCGACGGCCGGGTGCGTGGCAATGTTGCCGCCACCGATGGCCAGCCCAGCACCTTGGTATTGAGCGAAAAGGCCCAAATTGAGGGTGAAATACGGGTTTCGCATGCCGTAATCAATGGTACTGTCATCGGGCCCGTGCATGGTGGCGAGTACGTCGAACTGCAACCGAAGTCGAATGTCACAGGAGATGTGCACTACCGTACCCTGGAAATTCAGCTCGGCGCGGTCGTGCAGGGAAGGCTGGTGCACCAGGACGACGACGCGGCCCTTAAGGTCGTGTCGCTAAAGGGGTCGGGTTCAGGCGGCGATTGACCAGCAAACCGGCGGCAAGGGCGTTTTCGCCGGATGGTTGACTTGCCACCCTCAAGGAGCAGGATATGAACGCAGTCGCAGAAATACAGTCCCCGCTGGTCTTTACCGACAGCGCGGCAAGGAAGGTTAAGGAACTCATCGACGAGGAAGGGAACACCGAGCTCAAGCTCCGGGTGTTCGTCACCGGCGGCGGTTGCTCGGGTTTCCAGTACGGATTCACCTTCGACGAAGACGTCAATGAAGACGATACCTCGATGGAGAAGGATGGCGTCGTACTGCTGATCGATGCGATGAGCTACCAGTATCTGGCCGGCGCAGAGATCGATTATCAGGAAGGTCTCGAAGGCGCCCAGTTCGTGATCAAGAATCCGAATGCCACTTCCACCTGTGGCTGCGGTTCCTCGTTCTCCGCCTGAGCGGAATACCGGACAAAGTTAAGGGCGGCCATCAAGGCCGCCCTTTTATATTCACCCTGTCTTTTGTTCGCTTAACGCGGATGTATCGCGCCCAGCACCCGCGAGCCGATGGCACCGGTCACGGTCGGGAGATTGCCAGGACGCAATCGCAGCGCCTGGCGGGCAAGCCACGCAAATGCGCAGGCCTCGACCCAGTCGGGATCAATGCCGAGGTCGCCAGTTGTGGACACCGTCACGTGCGGCAAGGCCGCCTTGAGGGATGCCAGTAATGCGGTATTGCGCGCGCCGCCGCCGCAGACATACACTTCCTTGGACCCCGCGCAATACGACTTGATATCCTGTGCCACGCTGGCCGCGCTCAATGCGAGCAATGTCGCCTGCACATCCGCCGCTTCCTCCGCTCCCGTCAGATACAACTGCAGCCAGGCGAGATTGAAAAGATCCCTACCGGTGCTTTTGGGAGGCTTGCGGGAAAAGTATTCGTGGCCCAGCAGAGCGGTGAGTAATTCTTCCACAACGGTGCCGCTTGCGGCCCAGGCGCCATCCTTGTCGAACGAGGCGCCGCTGTTCTTCCGGACCCATTCATCCATCAGCATGTTTGCCGGACCGGTATCGAATCCGCGTACGCGGCCGGATGCAGGCAGATCCGTGAGGTTGCCGATGCCTCCAAGATTCACGATCACGCGGTGGATGGAAGGATGGGAAAACACCGCCTGGTGAAAAGCCGGGACCAGGGGAGCGCCCTGCCCGCCGGCCGCGATATCGCGGCTGCGAAAATCACAAACAACCGTGATACCGGTAAGCTCCGCGAGGACGGCGCCGCTGCATAGTTGCGTCGTATAACCCGCGTCCGGGCGATGGCGAATGGTTTGTCCGTGACACCCCAGTGCCTGGACTTCCTCCGCACGAACGCCGCACTTGCGCAGCAATACACGGGTTGCGCTCGCGTACATCTGCGAGAGCCTGTTTCCGAGCAATGCCGCCTCATGCAGTTCATCGAAGCGCGTTTCGTGCATGCCAAGCAGTTGCACGCGAAGCGCCTCATCGTAAGGCAGGAAAGAGTCGCCGACGATACGATACCGGTCGCTGGAGAAATCCATCAGGACGGCATCGACGCCATCGAGGCTGGTTCCGGACATCAGGCCGATATACAACTCCGAACTAGCCATGAAAAGCGTTACCGGAAATTTCCGGCACCGTGGAGGTTGTCACCTCAATCGAGGCGCGCGAGGTCCGTATTGCGCAGCATGTCGAGCCGCGCGAACAGCGGGAAGGTGGTGTCCTGGAAAGCGCTGCGTGAATGTTCGTTGATCGGCGGTCCGGGCGGCATCGCCAGGCGCATCGGGTTCTGGTGCACGCCGTTAACGTGGAACTCGTAGTGCAGGTGTGGGCCTGTTGCGAGGCCCGTGCTTCCCACCAGGCCTACAACTTCGCCCTGGACGACCCGCTTGCCTGACCGGATGCCTTGGGCAAATCCGGAAAGGTGCGCGTAGAGCGTGGTGTAACCGTTGGGATGACGCACCGTTACAACATTTCCGTAGCCGCCCTTGCGGCCCACGAAGGTCACAAAACCATCGGCGGTCACGCGGACCCGTGTCCCAGTCGAAGCGCCGTAGTCGATGCCCTTGTGCGCGCGCCAGGCCTTGAGGACCGGATGGAAGCGTGAATTGGAGAATCCGGACGTCACGCGCGAAAACTCGATCGGCGAGCGCAGGAATGCCTTGCGCATGTTGCGGCCGTCCGGCGTGTAGTAACCGTTGCGCCCTTCGTCGTCGCGGAAAAACACCGCGCGGAACGTACGTCCCTGATTGATGAACTCCGCGGCCAGGACCCGGCCGAACCCGACAAATTCGCCGTCGGCCGCGAGTGCCTCGTAAATCACCGAGAAGCGGTCGCCGCGGCGCAGGTCGCGGTGAAAATCGATGTCGCTGGAGAAGATTTCGGCGATCTGCGTGGCGACCAGTTCGGGAATTCCCGCGGCGTCGGTGGCGCCAAACAGCGAAGTTTCGATTTCCCCCGAGCTTTGCATCACCCATTGTTCGGTTTGCGGAATTTCCTCGGTCGCGGAAAAGCCGTTTTCGTTGTGCGTTACGGTCAGGCGGCGGCCATCTGTGTTCACATACGCGAGCGATTCCAGGCGGCCCTCCTGGGTTGTCACCACACGGATGCTGCGGCCTGGAATCAGCTGATAGAGAGAACGGACGTCCTTGGCCTGCAGCAGATAGGAGAAGGCCTCGGGGTCGTTCACCGAGAGCCTGGACAGGATGGAGGCCACAGTGTCGCCGCGCTGGATGCGCTCTTCGCGCCAGAAGCGCGAAACCTCGGCGGCAGGCGTGGGCGGGGCTGCCTGAAGGGCGATTTCCTCGACCACATGTTGCAGTTCCACGGGCTCCGGAACGGTGTCCGGCGCGATGCCGAATGCCGCCACGACGCCGAAAAATGGCAACGCAGCGACCATGAGCGGCCAATGGCGGCGCGATCCTGCTGTCTTCGGGGTGCGCATTTGCGCTAGAATTTCTTCTTTCTTCAATGACATGCGTCGTTAGTTCTCGTTATTGGCGCGGAGCTTAGCAGAATCGTCTGCTGGGTGAAACCGACTATCTGCAACTAACATTCCAGCTTTTGGCGCGAAACCTTGCTCTATCTGGCACCTACTCTCTACATGGATATCAACGAACAACTGGAAATCATCAAACGCGGCTGCGACGAACTGATCGTCGAGACCGAGTTCGTCGAGAAGCTCAAGACCGGCCGCCCGCTCCGGGTCAAGGCCGGCTTCGACCCGACCGCGCCGGACTTGCATCTTGGCCATACGGTCTTGATCAGCAAGTTGCGGCAGCTGCAGGACCTTGGTCACCACGTGATCTTCCTCATCGGTGATTTCACCGGGCTGATCGGCGACCCGACGGGCAAGAATGCAACCCGGCCTCCGCTCACCCGCGAACAGGTGGCCGATAACGCAAAAACCTACCAGGCCCAGGTCTTCAAGATCCTCGACGCCGGGAAAACCGAGGTCGCCTTCAACTCGACCTGGATGGACAAGCTCAGTTCCGCCGAAATGATCAAGCTGGCGGCGAAATACAACGTGGCGCGCATGCTCGAGCGCGACGATTTCGGCAAGCGGTACAAAAGCGGCCAGTCCATCGCGATCCACGAGTTCCTCTATCCGCTGGTGCAGGGTTACGACTCGGTCGCGCTCAGATCCGATCTCGAACTTGGCGGTACCGACCAGAAATTCAACCTGCTGGTTGGCCGGGAGCTGCAAAAGGACTATGGCCAGCCCTCGCAGTGCATCCTGACCATGCCCTTGCTGGAGGGACTGGACGGCGTCAACAAGATGTCCAAGTCGCTGGGTAACTATGTCGGCATCGCCGAAAGTCCGGAACAGATTTTCGGCAAGCTGATGTCCATCTCTGATGACCTGATGTGGCGCTACATCGAGTTGCTGTCGTTCGAGTCCCTGGCGACCATCAGGAAATGGAAGCAGGATGTCGAAACGGGGCGCAACCCACGCGATATCAAGGTGACGTTTGCGCAGGAAATCGTCGCCCGCTTCCACAACCCCGCCGCGGCGCAAAAGGCGCTCGCCGATTTCGAGGCGCGGTTCAAGCAGGGGGAAATCCCCGAAGACCTTGTAGAGATTCCGCTTGCGACCGGGGCCGAACCGGTCCTGCTGTATCAGGTCCTCAAGCAGGTAGGCCTCACTGCCAGCACGTCAGAAGCCATGCGCATGATCGAGCAGGGCGGGGTGAAGCTGGATGGCCAGAAGGTCAGCGACAAGGCCCTGAAGCTGGCGCCCGGAGGGCCTTATGTATTGCAGGTGGGGAAACGAAAGTTCGCCAAAGTTACCCTGTCCTGAGGCGGATTCCCGGGGAAGTGCCCCGTTTGGCAAAACCGCCTGTTCTGTCAGCAAAAAATCCCGGAAAAAGTGTTGACCGACAGTTTCCGATCCGTATAATGCGCCCTTCGCCGGAAACGGCAGCCGGCAACGGCACTGTTCTTTAAAAATTCAAACAACCGATGCGTGTGGGTGCTTCGTATTTGGGGCGCTTGGTGCGTAGGTGGTCATGGGTTATCGCCCGGTCTGTGTTCTGTCAAAGGGACGCAGGCG
>JBKJUC010000202.1:0-3091 GCA_046590325.1 Burkholderiales bacterium | reverse complement strand
CCGTCGCTGATCTTGGCGTGATCCAGGGCGGCAGCCACAGGTTCGCGCTTCACGCTCTTGGCTTCCTTCACGGCGGCTTCCCACAATTTGATGCCGCGGTACATTCCGGTTGCTGCGCTGCCCGCGGTGAAGAACGCTTTTTCCCCGAACTGCTTCGCGTACTGCGCCTGCAACTGGTTGCCGAACGGGTCGTTGATCGCCATGAAATAATCCAGGCAGCTCGCCAGCCCTTCGATTTCATGGGCCGGCGTGATTCCCAACGCATTTTCGTCGTAGTAGACGCAGGCCAACCGTCCCCCTCTTTTCTGGAAGCCGGCCTCGTTGAGTTGCTTGAAGAATGCCGCGACCCCGGGTGGAATGGTGGTGTTGAAGACCACGTTGACCCCGCTCGACATGATCTTGTTCACGGCGGCGCTGTACTCGTTGTGGTCGACCGGAAAATATTCCTCTCCGATCACCTCGCCCCCGTTCTTGACGATCGTCTTGCGCGCATACTCGTTAAGCACGTGTGGCCACACATAGTCGGCGGAGGGGAGGTAGAACTTCTTGCCGCCGTTCTTGATCAGCCAGGGGATGAAGGTGTCGCATTGCTGTGCCGGTGTCGGACCGGTGCAGAACAGGAAAGGCGTGCATTCCTTACCTTCGTACAACTGCGGATAGATGTAAAGCGTCTTGCCGCGGTTGACGATAGTGTCCTTGATGGCGTTGCGCATGGAACTGGTGATGCCGCCGAACACGACGTCAACCTTATCCTGCGTAACCAGCTTGCGCACCTTGGTCACGGCAAGCTGTTCATTGGTGGCGGTGTCTTCCAAAATCATCTGTAACGGCCTGCCGAGAATGCCGCCGCTCTTGTTGATCTGCTCGATCGTCATTCTCGCCACTTGCGAATTGGGGATGCCGCCCCAGCTTATGGGGCCGGTCAGGTCGGTGGCAATGCCCACCTTGATCGGATCGGCGGCCCAGACTCCCTGCGGGTTCAGAAGGTAACTGCCGCCACCAAGGGCGATCATGCCGGAGAGCAGGCTGCTGCGTTGCAGGAAAAGGCGTCTGGAAGCGGACAGCGAGCGGTGATTGCGATCATCTATTGTCATGCTTAGCTCCTCCACTTTGATAAGAGGCCTTGCGGCCGAAACTTCACGATCGCAATCGCGATCACGAAGACGAGAACGTCTGCCACCACGGGCTTGATCGCCCAGGGCAACGCGGCGCTGGCGGCGCCTACCAGTGCCGCGCCTGCGATCGCCCCCTCGAAACCGCCCATGCCGCCGAGCATGACTGCAAGGAAGGATTTGATCAGGAAGGGTACGCCCATATCCGCGCTGATCGCGTATATCGGCACCATCAAGCCGCCGGCGAGGCCGGCAAGTGCGGCCCCGAACGTGAATGTCGCGGCGTATACACGGGACGTGGAAATACCGGAAGCGCGCGCGAGCGCCGGATTCTCCAGCGCGGCGCGCGCCTGCAATCCGAAACGCGTGCGGGTGAGCAGCAAGTAGGATCCCACCATCACGACGGCCGTAATCAGGATCACCGCCGTGCGCCAACGGGAAATGGAGATCTCGCCAAGCGAAAACGAACCCACCAGGGGAGCGGTGACCGAATAGAACTGACCGCCCAGCAACGAACGCACGCTTTCCCGCAGCGCAAGTCCGATGGCATAAGTGCCGAGCATGGCGACGATCGGGGTTGCATAGAAACGGCGGATGACCACGCGTTCGAGGACCAAACCGATCAGGGCTACCGCGAAGGGCGCGGCCACCATGCCCGTCCAGACCGGCAGGCCCAGACTGTGAAACAGGTACACGGTATATCCGCCCAGCAGGACGAACTCGCCATGGGCGAAATTGAAAATTCCCATCATGCTGGCGATCACGCCGAGGCCGAGCACAACCAGCACGAAAATCGAGCTGTAAGCGAGCACGTCGAAGAAAAAAGCAACAACGCTACTCATTTGGAGGGTTCCGCCAAGCAAGCCCGCATTCCCGTCCGCACGAAGCGTGCCGGCCAGAATTCACATCACGATGAAATCGTTAAGGCCCGGAATTGGCAGTGAATCGGCCACCTGATGGTCGAATGTAACCATCCTGTTCCAGTGGCGGCGATGGTGGGGGGCCTGCACCAAACGCGCAAAGCGTGGCACCGAATTGGTGAAGGCGCAACTGGAAAAAGCCGGGCGGTCAGCGCAACAGATATTTCCTGCACAAGGGCACGCGCCAGGCTGATTTGATGCGCAGCAAGTTTGCCCGTCGGCGCGGGGCCGAGGGTCTGCGTCAGCGTGAAGCGCTCGAGTCCGGTGGGCGGCAGGTGCATCATGGTGCAGGCCGCCGGTGGCGAATGCGACGAACCAAACCGCTGCATGAAGCGTGCCGACCGCGCATCACGGAGGCCTTGTACGCGAATGCCGCAGGCGCGCTAGACTGTGCGCCGTGCAGATGTGCCGGAGCAGTGCAAGGTGCACCGATTGATTGCGCCCGGGATTACGGAGACTGCAGATGCCGAATACCTTGCAACCGCAGATTGACGGCCCGCTGAAAGTCAGCGGCGACGCGGCGATTTTCGCCGCAGACGGGACCCTGCTCGAACAGGCCGGCGAGCTGCTGTTGTGCCGCTGCGGCCGCTCCGCCTCGAAGCCCTATTGCGACGGCTCCCACAAGGACACGGGCTTTCGCGACCGGGGCGCGGTCTCCGCCGCCTACAAAGCCAAATGCGCCGATCCCGAATCCACCGGCGGCGTACTCAAACTCAGCCTGCGTCCCAACGGGCCGATCCGTTGCCTCGGCGACATGCGCATCGACGATCCTTCGGGCGCCCTCGGCTGGACCGGCAAGCAGGCCTTCCTCTGCCGCTGCGGCGAGTCGAAGAACAAGCCGTTCTGCGACGGGACGCACCGCGACAGCGGGTTCGCGTCCGAATGACGCGAAGGCACGAGGCGAAAGGCGCGGGGCACGAGGCGCGAGGCACTAGGCACGAGGCAATAATGTTTTCTCGGAAATAAAAAAACGCGGACATGCCGCGTTTTTTTATTGGGAGGTCTGTACTCTTCCTTGCCTAGTGCCTAGTGCCTAGTGCCTAGTGCCTAGTGCCTAGT
>JBKJUC010000103.1:0-52327 GCA_046590325.1 Burkholderiales bacterium | reverse complement strand
CATCGGCATGGGCGACGGCGCCGAGCTGCGCCGCCCGCTCGGCATCTCCATTGTCGGCGGGCTGATCGTCAGCCAGATGCTGACGCTTTATACAACGCCAGTTGTCTATCTTTACCTCGATCGCTTCAGCCTTTACTGCAAGCGCACTTTCTCGCGCCGCGCGCCCGACGCCGTGCGTCCCTCAAGAAGTCCAGTATGAAAAACCTCGAACCATGGACAGCACGGAGTTCACGGAGCAATGCTGAAATGACAATGTTCATGTTTCGTTTCGTGGTCTGGTTTTCCTCCGTGCTCTCCGTGGTTCAGGACCTGCGGCTGAGATTGTTCGCGATCATTCCGGTGCTGGCGTTACTGACAGCCTGCACGGTAGGGCCGGACTATGTGCGGCCGGACACCGAGACGCCTGCCGCCTTCAAGGAAGGCTGGAAAGAGGCGCAGCCGCGCGACGGCGTGTTGCGGGGCAACTGGTGGGAAGCGTTCAACGACCCGCTGCTCAGCGGCCTGCAGGAGCAGGTCTCCATTTCCAACCAGAACCTGGCGCTGGCCGAAGCGCAGTTTCGCCGGGCGCGCACGCTGGTGCAATCGGCGCGGGCTGGCTATGTTCCTACCGTATCCGCGGGCGCATCGGCCGACCGTTCTCGCGCGTCCGCGTCGGGCAACAGCATCGACCGGGGTGTGCGCAACAGCTATTCGATATTCGTCGATGCCGCCTGGGAACTCGACCTCTGGGGCCGGGTGCGCCGCAGCGCCGAATCCAGCGAGGCCGGCGCCCAGGCCAGCGCCGCCGACCTGGAATCATTGCGCCTGTCAGCGCAAGCGGAGCTCGCGACGAACTATTTCCAGTTGCGCTCGCTCGATACCCAGAGACAGTTGCTCGACGACACGGTCGTCGCCTACGAGAGATCACTCAAGTTGACGGAGAACCAGTACGCTGCCGGCATCGTGGCGAAAGCTGACGTGGTGCAGGCGCAAACCCAGCTCAAGGCCACGCAGGCGCAGGCGCTGGATACGGGCGTGCAGCGTGCGCAACTCGAGCACGCCATCGCATTGCTGATCGGCAAGCCCGCATCCAGTTTTACCATCGCGCCTGCGCCACTTGTTGCGGAACCACCCTACGTTCCGCCAGGCATGCCCTCCGATCTTCTTGAGCGCCGGCCCGACATCGCCACGGCGGAACGGCGCATGGCGCAGGCCAACGCGGACATCGGCGTGGCCAGAGCCGCGTACTACCCGACACTGACACTTTCCGCCGCAGCGGGCTTCCAGAGCTCCGTGCTTTCCGGCCTGATCTCCGCGCCGAACCGGTTCTGGTCGGTGGGGCCCGCGCTGGCGCAAACCTTGTTCGACGGCGGCGCGCGGCGCGCCGTATCCGACAATGCCGTTGCGGCCTACGACGCCAACGTCGCCTTCTACCGCCAGACCGTGCTCACCGGTTTCAAGGAAGTCGAGGACAACCTCGCGGCGCTGCGCATCCTCGAAGAGGAAGCGCGCATCCAGGAAGAAGCCGTGCAGTCGGCGCGCCAGTCGGTGCTGCTGACCACCAACCAGTACAAGGCCGGCCTCGTCAGTTACCTGAATGTGATCGTGGTACAGGCCTCGGCGCTCAACGTCGAGCGCAACGCTGTGGACATCCGCAATCGCCGCCTCGCCGCCAGCGTGGCGCTAATAAAGGCGCTGGGCGGCGGCTGGAAAGCCTCCGACCTGCATGCGAATGACGATCTGGCGCGCCGCAACGCTTCCAGAACGGAAAAACCTGCCGCACCAAAAGCCACGCCAAAATAAGGGTTGGAGGAAAGGACGCGACAGGCGCATTACGGTCAATTGGAGCAGAATTGCGAATTGTCATGTGGTACCACGGAGGGCTTTACCCTTGGGACTCTATTCCCGACCGAAGGCGATGCGCAGCATTCTCCTTATCGCCAGCGCGCTGATTGCCGCCACCACGCTGGGCGCCTGTTCCGACAAGAATGGCGCCCAAGCCGAGGCGAAGAAATTACCGCCCAGCGTGCCCGTGCTAGTTGCGCAGGTTGTCGAGAAGAGCATGCCACTGCGCCTGCACGCGATCGGCAATGTGGAGACCATTGCTTCCGTGGCGGTGAAAGCGCGAGTGGATGGACAGATTACGCATGTCCATGTGCGTGACGGCCAGGACGTAGCGGCCGGCGACCTGCTGTTCCAGCTCGATCCGAAGCCCTATCAGTCGCAACTCCAGCAGGCTCAGGCCAACCTCGACCACGACCAGGCGCAGCTCGATTACCTGAAGGGCCAGGAACAGCGCTACCAGGACCTGCTGAAGCAGAATTTCGTATCGAAGGAAGGCTACGCCCAGGTTGCCGCCAATTTCCGCGGCGCCGAAGCCAGCGTGAAAGCCAATGAGGCCGCCGTCCAGCATGCACGCGTGAACCTCGGCTACACCACGATCCGCGCACCGATCCGGGGCCGCATTGGCAAGGTCATGCTCTCCGAGGGCAATCTGGTCAAGGGTAACGATACGGCGCAGATGCTGGTCATCAACCAGCTCTCCCCGATCTACATCAGTGTCGCCGTGCCGCAGCAGTACCTCAACGAAATCCGCACCCGGCAGAAGGCCGCGCCCTTGCGCATCGAGGCTGCGCTCGAAAAGGACGGCAGGACCCTGCCCGGGAAGCTCGCCTTCATCGACAACTCGGTCGACGTCAGCACCGGCACCATCAAACTGCGTGGTATTTTCGACAATCGGGAGAAGGATCTTTGGCCGGGGCAGTTCGTGGATGCCTGGGTCTCGCTGCGCGACGAGGACAGAGCGCTCGTCGTGCCGACGCAGGCCTTGCAGACGGGTCCGAAGGGACAGTACGTCTACGTGGTCAAGTCCGACTCCAGCGCGGAACTGCGCGCAGTCGAGGTCGCGCGCACCGAAGGCGAGGAAACCGTGCTGGTGGGCGGTGTCGCTGCCGGCGAAACCGTGGTGGTCGACGGCGCCTCGCGCATCCTGCCCGGCACCCGCTTGAGCGTGAAGGCGCCGGAGAAGACTTCTTGAATTTCGTCGCGGTCTTCGTCAGCCGCCCGGTCATGACCGGGCTGGTCATGATCGGCATCCTGATGTTCGGCATCTTCAGCTACCGGCTGCTGCCGGTCTCTGACCTGCCCAACATGGATTTCCCCACCATCGCCGTGGCCGCTTCGCTGCCGGGCGCGAGCCCGGAAACCATGGCTTCCGCGGTGGCCACGCCACTGGAGAAGGAGTTTTCCACCATTGCCGGACTGGAATCGATGGATTCCAACAGCGCGATGGGCGTGACGCGCATCACCATGCAGTTTTCCCTGGATCGCAGCATCGATGCCGCCGCGCAGGATGTGCAGGCCGCCCTCACCCGCGCGGCCCGCCAGTTGCCGCCGCAGATGACCACGCCGCCGTCGTTCCAGAAAGTGAATCCGGCGGACGCGCCGATTTTCTACCTGGCGCTGACCTCGAAGACCTTGCCGCTTACGACGGTAGACGAATATGCGCAAACGCTGCTGGCCCAGCGCATTTCAACGGTGAGCGGCGTCGCGCAGGTACAGGTCATCGGTTCGCAGAAATACGCCGTGCGCATCCAGCTCGATCCGAAATCCCTGGCTTCACGCGGCATCGGCATCGATGAAGTCGCCGATGCCATCAGCCACCAGAACTCGAACCTGCCGACGGGCACGCTTTACGGGGCGCATCGCGCCTATACGGTGGAATCGAACGGCAAGCTGCAGAATGCGGCGGGATTCCGCCCGGTGGTGGTGGCCTGGCGCAACGGTGCGCCGGTGCGGATGAGCGAGATCGGGCGCGTCATCGACGGCGTGGAGAACGACAAGGTCGCCGCCTGGTACAACGACGAACGCGGCATCGTGATCTCGATCCAGCGCCAGCCGGGCACCAACACCATCGAAATCGTCGATACCATCAAGAAGCTGCTGCCCACCTTCCGCGCCCAGGCGCCGGCCGGACTGGAAATGGAAATCCTCTACGACCGTTCGATCTCGGTGCGGGATTCGGTGCACGACGTGCAGTTCACGCTGATCCTGGCCCTGGTCCTGGTGGTGCTGGTGATCTTCCTGTTCCTGCGCAACCTTTCGGCCACGCTGATTCCGAGCCTGGCACTGCCGATGTCGATCGTCGGCACGTTCTCCGTGATGTACCTGGCGGGATTCAGCCTCAACACCATCTCGCTGATGGCCCTCACCCTGTGCGTGGGCTTCGTCGTGGATGACGCCATCGTGATGCTGGAGAACATCAACCGCCATCTGGAAATGGGCAAGTCGCCAATGCAGGCGACCCTTGATGGCGCACGCGAGGTGAGCTTCACCATCGTTTCCATGACGCTCTCGCTCGCCGCCGTGTTCATTCCCGTGCTGTTCATGAGCGGCATCCTGGGCAAGCTGCTGCACGAGTTCGCCGTCACCATCATGGCAGCCGTGCTGGTCTCCGGATTCGTCTCGCTGAGCCTTACACCGATGCTGTGCAGCCGCTGGCTGCGCCCCGAACACCAGAAAAAACACGGCCGCCTTTACCAATGGAGTGAACGCGCCTTCGACTCCATGCGCGACCTCTATGACGTGACGCTCAAGTGGGCGCTGCGGCACCACCGCATCGTCATGCTCCTGTTCGCGGCGATCTTTGCCGCCACCGCATGGCTGTTCCAGATCACGCCCAAGGGCTTTCTGCCCAGCACCGACACTGGCCAGTTGCTGGTGTTCACGGAAGCGGCACAGGACATTTCCTTCGAGGCAATGGCCGCGAAACAGCGTCAGGCCGCGAACATCATCCGCGCCGACCCGAACGTGGAAAGCGTGATGGCGTTCATCGGCCCCTCCTCGACGTCCGGCTCCAGCCAAACGCTCAACCTGGGCCGCATCCTGGTGAAGCTGAAGGCTCGCAACGAGCGCCTGGTCGCCGACTCGGTCATCCAGGAACTGCGGCCAAAACTGTCGGTCATCCCGGGCCTCAAGGTTTATCCGCAGAACATCCCGCCGGTGCGCATCGGCGGCAAGGTGACCAAGAGCGAATACCAGTACACGCTGCAGGACGCGGATACGGCCGAGCTCTACTACTGGGCGCCGATCCTGGAACAAAGGATTCGCGGCCTGTCCGGCTTCGTCGACGTCAACAGCGACCTGCAGATCACCAACCCGACGGTGAAAATCGAAATCGAACGCGACAAGGCCTCGACACTGGGCGTGACTGCCGAGCAGATCGAGGATGCGCTCTACAGCGCCTTCAGTTCCCGCCAGGTTTCCACCATCTATACGCCCAGCAACGAATACTGGGTCATCCTCGAACTTGCGCCCGAATACCAGGACAGCCCGGAAGCGCTGTCGATGCTGTACGTGCGCTCCAGCACCGGCGCGCTGGTGCCCCTCTCTGCGGTAGCCCGTATCGGCCGCGGCGTCAGCCCGCTGACGGTCGCCCACCAGGGCCAGTTGCCGGCGGTGACGATTTCGTTCAACCTCCGGCCCGGCGTCGCGTTGAGCGAGGCAATTTCGCAGGTGAACGGCATCGTCGCCGAATTGCGCATCCCGCCGACGCTGATCGGCAACTTCCAGGGTACGGCGCAGGCCTTCCAGTCATCGCTGGCCGGCATGGGCATGCTGCTGCTCATGTCGGTTTTCGTGATCTACCTGATTCTGGGCATTCTCTACGAAAGCTACATCCATCCGATCACCATCCTGTCCGGCCTGCCAACGGCGGGCTTCGGCGCGCTGCTCACGCTGATCCTGTTCAAAATGGATCTGAATATGTACGGTTTCGTCGGCCTCATCATGCTGATCGGAATCGTCAAGAAGAACGCGATCATGATGATTGATTTCGCCCTCGACGCGCAGCGCCGCGACGGCGCCGACCCGGCGAAGGCGATCTACGACGCCTGCATCATCCGTTTCCGGCCGATCATGATGACCACCATGGCTGCCCTGATGGGCACCCTGCCGATCGCGCTGGGGCTCGGGGCCGGCGCCGAGGCGCGCAAGCCGCTTGGCCTCGCCGTCGTCGGCGGCCTGATCGTTTCGCAACTCCTGACGCTGTACATCACGCCGGTGGTTTACCTGTACCTTGAGCAGTTCCAGCAATGGCGCGCGCGCCGGCGCATCCATGACACGCCGGCGCTCGAAGCCCGGCCACAAGAGTAGGGGATCCTGAATGGAGAATACGCAACTCTCTGCAGCGGATGCGATGGGCGCGCCGCGGCCTTCGCTGATCACGATCGGCCACATCATCTACGGCCTGCATTCGCTGAGCATCCTGATCGGACTGACCAGTGCAGTAACGATCGTCGGCGCCTTCGTGTTCGGCATCCCGTCCATCGTCGCCGTGGTAATGAACTACATTTACCAGTCCAAAGTGCGCGAGACATTCCTGGAGTCCCATTTCCGGTGGCAGATCCGTACGTTCTGGTTCGCCCTGCTCTGGGTCGGGCTGGGCGTGCTGCTCGTCGTCACGATCGTCGGAATCCTGGTCGCCTGGGCGGTGTTCCTCGGCGCAGGGATCTGGGTGATCTACCGCGTCGCCCGCGGCTGGCTCACGCTGCAGGACCGCAAGCCTCTGGCGTTCTAATAAACTGTCTGCAGAAAAATGTTCACCGCAAAGGACGCAGGGGACGCAAAGGAAAAGCAAGAGCAAAGAATAAACTTGTGGTACAGGTGTTCAATGGCTGATGGTCCAATCCAGTGGGGTTGGCTGCACAGACCCGTGAACAGATACGCCGCTCATCATCCAGGCATGCTCTTCTTCGTTCTTGTTTTTCCTTTGCGTCCCCTGCGCCCTTTGCGGTGAAAGGCCTCTGTTAACGGCTAGCCGAGGTTTGCTTTGAGGCGCTGGAGAAAAACGCGGATGCGCTTGGCGTTCTGGCCCACGTCGCTGCGGCCGACACGCGACTTGGAACGCGCATCGATTTTTGTGCCCGCGCCCTCCGCTGCGATACGCACCACCATGTCGTCCTTGAATCCGTATAGCAGTGTGGTTGCCACCGCTTCAATGCGGCCCTCGGCGGCGTTGGCGTCGGTAATTTCCAGTTTCATCGACTTGAGGGCAGTCTCGGCCGCCTTCATGACTCTGTCCTTGTCAGCAGCCACGGTCAGCGGCATCAGGTCGGGATAAGCTTTCTGCTGCTGCGCCGCCACTTCGGGCCCGTCGTACTCGACCGGGTGATCGCCCTCCTTTCGCAGGTTTTTCGCTGCAACGAATGCCGGCGGATTCTGCGTATCCGTAGTGATGTCGTGAATGTAGGGAAGCTTGCCAACCGTCTGCTTGTAGCTCCAGGGAATGTACGCCGTGGACGCGCCGACGACAATGCCGATCACGGCGGCAGCAACCAGCTTTGGCGGCCTGGGCGCCGCAAGGAACAGCCCGATGAGGGAAACGATCGCACCGCCCGCTGCAAACCAGAACGCCCAGCCCATGATTGCGAAGCCGGTGCGGAAGTGCCAGAGGCCGAACTGGTAGCCGATGCCTGAAAAGATCATGGCAAAAGCACTGGCCAGCGCGACGACCAGACCGGCGTTCACCAGCCATCTGCCTATGGGCCTCACGGAAGCATTTGCAGCATTCATCGAAATCTCCTCCTTGATGTACTGGATCCGTCAGGACTGCCGGGTGTTCGTGCCACAGGACAAATCCCGTGCGGCGAGATTGTACGCCCTGCCAGCCGCTGCCCGCTTCGCTCATGCATTCACGGCATAGCTGGTATGCCGCCCACCTGTCTTCCGCGGGATGCTTGCAGGCAGCATATTGGCGACGTAGCAATTTATCCCGGAGGCTGTCATGAAAGGCATACTGAGCGCATTTCGCAATTCCCTGGAATCGGCTGGCGCACAAGCGCTGGACGCGTCAAAACGCGAATTCATCCGTGCGCGCGAAGACCTGCGCAAGATCTACGGCCGTACCTGGAGCGATCGCGGTCATCTGTAATGCGTAACACCGGCAAGTCGTAGCGGCTGTTCCAGATCACGGCTTCCGCTTTCGTCGTCCTGAACGGCGAAAGCGGGATGTCACTGTCGATTCCGCGGGCGTAACCGGGCACAATGCCGGCTCTCCGCCATGAACCCAGCCTTTTTCGCCCTCGCCGCCGCCGGCTTCGTTTCCGGCGCGAATCTCAGATTGTTCGATGCATTGCTGCCGACCGTCGCACGGGACTTCGGCGTCCTGCCCACCACGGCGTCGGTTGTCATTACCGCGTTCACGCTTGCGTATGGCCTGTTCCAGGTGGTGCACGGCCCGCTTGGCGATCGTGCCGGCAAGTTGCGCGTCGTCGGCATCGCGACCCTGATCGCCGCTGCCGCCTCGCTCGGCTGCTCGTTCGCTTCATCGCTGGAAATGCTCACGGTGCTACGCTTCGCCACCGGCATCGGCGCGGCGGCCATTGTTCCGCTGTCCCTGGCCTGGATCGGCGACAACACACCGTACGACAAGCGCCAGGCCGCGCTTGGCCGCTTTCTCGGCTTTATCCTGATGGGCCAGATCTTCGGACCTGCCCTCGGCGGGGCACTCGCCGAATTTGTCGACTGGCGCAGGATATTCGATGTGCTCGCCGCGGTATTCCTGATTGTCAGCGTGGTGCTGCTACTGGTCGACCAGCGTACCGAGCGGCCCGCGCCCGCCGCGCCGCCGGCGGGAGTCTTGAGCAACTATCTGCGCGTGTTGCGCGACCCCTGGGTGCGCACCGTGATGCTGACCGTGTTCCTGGAGGGCGGTCTGTTCTACGGCGCTTTTGCCTATACGGGCGCGTATCTCAAGGAACGCTTCGACCTCTCCTATCTCCTGATCGGCGCCTTGCTCGCCGGCTTCGGCCTCGGCGGCCTGATCTACAGCGTCATGGTGCGGAGGCTGCTTGCGCGCTTCGGCGAAACCGGCTTCGTGAAAATCGGCGGCGGGCTGCTGCTGGGCAGCCTCGTTATACTGCCGCTGCTGCCGCTTTGGCAGGCCACCATTCCCGTGTTCATCGCGGCGGGCTTCGGTTTCTACATGTTCCATAACACGCTGCAGACCAAGGCCACCGAGATGGCGCCGCAGGCGCGGGGCACGGCGATTGCCGTATTCGCTTTTTCCCTGTTCATGGGACAAGCCAGCGGTGTCGCGCTATGCGGCGTCCTGATCCGCGTGGTGAACTACGAATGGACCTTCGTGGCGATGGGCACCACCCTGGCCGCCCTCGGATGGTGGTTCGCCACCCGTGTCGAAAGGCACCGGCTGGCGGCCTGAAGTGCACGTGGGAGACCGTGCATCGTGCCGATGGCCGAAGTATGATGGCCGGCAAATAGAGGTCGCCCTAAAAGGTCAATCAGGCGCTTCCCGCGCGAAAAAATGTCCCAGCCCGAAACCACACCCGCTCCGACCCGCCTCAACCGGGTCAAGCTCTACTACGAGAATAACGAGCGCAAGGTCGCCGTCTGGGCATTTGTCGGCGGCTTTCTTTTCGACATCCTCACGCTGGAACGCATCGACTCGTGGTTCACCATCGGCCAGCAGGCCATCTACATCCTGATCATAGGCATCGCCCTGCTGCAGATGTTCTTCGAGGAAGGCAGGCCGCCGCGCGACCTCGCCGGAATGAATGCGGCCAGGCGGTTCTATTACGAATACCGCAACGCGATCGTGCACTTCATCCTCGGCAGCCTGCTCAGCCTGTACACCCTGTACTTCTTCAAAAGTTCATCGCTGTTCGTTTCGTTCGGTTTCATGGCGATCCTGGTCGTGCTGCTGGTCATCAACGAATCGGAGCGCTTCAAGAAGCTCGGACTGTCTTTCAAGTTCGCGCTGCTCAGCATCTGCACACTGTCCTTCTGTGCGGGCGTGGTGCCGATATTCATCGGCTCCATCGGCATGCTGGTCTTCATGGCATCCATGCTGGTCGGCTGCATCCCGCCGGCGGTGGTGAACCGGCGCATCCGCATCCATGCACCGGAACGCATGCAGCAGGCCCGCAAACAGATCCTCGTTCCCTTCGGCGCGGTGCTGGCGCTGTTTCTCACGCTTTATTTCTTCCGGCTAATTCCGCCGGTTCCGCTGTCGATCCAGCATATCGGTGTTTACCATGGCGTCGAGCGCCAGGGCGATAGCTTCGTGCTCAGCCACGAAAGACCGTTCTGGCGCTTCTGGGACAACGGCGACCAGCAATTCCTCGCCCAGCCGGGCGACAAGATTTATGCGTTCTTCCGGATTTTCTCGCCGGCACGCTTTGCCGATCAGGTGCTGATGCGCTGGTACTGGAAGGACGGCGGCGGCAAATGGCGGTTGCAAGATTCGATTCCCATCAATATCGTGGGCGGACGCGCGCTGGGATTCCGCGGCTATGGGATGAAAGCGAACTACCAGCCCGGGGCTTGGAAGCTGCAGGTGGAAACCACGGACGAACGCGAAATCGGCCGTGTCTACTTCGACCTGAAGACGGCGCCCGCCGCGCCGCGAACCTTCGAGACCGAGGTCGAGTAAACCGGGCGAACCGGTGTCTCAAGAAGCATTCATATCGAAACAAACGGGGAAGAACCAGGCATGAAACTGTGGATATTCGATTCGCATGCGTCCGACGAGGACATCGAAGCCGGCTGCGCGGCGGCAATAGCCCTCATCGAGAAACGCGACATCAACGTCGAGAGGGCCTATGACGCCGTGATGAAGCGCAGCAGCCGGGCGCGCTATGACACGCGTGCGGCCAAGGCCTGGGACGATGCGGAAGACGAAGCACTTCGCGTGACCTACCACGGTGCAGAACCGGACGACGAACCGGTACTCGGCCCGCACAAAACGCCGGAACGGCACAGCAACTGAAACGCTCCGGGCCCGCAATGCGGATCCGGAGCGGACTGCCTGTCTCGAGCTTACTTGGCGATTTCGAGCAGCTCGACTTCGAAAATCAGCGTCGCGCCCGGCTTGATCTTGGGCGGCGACCCACGATCCCCGTAGGCAATGGCGGCCGGGCACACGAGCCGCGCCTTGCCCCCCACCTTGATCAACTGCACGCCTTCGGTCCAGCACTTGATGACGCCGTTGAGCGGAAAGGTCGCCGGCGTGCCGCGATTCACGGAACTGTCGAACACCGTTCCGTCGACCAGGGTGCCGTGGTAGTGCACCGTCACCTTTTCGTTAGCGGCCGGCTTCGCGCCGGTTCCCTCCTTGATCGGGATCACGATCGCACCAGATTCTGTTTTCTTGGCGCCGGGTTCCGCGGCCGCCTTCGCCAGGAACGTCGCGCCGGATTTCTTCTCCTTGTCCGCGACTGTTGCGGCACGGGCCTGCGCCAGTTGCTGGATCTTGGGCATATAGGTTTGCAGCTCGACCTTGGCGGGACGCTTGAGCACACCATCGGTCAAACCTGATTTCACCTGCTCCAGCTCGCCTTCGGAAAGCGCGAAATCATTCACCGTCTGGCTCAGCGCCAGGCCGATCGCGTAGAGGGTTTTTTCTTCCTCCGTTTTCGGGTCCGCCGCGAAAACCTGGGCAACGAACGTGACGGCAAGCAAGGCCGGGACGAAACGAACAATGGGATTCATTAGGGTCCTTTCCTGAAAAGCGGGCATGGTACCGCATCGGCGCGGGCCGATGCGTGAGAGAAAAGAGGAAAACGGTGCTGGGTGCTGGGTGCTGGGTGCTGGGTGCTGGGCAATCGACATGCACTTTAGTTCCAGATCGTTCCATTTCTTAAACTGGTTCTGTGTGTAGCGAGCGTTACCCCTTCTCAGCACACAGCACTCAGCACTGCTTTTTCTAACTCGTCCCCCACCCTCTCGGCTTGGTCCTCCAATACCTGTACACCAGCCAACCTCCGATCAGCCCGCCAAGGTGGGCGAAATGGGCGACGCCGGAAACGGTGCCGGTGACGCCGAACACGAGTTCGAGGACCGCGTACAAGAGTACGAATACGCGCGAGGGCATCGGGATCGGCGGGAACAGGGGCATGATCTTGCGGTTCGGGAACACCAGCGCATAGGCCAGCAGCAGACCGAATACGCCGGCCGACGCGCCGATGACCGGCCCGCCGCCTTCACCGAACATCGCGCCCACGATGAGCTGGCTGATACCGCCGGTGACCACGCTGGCAAAGTAAGCCGCGGCGACACGCCTCACCCCCCATACGCGCTCGAGGTCGCCGCCGAACATCCACACAGCGAGCATGTTGAACGCAAGGTGCATGAAGCTGCCGTGCAGGAAGCTGTAGGTCACCATTTGCCACGGTGACAGCAGGGGCAGGCTTTCGATTCCAGAACCGGCACCTGGCCACAATGCAAACCAGTAGATCAGTCCGTTGCCGGCCACCTGCTGCAACAGAAACACCACAACGTTGAAGATGACCAGGAATCTTGTAAACGGAGGCAGTGAGGGCATGCGGGTTCTTTCGGGACGGAGATCAGGTCGGAAGGGGTGGCGTCAGGCAGGAAGCCCTTTGCACGGCATTCGGGCCCCACGCTTTCATTTCAAGCGCGGAGCTCATGAACTGCAGGACAGCATCGAGCATCCGGCGCGATTGCGCGCCCAATCAGGGCGGCGCTGCGCAAATTTGTCGCGGCCGGGCTGGTCTTCGTAGGGGTGGCGCAGCACATCGAGCAATTCATCAATGCCCGCAGTATCACCCCGCTCCGCGCGGTCGATGGCCTCCTGCGCCAGATAATTGCGCAGGACATACTTCGGGTTCGCGGCATGAATGCGCGCTCGCCGTTCCGCGGACGGTAAACCATCGCCATGCACGCGGACGGCATAGCGCCCCAGCCACGACATGAAACCCGGTTCCGCCTCCCGGCGTTTCGCTTCGTCGTAGAAGGCGTCCGCAAAAAGCGAGAATGACGGTGCGCCGGGATCAAAGTCAGCCAGCGCGCGAAAGAAAATCGTCATGTCGACTTCGGCGCCCTGCAACAGGCCGTATAACTCGCGCATGAAATCCTCGTCCTCTTCCCGGCATTCGGACAGGCCCAGTTTCGCCGCCACGTTGCCGCGATCGGCCGCCATGAATACTTCCACATAGCGCTGCAGCCCGGCCTTAAGGAGTTCGACGGAAGCGAACGCGGGCACCAGGGCATTGGCCAGTTGCTGCACGTTCCAGTAGGCGATCTGCGCCTGCTGGCCGAACCGGTAGCGCCGCCCCTGGGCATCCGTGGTGTTGGGCGTCCAGTCGAGATCGAAATCGTCGATCCAGCCGTACGGACCGTAGTCGATGGTCAGGCCGAGGATGGACATGTTGTCGGTATTCATCACGCCGTGCACGAAACCCACACGCAGCCAGTGGGCCACCATTACCGCGGTGCGCTCGCACACTTGCGTGAACCAGTCGCCATAAAGCTGTTCACTGCCGGCTGCGGATTTCAACTCCGGGAAATCGCGGCGAATGGTGAAGTCGATCAGCTGCTTCAGCAGCGCCAGGTCTTCGCGGGAGGTTGGCAGTTCGAAATTTCCGAAGCGGATGAAAGATGGCGCTACGCGGCAGACGACCGCGCCCGGCTCGGCCTTTGGATGACCGTCGTAGAACATGTCCCGAACAACCTGCTCGCCAGTACCAACCAGGCTCAATGCGCGCGTGGTCGGCACGCCGAGGTGATGCATGGCCTCGCTGCACAGGAATTCACGGATCGAGGACCGCAACACTGCCCGGCCGTCGGCGGTGCGCGAATAGGGCGTCGGTCCGGCGCCCTTGAGCTGCAACTCCCAGCGCTGCCCCTTCGCATTAATGGTCTCGCCCAGCGTGATTGCGCGGCCGTCGCCAAGCTGCCCGGCCCAGTGGCCGAACTGGTGGCCACCATAGTTGGCCGCGTAAGGCTGCATGCCTTCGATCAGCGCATTGCCGCCGAACACATTCGCGAACTCCGGCGCGCGGATGTCCGCTTCGTCGATGTCCAGCAATGCCGCGACCTCCGGCGAGTAAGCGAGCAGGCGCGGCGCGGCCACCGGGGTCGGGCGGACACGCGAGTACAGGGCGCCGTGGACCTGGCGTCGTTGCAAACCCTGCTGCGGATCGGCGGGCAGGTCGCGAACGAAGCTGTTATCGAACTGGAGGCTGTGCATGACTTGGGTAAGGGAGTTCCCGGAGGGAGGGAGAGGGGGAGGGAGAGAGATTGGGCGCGCCGGAAATTGTAACGAAGAAGAGGACGGCGGACCGCTTTTTCCAGCCGTCAGGCCGGCAAGAGCTACAGGCGAACTGCAAAAGCTGCAATGTTCCAGCGGCAGTTATGAAAAAACCAGGCCGTTAACCCATTGGTTAGGAAGCCTTGTGCCCGCGACTTGCACCGTCTGACGACCGCTTTCACCTCGGCACGCATATTGCTGCACTACCCTGCCACCCATCTCTGTCAGGAGTTTGCACAATGACTGCCCTGTCCCCGGAACGACATCGCTCTCTATCCGGCCTTGTGGCAGATCTTTGGCGTGAATCGCTTGAACTTATCCGCGAGGAGGTGGCTCTGGCGAAGGCTGAAGTTTCGGACAAGGTCTCTCATCTGGGCGCCGGCATGGTCTGGCTGGCCATTGGTGCAGCGGTACTGTTCGCCGGGTTGGTGCTGGTTTTGGTGGCGGCGGTCGCGGGCCTTGCGCAGCTTCTGCCAGAAGAACATGCCGCGTGGCTTGCGCCCCTGGTCGCTGGCGCCGTGGTCGTGCCGCTGGGACTGTTGCTCCTCGCAAGAGGAAGAAAAATCGTGACGAGTACGCATCTCAACCCCGCCCATTCCATGCGCTCCCTGCGCAAGGACGTGGAAGTTATCAAGGAGCATATTCAATGAACGCAAGCAGAACGCCCGAACAGATCGAAGGCGACATCAATGACGTCCGCGATCGCATGGATTCCACGCTGGATACACTGGAACAGCGGTTGGACGCCAAACGGCTGATTCGCGAAGGCCTCGACTACGTTCGCAACACCCAGGCAGTCAAGGTTGCGACGCATGCAGCCGCGAGCGCCCGTCGAACGGCACGGGAACATCCGGTGCCCTCCGCTATCGCCGGCGCCAGCCTGCTGGGGCTGATCGTCTGGGGACTGAGCTCGGGATTGCGTTCACGAACCGAACGACAGAGCAAGCGCCGCATGTCGGATACTGCGGCGGATTGGCTGACCCATGCGCGGCGCTACATGAGAGAGCCCACGACGGAATCCGCGGCGACATCGGCGGCGGAATCCGCTGCGACATCCGCTGCAACATACATCGCGGAGTCGACTCGCCGCGCACGCCAACGGACACGTGAAGCTGCCGGTCGCGCCTGGCAGGGGATCGAACATGCTGGCAGCGAAGCTCGGACTGTCGTTCGCAAACATCCCATGGCAGCCAGCGCTGTCGGCCTGGCCGTGATCGCAATTGCCACGGCCGCCGCTGTACCTGCCCTCAGGCACAGGATCAGCAGATAGCGATCCGTTCCTTCCACATTTGATGTGGTGTGCAGCATTTCCGCGCTGCACTCCGCATACGGCTGCTGAAAAAACAAACGGGCACCATTCGGTGCCCGTTTACTTTCAGTCTGCGTGAAACGCCGCTGATCTGTCGCCAGCTCAAACCGTACCGTGATCGGGAATCGTGGTGGCAGCGGCGGCAGCGGCCCCCCTTTTCGCGCCGGGCTTCGGCCCGGTGGCTCGCGGCGGCACATAAGCGGCCAGACGGCAGCTCACGCCCTCGATTTTCTTGCCCTCGTTAAAACGGGTGACTTGACAGCAGATCACCTCGCCGGCGGAGGAAAGTTGCGAAATATGGCTGAGAACCTGAGCCTTCGGCATGTGAAGCGCCTTGGCGATATCGGCGTCAAGTTGTTCACCGTTGGTTCTCAGATACTGGAGGATGGAAGTGTTCATGGATGTCCGAGCGGAGGCCTTCGAATGGGACCGCACAGTGTGCGCTTCGGAAGCCTTTCCGGCAAGTCTGATGTTTGGCCAGCCTTCAGCGACTGGGGCTCTTTAGATAATATTATCCGTGAGTTAGTTCATCTCTCCAGTGAGGGTCGATCGGACTAGGGTTCCCTCCGCCCGCGCAAAATTTCGAGCTTCTTTTCCGCAGCCTGGAACACCCGCGCGCCGGTGGTTCCCCGGCCTTTGAATTCTCCGCACGGCCACCCTCCGATCGGCGATGAGGGACAATACCCCCGGGGGCATACCATGAACCGAACAATAAGGTGTGCAGTTTGCGTGCTGATGCTTGCGGTGGTGCCTTTGCGGGCGCAGACGCTGCCCGGTGAAATTCGCATCATCGTCCCGGTCACCGCCGGCAGCAGCCTCGACGCACGCGCCCGGGTCATCGCCGACGCGATCGGTGTCCGGCTCAAGCAGCGCGTGCTCGTCGAGAACAGGCCTGGCGCAGGCGGCACCCTCGCAGCGCTTGCCGTTGCCAAATCCAGGCCGAACGGATCGATGCTGCTGTTCAGCAACAACAGCCTTCTGATCAGCCCCCATATCTATCCGAACACCGGCTACGACCCGGTCAAGGATTTCATTCCAATTGCGCAAGCTTACGTGTCCGGCATGGTGCTGGTCGCGCATGCGGACCTTGGGGTCGGAACCGTCCGCGAACTCGTCGCGCTGGCACGCAGCGGCGCGCAGCCCCCCGGCTATGCATCGAGCGGAACCGGCGGGCTGCCGCACCTGGGGATGGAAGTCTTCAAGCAGGTTGCCGCAATCGAGATGCTCCACATTCCCTATCGTGGTGACGCCCAGGCGCTCGCGGACGTGCTCGCGGGACGCGTGCCGGTCATGATGAGCGGCTATGTCGTGGCGCAGCCGCATATCAAATCCGGCAGGCTGCGCGCACTGGCGGTGACAAGCCGCCAGCGTGCTGCGATCTTCCCGGAGGTTCCGACCATCGTGGAATCCGGCTATCCGGCGTTCGCTCTGGATACGTGGGCCGGCTTCTTCGCGCCGTCCGGCACGCCGCCCGGCGTGATCGACAAGCTCAACGGCGAGATCAGCGCCGCAATCGACACGCCACCGGTACAGACGCATTTCGAGGCAACCGGCGCGGAAACGGTTATTGCTTCAACTACCGTGTTCGGCGCCTATGTGCGTCAGGAGTGGGAGACCTATGGTAGGCTGATTGGCAAGCTGAAGCTGACGCCAGAGTAGCAATTCCGGAACTTCCGGTGCGGACTGTTGTGACGTCCATACGAATGCACCGGCACCCCCCGCATCTTTTCCAGGGACACCTTGATGTTGAAGCTGTACTACGCCGCTGGAACCTGCGCGCTGGCGTCGCATATTTCACTGGAAGAAGCTGGCGCCGGATTCGAGACCGTCCGGATCAGCTTCAAGACAGACGACCAGCGCAAACCCGAATATCTGGCGATCAATCCAAAAGGCCGCGTGCCGGCACTAGTCACGGACCACGGCATCCTGACCGAGACACCTGCCCTGCTCCTCTATATCGCCCAGACCTTTCCGAAGTCGGGGCTTGCGCCGCTGGATAATCCCTTCGAGCTGGCGCGAGTGCAAGCATTCAACAGCTACCTGTGCTCCACGGTCCACGTCGCCCACGCGCACCGCATGCGCGGCTATCGCTGGGCGGACGATCCCGTGGCGCTCAAGGAAATGCAGCGCAAGGTGCCCGACACCATAGGCGAATGCTTCGCTCTGATCGAGCGGGAGATGTTCGAAGGGCCGTGGGTGATGGGCAAGGCCTACACGATCTGCGATCCCTATCTTTTCACTCTCGCGCAGTTTCTCGAGGGCGATGGCGTCGATCCGGCGCGATTTCCGAAGGTTCTGGATTTCCGCAACCGGATGACCGAACGGCCTGCCGTGAAAAGGGCTTTAGCGGACGAACTTGGCTGAAAGTCTTTCGATCCAAGTAGCGGTAATTCCGAGCCGGCTTACATATTGTTTCATCGTAGAACCAGGATGCGCGCTTGCAAGAACGCAGCGGCGCCCGCATATTCAACTTCCGAATTTCCACATTTGAACAGGCTGCATGACAACAACTCGTAGCACTTTAGGAAAATGGCTGGCCGGAACGACAACGATGCTGGTAGTCCTGGTGGGCTTCGCGCTGGTCGCGCAGGACGCTGAGGCGGCCCGGCGGCTTGGCGGCGGCAAGAGCTTCGGCCGCCAGACCATGAGCCGGGATCAAGCGGCGCCGGCCAGGACACCGGCGCAGGATGCCGCATCCAAGCCGGGACAGGCCTCCCCGGCCGCGGCTCCCGCACCCGCGGGCAATCGATGGATGGCCCCCCTGACCGGCCTCGCTGCCGGCCTTGGCATCGCCGCCTTGCTGTCGCACTTCGGCCTGATGGGGCCGTTTGCCGCAGCGCTGGGCAACATCCTGGTCATCGCATTGCTTATATTCGCAGGGATGTTCATCTGGCGAATGATCAGGCGTTCAACCGGTTCCATACCCGCCAATGCTCCCATGAACCCCATGAAGCAGGCCTTCGCAAGCCCGATGTCCGGCAGGATGGTGGGCAGCGGCGCGACGACCAACGCTTACGGAGCGGCCATACCCGGCACGCAGCCGGCGGCGGAATCAACGGTCGTTGCCGATGCGAGCACACGCATCCCGGCCGACTTCGATGTGGAGGGCTTTGTGCGCAACGCAAAGGTCCACTTCAACCGGCTGCAAGCAGCCTGGGATGCAAAAGACCTGTCCGACATCCGCAAGTTCACGACGCCCGAGGTCTTCGCGGAGATCAAGATGCAGCGCGACGAGGAAACCGCTTCAGGTGGGAGAACCGAAGTCGACAATCTCGAAGCAAGCCTGCTTGGCATCGAGACAACGTCCGGCGAATACGTCGCCAGCGTTCGCTTCACCGGCACGATTCGCGAGAACGGCGAAGGTCCGGCACCGTTCGAGGAAGTCTGGAACCTGGTCAAGCCCGTCGACGGCGGCAGCGGCTGGTTGCTGGGAGGGATCCAGCAAGTGCACTAATTCCGGCAGGTACCGCTGCCAGGTTCTCCAGGACGCCCCGATCGTGAAAACAACCGGGGCGTTTCATTTAGTGGGCTCGTTTCCGGAAGGTACCGTTACAGCTTCGGAATGCGCAGCGTTTTGCTGACCATCAGCGTGCCGGACAGCACGAACAGCAGGACCAGCGGATGCAGATCGGCGGGGCCGATCGACCATACGCCCCAGTAGATATCCTCGCCCAGTCGATCCTGCCATGCGGCGAACGCCAGCACGCCGGTCAGCGCCACGCTGGTCGGAATGGGCGTTCCCTCGAAATACTTGACCTTCCCTTCATCCCCGGCGAGCTCTTCGGCGGTGACGTTGTAACGGGCGAGGCGACTCACGCCGCAACAGACGAAGTAGATGAACGCGATCCAATCCAATGCGCCACGCATCCCGGCCGCGAAGCCGAGCGCCGCCGGCGCAATCCCGAACGAGATCACGTCCGCCAGAGAATCCAGTTCGCGACCAAGTGCGGAATGGGTATGCCGCCACCGCGCTATGCGGCCGTCGAGTACATCGAATATGAAGGCCGCGGGCGCCAGCGCGGCCGCGGCGAAGAAATACGCCATCGACTGGTTACCGACATAGGCCATGGCGCAGAACATGCCGGCCACGCCGCATGCCGCGTTCCCCAGCGTAAACACATCGGCCAGGTGCATGCCGCGGATCATGGTGAAATGCTTGCGCGGCTTCTTGCGTCGGTCAGGATTCATTCCCATAGTCTAGCCCAGCCTGGCCTGGTGCGGACGCGGCCGTTCAGCGCATCAGGGGTTTGGTCATGCCGAAGAAATGCTGAAGGAATCCTGGCCGCGGATGTTCGGCTCGGACGGCGCAGGCGCCCGTTTACACCCACGCCGCCCTGCAACGCGACGCGCCGCCGGCCGTAAAAGGAAGTATTTATGCATGCATCGACGACAGCTAAAGCGCCCCCCTGCACCCGCTGGCCGACAACAACGTCGATATCGTTCGGGTGCTATGCTCGCCGCCGAATCGGGTCATGCCCCAACCAGTAAAGGATTCAACATGCATAAGCGCAAGCTCGGCCGCTCCGGCCTGGAAGTCTCGCCGCTGGCCTTCGGCGGCAACGTGTTCGGCTGGACGGCCGACGAGGCGACCTCGTTCCGGCTGCTCGACCGTTTCGTGGATGAAGGCTTCAATTTCATCGACACCGCCGACATGTACTCGAAGTGGGTGCCGGGCAACAAGGGCGGCGAATCGGAAACCATCATCGGCAGATGGCTGAAGAAAAGCGGCAAGCGCGACAAAGTCGTGATCGCCACCAAGCTCGGCATGGAAATGGCGCTGGACAGAAAAGGGCTCTCTCCCGCCTACATCAAGAGTGCGGTCGAGGATTCGCTCAAGCGCCTGCAGACTGACCATATTGATCTCTACCAGTCGCGCACTGATGACGCGGCGACGCCGCTGCTCGACACGATGCTCGCTTTTGAAAATCTCATTGACGCCGGCAAGGTGCGGGCCATCGGGGCCTCGAACTACAGCGCGGAGCGCTTCGCGGAAGCGCTGTCCGTCAGCAGAAAAAACAATCTGCCTCGCTACGAATCGATGCAACCGAACTACAACCTGATCGACCGCGCGGATTTCGAAGCGAAAATGCAGAAAGTCTGCGTCGACAATGGCGTCAGTGTCATCAGTTACTTCTCGCTTGCAAGTGGCTTTCTGACAGGGAAATACCGTTCAGAAGCAGATCTCGCCAAAGGCCCGCGTGGGCAGATGGTGAAGAAATACCTCAACGACAAGGGCTTCAAGGTTCTCGGTGCCCTCGACAGTGTCGCCAAAGAAACGTTATCCACCCCGGCACGTGTCGCACTCGCCTGGGTGCTCGCTCAGCCCGGAATCACGGCCCCGATCGCCAGCGCCACTTCTCTGCCCCAGCTCGAAGACCTCTTCGCCGCTACTCGGCTGACCTTGTCACCCGCGCAACTCGCTGCGCTCGACGCTGCCAGCGCCTAACCCATCAACGTTGAGCTTTATCCATCAAGGTACCGTTAAGTGAAAACAGTAGAAATCACACTCAAGAGCGAATTCATCCGGCTGTGCGATCTGCTAAAGGTCGCGGGCGTCGCCAGCAGCGGCGGCCAGGGCAAGCACCTGGTCGCGGAAGGACAGGTCACCGTCGACGGCCAGCCGGAGAGCCGCAAGACCGCCAAGATCCGCGCCGGGCAGAAGGTTGAATGCGGCGGGTACTCTATCGCCGTGCAGGCGAAGTGACCGCGGGAGGAAACGCGATGGAAACACGGATTGCCGAACTGGAAGTGAAACTGAGTTTTTGCGAAGAGTTGCTGGAAGAACTCAACCGCACAGTCTATCTTCAGCAACAGCAGATCGACCTGCTGCAGAAGGAAATGCGGGCCTTGAGGGAACAGGCGAAAACGTTGATGCCCGATGAGCCTCGCGAGCCGGTCGACGAGACCCCGCCTCACTACTGACCTGCTGAAATTCGGTTTTTTCCGACGGCTGATCGGAATCAGACCACGAAGGCTCGAAGAACACGAAGTAGCACGAAGAAGTGCGAGAAGTATGCGATGGCCTGATGCACCATCTTCAGTAAATTTGGCACGGCCGGCAGAAGCACAACTGATACACCGACCCTTCCCTTGCTGTTGATTTCCGTGGCGTCCCTAAAAGGGTACTCCACGCTGACGCGAGGGTATTCGGGTCCTTCGTGCCTTCGTGGTAACTCTAAAGTTTTAATAAAAACGCCCCCATCGCTGAAGCGGTCGGGGCGTTTCGTTTCAGGGCAATAGCGTTACTGCTGGTTGGTGGCCGGTTTTATTCTTGAGGCCACGTAGTCGTCTTCCTCCGATGAGTTGCCGGCCTGCGGTTCGCCGCCTTGCACAACGACGATATCCTTCGCGTCCGGAGACGCCTCCAGGGCAGCTATCAGGTCGGAAACGGATCCCTTCCAGCCCTTCGGAATGATCACCACCACCTTGTCCTTCAGGTGGGCGACCGGATTGTCGGCGCTCGCGGCCTGGTCGCCTCCTTCCTCGCCCATGGCCGATTGATCGTCACCGGACTGCGCTTCCGAATTTGCGGTTCGATCACCGCCGCTTTGCTCTTCGGAACTCGCGGCCTGGTCACTTCCGCCTTGGTCGTCGGACATCGCCGCCTGATCCGATCCGGCCGGGTCGGAGCCAGCCTGGTCGGCGCCAGCCTGCTCGCTGCCAGCCTGGTTTTCCGAACCAGCCGCCTGCCCGTTCACGAACTTCCACGACAGGGCTTCGTCCACCGTGCCGGATGACTGTTGAGCGCCGGTGGCGTCCGGCTGGCTCGCCTCAGCCTGGGGCTGACCGGTGTCGCCCGCCCAGGCGCCTGTGGCTGCGAATGCAAAAAGAACTGCTGCAACCGAGGTTTTGAGTTTCATGCATGGTCTCCTTTGTACTGGAGCGGAAGCCAATGTTCCGCATACAGGAAGGACACGTGCAGGGGAGGGTGGTTCCAGCTTATTTCCGTCTATCGTCCGAATGCCGTATTCCCATGGATCCACAGAGAGAGGCGTCCGCCAAAATGTAGAGAACTGTGATAAACGACTACGTCGCTGTCGCTGGATGCAGACGACCTGATCTGATAGCCGGTGTTAGCGCTTGATGCATAGGACACGACCCTGATACAGCCCCCCTCGCGCAAATCGGTCACGATCCGCGATACGGTCTCTCTCGATGCGCTTACGCGCTTGGCGATCTCCTGCTGCGTCATGCGCTCGCGCACGACCATCCTGCCGTCTTCTTCAATGGCATGGTCCAGCAACAGGCGTGCAACTCTGCCGTAAACGTCCAGGAGCGTGAGGCTTCCGATGGCCCGGGTTAGATTGCTGGCACGGCGGATGAGAGCCACGATCAGCGCGTAGGCCGCCTCCGGGTTGCTGACAAGAAAGCTCTTGAACTGATCGCGCTCTATTACCGCTATCTTGCAGGGTTCGATTGAGATCACGGACGCGGACCGAGGACCGCCCTCCAGCGCCATCTCCCCGAAGAACTGTTGCGGCCCCAGCGTATCGATGATGATTTCCTTGCCCTCGGTATCCGAAAGAAAGACCTTCAGGCGCCCGGAAAGAACCACATAGAGCCGATCACTCTGGTCGCCCTCCTGGATAAGGACGGTATTCTTCGGGTACGACCGTACCGTCCCGGTTGCCGCGAGCGCTTCCAGATGCCTGACGTCAAACGGAGGGCTTTTCATGATGCGGCATCATAGCTTTTGAGTGCGGAGATGGACAATCACGACGGCATGTTTACTGCCCGCCCGGTTTGGGACAGGCTCCTGGAGAAACACGGCCCGCAACTGCACAGCTACGACAATCCACAATCGGGACTTAGGCAAAGCATGGAACGGATTCTATTGCGGCCGCCAGGAATCCAGCCTGAGTTCACGCGCAAGTTTTTCCGACGTTGCCGAAGGGCTCATCCCCAGAATCACGGAAAGTTGCTGGCACATCCGGCGGTACACGCTGAGCGCCTCGACGCGGCGATCCATGGAGGCATAGCAACGCATCAGCCCCTGATAGAAAACCTCCGCGAGTGGATCGGCGTTCAATCCCGCGAGATAGAGCTCGATCGCCCTAGGCCATGCACCGGTCGCCTCCAGGGCAGACCCCGCGGTTTCTACGCCATGAAGGAAAATGGCCCGCATCCGCTCCCTCGAGGAAACGGCCCAGGGTGCATCGGGTTCGTCGGCCAGGAAGTCTCCCCGATAGAGCATCAGCGCTTTCCCGACCATCAGTTCGTCCATCTTTCCAACCGGGACGCACTGTGCGAAGGCCTGCACATCCGTCCATACCATGCTCTGGTTCAGGGAAACCTTTCCGCTCTCGAGGCGGACTGCATCGGGGGCATTCAGCAATCGCCGCAGACGAAGCAATGCCTGCTGGAACGATTCCTGGCCGATATCGCCCTCCATTTCCGGCCAGAGCGCATCGATCAGGGAGGGCGCCGGCACGTCGCTTCCGCCGAATGCGACAATGGTCTTGAGCAGCGCAATGACCTTCCTTGGCGCCTTGCGCAGGAAGGAAATCGGCTCATCGTTGAGCAGTATCCGGAACTGGCCGAGGGTGTAAATCCGGATCGGCCAGGGCCACTTGTCGCTGCCGGCGGACGGCGCTCTCAGTTGGTGTCGGCGGATCGTGTTTCGGACATACTCGACTTCGATTCCGAGTTCGAGCGCTAACGCGAGCAGGGACGGCATCCAGGGCCGCATGTTCCTGAACGGCCAGGTGCAATCCAGCCGCCTGGAAAGTTCCAGCGCGCGCCGCAGGCAATTCCCCGCCTCGGATTCGTCGCCGCGTCCGATTGCCAGGGCTGCCAAGACCAATTCGGACTGCGCCTCCAGCCAACCGGAACGAGTCGCTTTCGCCATCTCCAGAGCGTCCTCTGCCCATGTTCCGGCAACGACGAAGTTTTTCAGTAATCCCTGATTGATCGCCACCTGAAGACGCGCGAAAGTGCGCTGGAAATGCGTACCGGCTTCATCGTAGAGCTGCACGGCCAGACTGAGGGGCTCGACGGCAAGTTCGGTCTTACCCTTGCACAACGCGAGATGCCCTTGCAGAGATGCGCTGCTTGCCACATCGTAGGGATTGTCGCGCACCAGGACACCATCGAGCTTGTCGAGCCAGGTTTGCGCAACGCTCACGCATCCTGCCCCGATCTCCACCCAGCACCCTGCAATCGACGCCAGCCGCACCAGCGGGGGAAAGCCATAATCGCGACCGATCTGCTCCACCCGACCGACGGCATCGCGCGACTTCTGCTCGCTCCCCACGACACAATAAGCGTAGGCTAAAACGAACCACGCCCAGCCCGCGGTCAGAACTGTCACCTCCGGGTGCTCCAGCAATTCTTCCAGCACCGGGCGCGCCCGATGACCGACTTCGGGCGGCCCCGTCGTGACGCCATAGACCACGAGGTAAGCTGCGCCGATAGTCCGCAGATTGACCTCCGCGTCCGATCTCAAGAGGAGGTACAGACGTTCGGCGCAAAGCGGCAAGCGCGCACTGTCCGGCTGCCGGTACGCCAATGCAACCAGCAGTGCGGACTGCGCCCGCAGTTCCGCGTCGACGCTTCCGAAACCAAGGTCGGGACCGATACCGGATTTCAGCACCTCCATCCAGGGATCCATCGGCCTGAATCTGGTGTACTCCAGCATGAACGTCTGGATGATTCCCGCCGCCGCCTGCACCCGGCACAGGTTGTCGCCAACTTGTTCCGCCACCTTGTAACTGTCTTCCAGGAGCGCACGCGCCCGGGCTGGCTCCACCGCGATCCGTGCCGTGCCATGCCAATGCAGCAACCAGCAATCCGATGCAACCAACGCCTCCGGGAGGGCTTCAACCCACTTGACCACGACCTGCCAGCGGCCCTGCTCGATGAGTTTCGGAGCATGGCGCAGGGCCACGGCAGCCGCTGCGCCGGCATCGCCCGCCTGCAGATCCAGTTCGAACGCTTCATCGGATCGCCCGCTCGCCTCGAGCAGCCTGGCCGCATGCAACGCCGTTTCCCGGTGCTCCGCTGCGTTCAAGGTTCGCTGCGCCCTGTGCTGCAGGAACACCAGGAAGAGGGAGTGGAATTCGTAGACCGGTTCCTGGGTGCCGCAGCGGTTGACGAACAAGTGCCGCCGGTGCAGGTCTTCGAGCATCTCGACCACCACAGGCGCTCCAGTGATCGCCACGGCCATCAGCGCCGTCATGCGCGGCAGGTAACTGAGCTGCAACAATTGCATCTGCGTCACCGCGTCCAACTGGTCGACAATCTGGGCCGCGAAATAGTCGAATACTTCGCGCAGCGGTTCCGTTGATGCATTGCCGATCTGGGAGTCGCCCCGCCGCGCCCGGTCCAGCATGAGCACGAGTCCGGCTACCCAGCCTGCGCTTCGCTCATGGATTGCTGCCATCGTCGCTTGATCGAGGTTCTGGTACTGCAAGCCTATCGCCAGCCCCTCTGCGGTCGACAACTTGAGATCGTCCCAATCCACGACGGCGATCGCCTGATTGGCACGCAGCCGGGCAAAATTTGCGGGAAGGTCCGATCGGCTGATGGCGATGATCGTCACGCCGGGCGGCGCTTCCGCGGCAGCGCCCGCAATGAGTTCGTGGAACACATTGTTTTTCTGGACTTCCTGATAGTTATCCAGCACCAGCGTCGCCCCTTCCGGCAGGCGCGCAAAAAGCTCCCTGAAGTACCGGCGACCGAATGCAGGGATATCCAGCAGGAATTCCGGTGTCAGCAACGCCAGTGGCCGAAGGCCCTTGCGCATATAAGGCCGTGCCGCCACCCCCAGGTAATAGATAAACGTGGCAAGGTCGGCGTCCCCGCCATCCACCTGATACCAGATGCCTTTGTGCTTGCGAGCTTCGATCCAGGAAGCAACAAGCGTGGTTTTACCGGCACCCGGCGGACCGACCACGAAAATAGCGGTCTTGAGTTTCCTCGCCGTGTCCAGCGCGTTGAACAGACGCGGGCGCACCACCGCCTTGTGAAGCCGCGGGCAACTGAGCTTGGCGAGCGGTGGCGTTTTTCGCGCCATGGCCTTCCCGGGACGAGTGGACCTGTCCGATTATAGGACGAGGATGCGGGAAATCGCCAAGCGCGTGAACCGTGAGCTGAGTCCGCCGCGAATGGCTTCGAGGCCGCCCATCACTTGAAAGTCAGATCGAATGGCCCGTCGTAGGTGATATACATCAGACAAGCGTCCTCGCAGCGAGCCCAGTGAACGGCATTGCCGCCGAGCGCCCAATACATGCCGGGCGACACGACTGTCTCGGCGCCCCCGTCCACGGCACCGGCTATCCTGCCGCGAACGACGAGGATTCGCTCCTCGGTCGCATGGAAATGCCGGGGGAATACATAGCCCGCCGGCGCCCTGATGTACCAGCCGCTGGCGCCCTTTTCATAGTTTCCCCAGACCAGATAGGCCTCGCAACCCTTTGGCCAGACGTTTCCTCCACCGCATTCGAACCAGTCCAGTCCTGCCTCGTCGGGCGACAGGGTCTTGAAGTCGGCACCGCCTGCGCAGCTGGCGGCCGCGAATCCTGCGACCAAGACCAGGCGAGTCATGAAGCGCTTCGGTCCCGTCGTTCCTGAACGGATCATTTCCATCTGAGTTCCTCCTCCGAGAAGTTTTTCATAGGCAAATCCATCAGCCTTTCGGCGACTTTCCTTCAGATTTGCGAAGTGGGAGGGAATGCTCGACGAGGATCTTCTTCAACGCAGCGAAACTGTCGAAAGGAACGAGTATCCGCCGTCGCACGATCTCCACGACGCCCCTGGGCTCCTTGCGCTTGCCCTCGGGACCGTAGATGCGAACGACGAACGTTTCCTGGCGCAGCAAGGCTCCCCCCATAATCGCGAGGAGCAGGTTAGCGCCCGGCTAATGACGGATAGCTTATGGATACAGAAAAGCCCTTCGGCACGCGTGCAAGAGGATCGTCGCCTGGCTTTAGCCCGAGAGCGTGTTCCACTCTGACTACGACGTCGTCTCAGACATGGGCAAGGCCCGCCGTCCTGGATTTCACGACTCGCTGGATACGAGGGAGATGTTCCTGCGGATGCTTTCGGAGTTCAGACGAAACGCTTCATTGCCTGAAAACAGATTGTTTTCACCGCAGCGTCGCTGGGGAGGACAGAAGCAAACGCGATGAGGATGGCAGGGTAGTCGCATGCGATGGGATCGCCTCCATCCACCGTTGAGTGATGCCGTTCATGCTTACCCGGAGCACTTCTTACTTCCCTGTTCTTCGCCTTCCTCTGCGTACCCCTCACGGCGGGTATAGAAGCGAATCCTCTGCGCCTCTGCGGTGAAAAGGTTTAGAGAGTTGCGGGTCTAAGGTTCAGAGTTAGAGCTGCTCAGGCCTGAGCGCCGATCTTCCGGCCGAAATTGAGATTGCAGGAACTGCCATCCTTGAATGCCATTTGCACTCCGGCGGCAAGGAACGTGAACTTGTCGACGCCGGCGCCGAATTCATGCGCCAGCGTACCGACCGCGCCGTTCACCACAGGCTTTGGATCGCTGCCCCCGGCCTGAAACGACAACGCGCTTTCGTCGGTGAACAGTATCCTGACTTCCGACGTTCCGGCCACCGTTTCGGTTTTCGCCATGCTGCTCTGGAATCTGGACGCCAGGGACGGCGGCTTTTTCATATTCATAAATGTCACGGGATCTGGCCTGCAAGTTTAGGGCTGACAGCGCATTCTACAAGACTGCGGGGCGTGCCTATTCCCTCTTATTCGAGCCGGATAGGCGTCTGCAATACGCAGTCAGGCAACCTGATCCGCTTGTTCCCGCTTGCGTAGGCCGGGAGCCCGTTTGATAGCTCGGAAAAAGAGTAGCGCTTTCTTGCAACACGTCCGCCAGGTTTTTCATCCAGCGCGGCAATATTCCTCTTCGGGTCTGTAACGCTCGGCCTGAGAATTCAGTAAACCCGAATGGCATACATAGCGCAGAAGCCGGAAGTTGTAACTTATGATTTCGCAACTGGCAAGGCGTTGCAAAGGGATAGCCCTTCGCGCGACTCAAAACCAATGGAACGCTTCTGCGGCCCCATAGTCCCACCCTCACCCTTATGTCTAGACTCCCCAACCGAAAAGGAAACTGCAATGAAACTCTACTATGCGCCCGGCGCCTGCTCCATGGCACCCCACATCGTCGCCAACGAACTTGGCACCCAGCTCGACCTGGAAAACGTCGACATCCCCAACAAGAAGACCGAATCCGGCGCCGATTTCTGGGGCGTCAACCTCAAGGGCTATGTCCCCGCCTTGAAGCTCGATGACGGCACGGTCCTTACCGAGGTCGGCGTCATCATCCAGTACCTCGCTGACCAGAAGCCCGAATCCGGCCTGACGGCCAAGGCGGCGACCATGGACCGCTACCGGCAGATGGAGGCGGTAAACTTCGTCGCCACCGAAGTCCACAAGCAACTCGGCGCACTGTTCAACCCGAAAATGACGCCAGAGATGAAGGAAGTCCAGCACGGCACCATCGGTCGCCGCCTCGACGCGCTGGAGAAAATGCTCACCGGCAAGGAATACCTGGCGAACAACAAGTTTTCGGTTGCAGACGCCTATCTCTTCACCGTGCTCAACTGGACCGGCGGCCTCAAGGTCGATCTCGGCAAATGGCCCAACATCAAAGCCTTCCAAGCCCGCATCGGCGCGCGCCCTGCGGTACAGAAGACGATGAAAGAGGAAGGTTTAGTCAAATAGCAAAGGGGGCGCGGTACGAGTACCGCGGCCTGTTTTTTCTCAGCACCCAGCAGGCAGTGCCCAGCGCCTTTCCTTGGGATAGACTTCCGTCCCATGATTCTTCTCGCTCCCATGGAAGGCCTCCTGGATTTCGTCCTCCGCGATGTCCTTACCCGCGTCGGCGGCATCGACCGCTGCGTATCCGAGTTCATCCGGGTCACGGGCACGTTGCTGCCCGACCGCACCTTCTTGCGCATCGTCCCCGAACTGAACAACCGCGGCCGCACGCCGGCCGGCGTGCCAGTGCGGGCGCAGCTGCTGGGTTCAGACCCGGCGTGCATGGCGGAGAACGCCGCCAGGCTGGCGGCGCTGGGACCCGAGGGGATTGATCTCAACTTTGGCTGCCCGGCCAAGGGTGTGAACCGCCATCGCGGTGGCGCCGTGCTGCTGGACGAGCCGGAACTGATCGCGGAAATCGTCGCGGCGGTGCGCCGCGCGGTGCCGGCGAACATGCCGGTATCGGCCAAGATGCGCCTCGGCTACAACTGCTCGACCCGCACTCTGGAATGCGCGCACGCGATCGAGAGCGGCGGCGCGATGGAACTGGTGGTCCATGCCCGCACCAAGGCCGACGGCTACAAACCACCCGCTTACTGGGAACGCATCCAGGAAATCCGTGACGCCGTTTCGATTCCCGTGATCGCCAACGGCGAGATCTGGACTGCGGAAGATGCCCAGCGCTGCCGCATCCGATCCGGCTGCAACGCCATCATGCTCGGCCGCGGCATCGTCGCCGATCCGGGGCTGGCGCTAGCCATCCGGGCGAACAGTGGAACGGTGAACAGTGAACGGGGAATAAGCTGGGACGAACTGCGGCCGCTGATCGAAGTTTTCTGGGAGATCATCGACAGGCACAACCTGCCGCAGCACCGCGCGGGCCGATTGAAGCAGTGGCTGAATCTGCTGCGGCGGCGGTACCCGGAAGCCGCGACGGCCTATTCAACAATTCGCCAGGTCAATGAACCAAAGGAGGTCGAGCGGCTGATGTTCGGCCAGCACCGATCGAGGGGCATGGCGGGCGAATTGCTGGCGGCCTGAGAAGCCCTGAATATCGCGGATGTCGTGAATGTCGTAGAAACTACGACTGCACGAGCTACCTTCGAGATACTGCAGAACTAGCGGCTTAAGGCCGCAACGAGACGTAACGGCCAGAGAGCCTATAGCTTTCTCAGTCCTTCGCCCCTCAGCCGTATCGCATTGTCGTGTTTACGATATTCACGATATCCGCGATATTCACGACATTCACGTTTTTTTCACTCCGACGAGCGTGACCCCCACCTGTCCGGCACGCTTGAACGCCTCGCCGATAAACCCGCTGGTCTTCATTTCGTCGAGGAATTCGGCGACGTAGCTTGCGCCGGCGTTGCGGCCCTGCGGAACGCCCATGGCCTGGCGGATTTCGGTGAAGCGGCCTTCGAGGACGCGGAAGCCTTTGTGGTTCCGGGAGAATTCTTCGAGGGGCTGGCGCACGCCAGCCGACGCATCGAGCTGCTCGTTCAGGAACAGATCCATCTGCTCTTCGAACGTGGATTTTCGCAGCAGTTGCGCATGCTTCAGAGTGCGGGTCAGGTACAGGTCGTAGGCCGCGCCCTTTACCACGGAGATGCGCTTGCCGGGACGATCGAGGTCGCCGATCGTCATGTCGGGCGAGTCCGCGCGGACGATGCAGGTGCCTTCGATGATCACGTAAGGCGCCGTGAAGCGGATGGCCGCGGATCGAGCCGGATCGATGGCGAGGAAGGCGACATTCCAGGCGCCGCTTCCGGCAGCGTCAGATACCTTGCCGGCCCCGTTGTACGTTACAAGTTCGACCGGAACATCGAGCAGGCGTCCCAGCTCCCGCGCCAGGTCCACCGTCACGCCGGCCAATTCACCGGTCGCCGCATCCTGCTGGACGAGCACCGGGTTGCCGGTGTTGATGGCGGCATGCAGCGTGCCGGAAGGGGCGAGGTCGTGAAGGGCGGCAGGGGTGGGAGAGTCCATGGATTGTGAAATACCGTGAATGTCGCGGATATCGTGAATTGGACTGACGGCAGGATTGCCGTCGTCCGAGGTACGAGGTGAAAGGCTAAAGGGGAAGTAAAAGCGAATCCAGGGCCCTGCTCTTGCCTTTCACTTTCACTTTTATCGGCCCAGCCCGGTGTCCCCGGAGGGGGCGACTTTCCCCTTTCGGCGACATTTCTTAGCCCCTGCGGGGCGGCCGCTTGCCCTTCTGGAACTGCTCCCGCTTGCGCTGCCCACCGCCCGGGTTGTTGTTCTGCTTGCCTCCGCCACCACCGCCCGGCTGGCCCTGTTGCTTCTGCTGCCTGTTGCCTTGTTGCGGCTCGGGCCCGCCTTCGCGGTTGCCCTGGGCCAGGGAGATCTCGAGCTCGTTGAGCTCGTCCCACTCCGCATCGGTACGCTGACGTTCGGGAATGGCCAGCAGTTCCCTGAGGCGTTGCTTTCCCGACGGCGCCGGTTGCTGCTGCGGCGCCTGTTGCTGCGGTGGCAGCGCTTCGTTGCCGTTCTGTTCGTTGTTGTCGTTCTCAGCCATGTTTCAGTTCGCCTTCGAGGTTTGTTGCGTGTCCGATTCATTCACTGCAGGTTCGGCGTGCCGGCTTCAGCGCACGGTGATTTCCACACGCCGGTTGCGCCGCTCGGCTACCGCGTCGGCGTGCTGGATCAGGGGTTCGCGCTTTCCGCGGCCGGCGGCATGAATCATCATGGCCGGTATACCGCGCTTAATCAGCAGATCCTGGACCCTGCGCGCGCGCTGCAGGGAAAGGGTGTCATTGTACTGGTCAGTGCCCATGAAATCCGTATGGCCGATCACGGCGATTTCCGGCGAGGGCCGCGTCCCCGCGGCGGCGGCGACCCCGTCTAGTGCCCGTTTCGCGTCGGGATTAAGCTCGTCCGTCCCCTCCACAAAGTAAACCACATACGTCTGCGGCTGCGCGGGCAGCGCCGCAAGGGTCTTGCCAAAGGTCGCATTCACGTCTTTCGCATCGATTGCGGACGTCCGCACCGTCTTGGTATCGCCAAGGCTGGCTTCGACATAGGCCTTGTCCACGAGGACCGCCTTGCCGCCACCGCGGGGCCGCACTACCACCGCTCCGACATGCCCGTCGGCTGAGGCGGGCAGCACCACCACGCTGGTATTCGGCCCGGCGGCACGGGGCGGCTTCTGTGCGCACGCACCGAGCAACGCGAGTCCCGCCAGGACCGCCAATAACCCCATGTGCCTCAATTTTGCCATCCCCCGCCCTCACTCAATCCCAGCCCTGCTTCGTTCCAGGACTTGGCACTTGGCACCCTGCATGCCGTTACTTTTACCTTTTACCTTTGACCTCTTACCTTTTCGCACGCCCTTAACCCTTTGTCCGCTGCATGTCCGATCCCGTCTTGGCCCGCTCCAGCACGGTCATGGCGCTGGCGACGAAACTAGCCGCGTCGCTGAGATTGGACGGGATGATCAGCGTATTGCCGGCCTTGGCGAGTTCCTTGAACGCGCCGACGTAAAGCTCGGCCACTTTCAGGTTGGCGGCGCTGAGGCCTTCGTTGGTACCGATGGCCTGGCCGACCACCTTCACCGCTTCCGCCTGGGCCTCGGCGATCATCTTGATGGCGCCGGCCTCGCCCTGTGCCTTGTTGATCTGCGCCGTCTTGTCGCCTTCCGAGGACAGGATCTTGGCCTGCTTCTCGCCGTCGGCGATGTTGATTTCCTGCTGGCGCTGGCCTTCCGATTTGGCGATCAGCGCGCGCTTCTCGCGCTCCGCGGTAATCTGCGCCTGCATCGCGTGCAGGATGGATTCGGGCGGTGTCAGATTCTTGATTTCGTATCGCAGCACCTTTACGCCCCAGGTGCGGCCGGCTTCGTCCAGCACCGCAACGACTTTATGGTTGATCTCGTCGCGGCTCTCGAACGTCTTGTCGAGTTCCATCTTGCCGACTTCGCTGCGCAGGGTTGTCTGCGCCAGCTGCGTGATCGCCAGCACGTAGTCCGACGTGCCGTAACTCGCCAGCTTGGGATCGGTGACCTGATAGTAAATGATACCGTCCACCGCAAGCTGGGTGTTGTCACGCGTGATACAGACCTGCTCGGGCACGTCGAGCGGCACTTCCTTCAGCGAGTGGCGGTATTCCACCTTGTCGATGAAGGGCACGATGATGTTCAGGCCCGGTTCGAGGGTCGCGTGGTACTTGCCGAGGCGCTCCACCACCCAGGCGTTCTGCTGGGGCACAACGCGCACGCCCTCGATGATGAACACTACGGCGATGGCGAGGACCAGGAATGGCCATGCGTAACCCGATAACGGTGGATAGGACAGGATCATCCCGAACAGGATGGCGACAATGATGAGCTTGGCGAACATGGGAACTCCGGGTTTTTTCATCTGGTTCTTTCAGCTATTCCGGTTGGCGGCAACCCGCAGCCTGTTGCCTTCAGTGCCGATCACATACAGCACGGCGCCCGGGGCCACGGCATCGCTGCCCAGGATCTCGGCGTCCCAGGACGCGCCGCGGTACATTACCCGGGCCAGACGCTGCGGTTCGCTGATCCAGGATTCGACGACCACCGTCTGGCCGACGTCCATCTGGTCGTTGCCGTGGGTAGCGGGTCGGGCCAGCTTGCGCCGCCTGATGTAAACGCTGCCCGCGACACCGGCAGTCGCCACCACCACGGTTTGCAGCCAGATCGGGGCACCGAGCCAGGCAGCCAGCGCGCCCATGCCGGCGGCGAGACCGAGGATGAGCAGGTAAAACGTGCCGGTCAGCAGTTCGACGACTATGAGCCCAAGGCCCAACAGCAGCCAGACGAGCGCGGGTTCCATACAATCCTCCCCTGCGGGCGGGTGCCAGCGGCCCCGCCCTTCCTTGACCGCCCATTATCGCAGCCTTCGCCCCTTCGGGGTGGGGTAACCGCTCAACCGAAGTTCTTCACCACAGAGGCACAGGGGGGGTACAGGGGGCACAGGGAAGAACAAAGTCTGAATGTATTGAGTCACGTCGTGCAATGTTTCGGGGATTCTCCTGATCGTCCGCCGAATCTGGACCCTATCTGCCGCCCCTGAATCTGAGTTCCGCATTCCTCTGTTTCCTCTGTGCCTCTGTGGTGATAGCCCTGAATGACTGATAGCTTGAGAGGCAAACCGCCCGGCACAATACCTGCATCCAGCCACCTCTGCGTTGACAACCGCCGCCTGAAATATGCACATCGCAAGTCTCTACCGTTACCCCGTAAAAGGCCTCAGCCCCGAGCGCCTGGAATCGGTGCAAGTCGCTGCCGGCGAAGGGTTTCCGCTCGACCGCATATACGCCCTGTTGCGCACCGACGCCGCCTTCGACCGGGCTGCGCCGGCATGGCTGCCAAAGGCGAATTTCGTGATGCTGATGCTCCATGAGCAGGTCGCCGCGCTGGGTACCCGCTACACGGAGCAGGGCAAGCGCCTGAACCTGCGCACCCCGGATGGGCAGGAACTCGCGTTCGCCCTGGACGACGCGGCAGGCCGCAACGCGCTAGGAGAATTTTTTCTGGCTTACCTTCCGCAGCGCCTGAGTGCGCCGCCACGCCTGGTGGAATCACCCGGCCACCAGTTCACCGACAAAGCCGAGAAGTACGTTTCGCTCATCAACCTGGCCAGCGTGCGGGAACTGGAAAAGCGCTGGGACGTCGGCCTCGATCCGCTGCGCTTTCGCGCCAACATCTATATCGACGGCGCCGAACCGTTCCGCGAACTGGACTGGGTGGGCCGCGAGATCCAGTTGGGTGGCACCTTTGCCGAAGTCACGCAGCGCAACGGCCGCTGCGCCGCCACTAATGTCAATCCGGTGTCCGGTGTACGCGACCGCGACGTGCCCGGCCGGCTGCGCACCGAGTTCGGCCACAAGGACCTGGGCGTCTATCTGAAATTGACTCACGCTGGCGTTCTGAAGAGGGGCGACCGGGTGGAAGTCGAGCCGGGGGTCGGCGCCGGGCGCTACGCAGGCACTCCCGCCGCGGAAGGCGCGAACCTGCTGATCTGCACCGCCTGCTATTTCCTGTTTGATCCGCGCAGGCTGAATCCCGCGTGGTCATCGGCCCAGGACCTGCCTGAACGCTATCGCTGTCCCGACTGCGGCGCCGGCCGCGACGCTGTCATCGCCAAACCTTAACGCCTACTGCGCGCACTTGACCGATTCACGGCATCTACCGCGCACCACGAAGCTGCTTCCTGGTGCGCGGTAAGAACGCCGTAAAGCACTAATCCTTTGGAATGCTCAACTCGGTGGAGATGTTGACGCCGGACACGACCCGTCCCATGCGGGCGCGTTTGAGGACGTAATGAGTGAGCTTGTCGCCCTTGAAGTGGAACTCTTTCTCCTTGCCGCCGCGGATCTTGCCCTTGACGATGAGCTCGGGCTTGTTGTGCACGGCGACGGCGAACAGCGTGTCTTCCTCGTCGAGGCCCATGACGATGGTGCCGCGGCCGCGGGGCTGGTACTTCAGTTCGTCGATGGCGAACAGCAGCAGGCGGCCCCCTTCCGATAGCGCCGCGACGAAGTTGCCCTTGGACTCTTCGTATTCAAAAGGCTTCAGCGGCGTGTGGCCTTCGTCGACGGTCATGAACTCGCGCCCCGCCTTGCGATTGGAGATCATATCGCCGACTTTCGACAGGAAGCCGTAGCCGCCAGTCGTTGCGACCAGCACCCTTGCAGCCGGCTTGCCGCTCAGCGCATAGAGAATATGCGCGCCGTCCTGCACTTCGACCAGCGATGAAGCCGGCACGCCGTCGCCGCGCGCGGGCGGCAGTTGCGCCGCCTCCACGGTGTAGGCCCTGCCCTTTGAATCCAGGAACACCACCGGATCCACGGTGCGGCATTTGAGCAGGGTGGAAAGGCTGTCGCCTTCCTTGAAGGACAGCGAGCCGGGATCGACTTCCCAGCCTTGACGGGCGCGGACCCAGCCCTTCTTCGAGAAAATCACAGTCACCGGCTCGTCGATCACCGGCGTTTCGATCTCGGCCTTCTCGGCCTCCTCGAGGCGGGTGCGGCGCTTGTCGCCGAAGGTCTTGGTGTCTTCCTCGATCTCGGAGACCACCAAGTCTTCAAGCGTCTTGCGGTTTTTGAGGATTTTATCGAGGTCCTTCTGCTCCTTCTGCAAATCCTTGAGTTCCTGCTCGATCTTGATGTGCTCGAGCTTCGCCAGCTGCCGCAGGCGGATGTCGAGAATGTCGTCGGCCTGGCGCTCCGAAAGCTTAAAGGCCTTGATCAGCTCGGCCTTGGGATCGTCCGCGTTGCGGATGATCTTGATGACTTTGTCCACGTTCAGCAGCACGATCATGCGGCCTTCGAGGACGTGGATGCGGTCCAGCACCTGCTCCAGGCGATGCTTCGTGCGGCGAGTGACCGTGGCGAGGCGGAACCGGATCCATTCCGCGATGATGTCGCGCAGATTCTTGCTCGTGGGGCGGCCGTCCAGGCCCACCATCACGAGGTTGATCGGCACGTTGCCTTCCATGCCGGTCTTGGCCAGCAGGAGGTTGACGAATTCGGTCTCGTCGACCTTCGAGGTCTTGGGCTCGAACACCAGGCGCACGGGATGCGTGCGATCGGACTCGTCGCGCGCCTTGTCGAGCATGGACAGCACCAGCTGCTTTTCACGGGTCTGCTCCGGCGTCAGCGATTTCTTGCCGGGCTTCGTCTGCGGGTTGGTGATGGCGTCGATTTCCTCCAACACTTTCTTGGCGGACGTGCCGGGCGGCAGTTCATGCACAACCATCTGCCACTGCCCGCGCGCGAGGCGTTCGATATTCCAGCGCGCGCGCACGCGCACCGAACCACGGCCGCTGGTGTAAGCCTCCTTCATTTCCGCGCGCGGCGTGATGATCTGCGCGCCGCCCGGAAAATCCGGCCCCTTGATGTACTTCATCAGGCCGGTGATGTTGAGCTCGGGATCGCGGATCATCGCGATCGCCGCCGCCGAGACTTCGTTCAGATTGTGGCTGGGGATTTCCGTCGCCATGCCGACCGCGATGCCGGAAGCGCCGTTAAGCAGCACCACCGGCAGGCGCGCGGGCAAGACCGTCGGCTCCTCGCGCGTGCCGTCGTAGTTCGGGATGAAGTCCACCGTGCCGAGATCGATTTCCGACAGCAGCACTTCAGCGAACTTCGTCAGGCGCGCCTCGGTGTAGCGGTAGGCCGCCGCTTCGTCGCCGTCGCGCGAGCCGAAATTGCCTTCGCCGTCGATCAGCGGGTAGCGCATGGTGAAGTCCTGCGCCAGGCGCACCAGCGCGTCGTACACCGACTGGTCGCCGTGCGGGTGCAGCTTGCCGAGCACCTCACCGACCACCGCCGCCGACTTGGTGCGCTTGGTTCCGGCGCGCGTATTTGTGGTCCACATCGAATAGAGGATGCGGCCCTGCACCGGCTTCTGACCATCGGCCACGCGCGGCAGCGCGCGATCCTTCACCGTGGCGATTGCGTATTGCAGGTATTGGGTCGACGCGTACTTGCCGAGCGGCAGCGAATCGCCGAAGTCGCCGGTGATCGGCGCGAAATGCGGCGGCAAACCGCCGCCATCGCCGCCTCCTGGCGGCGGGGAGTCTTTTTTCTTCATTTTCTTTTCGGTGCCTGCGTTTTCGCTGGAACCAAACAGGTCTTTCTGGTCAGTCATAAACGAAGGGGCTGAATGCTGTGTGCCGGGTGCCGGGAAAGAGCGGCATCTAAGTGCTGCGTGATGCGCAGCCAGCCAGCGAACGAAAAGAAAAGATAGTGAACTGCATTTTCAAGATTTCTCTTTCTCTCAGCGCGCAGCACCTATGAAATATCCGCTTCGACGAGGTTCCCGTACGTTTCCATCCACTCCCGGCGCTGCGAGGCATTTTCGCGGGACATCATCATGTTGAAAATGTCCACGGAGATATCGGTCCCGGCATCGAGCGCCACGGGCAGCATGCGCCGCGTATCGGGATTGAGTGTGGTTTCCCACAATTGTTCCGGATTCATTTCGCCGAGGCCCTTGAAGCGGCTGACGGTCCAGGAACCGGGACGCACGCCCTCATCCTCGAGCTTTTCCTCGATGCCTTCGAGTTCCTGCTTGTCCAGTGCATACAGTTTTCGAGCGGGCTTGCCTTTGCCGTGCGAGGGAACGTCGATGCGGAACAGCGGCGGCTGGGCGACATAGACGTTGCCGTTGTCGATCAGTTTGGGGAAATGCTTGAAGAACAGCGTCAGCAGCAGCACCTGGATATGGGCGCCATCCACGTCCGCGTCGGCAAGGATGATGATCTTCCGGTAGCGCAGCCCGGAGAGATCGACGTTGTCGCCGGGCTTGTGATGGTCGACGCCGATCGCCAGGGCGATGGCTTCGATTTCCTTGTTGGCGTAGAGCGTGTCGGGACTGTCCTGCCAGGTGTTCTTCGGCTTGCCCTTGAGCGGCAGCACGGCCTGGAATTCCTTGTCGCGCGCCTGCTTCGCCGAGCCGCCGGCGGAATCGCCTTCGACGATGAACATCTCATTGCGGTCCGGATCGTCGGAGGCGCAGTCGGTGAGCTTGCCCGGCAGCACCGCGACGCCGGAGGACTTGCGCCGCTCCACTTTCTGCGCCGCACGCGTGCGCGCGCTGGCCTGGCTGATGACCAGCTCGGCGATGCGCTTGCCCTCGTCCACGTGCTGGTTGAGCCACAGCTCGAAGGGATCCCGCACCATCTGCGCGATCAGCTTCACGCCGTCGCGCGAGATCAGTTCGTTCTTCACCTGACCCTTGAACTGCGGGTCAAGCATCTTGACCGCCAGGACGTAGGAGGCGCGCGACCAGACATCTTCGGGCACCACTTTCAGGCCGCGCTGGCCCATCGCGTGCAGGTCGATGAAGTTCCTGATGGCGTTGTACACGCCTTCGCGCAGGCCGGAGACATGCGTGCCGCCGTGGCGCGTGGGAATCATATTGACGTAGGCTTCATTGACCAGTTCGCCGTCCGGCGTCCAGGCGATGGCCCACATGGCGCCCTCGCCTTCGGCAAAGCTGTCGGACTCCGACTGCGCGGTGACGTAACGCTCGCCGAGGAAGGTGCTGGCGACCGGATCGTTGCCCTCGATCGCCGTCGCAAAGTAACCCTTGATGCCTTCCGGAAAATGCCAGGTCTGGGTCTCGATTTTTTTGTTCTTTTCGACACCGAGCGAGAAGCGCACACCCGGCAGCAGCATGGCCTTGGCGCGAAGCAGCAGCGCGATGTCGTTGATGACGATTTTCGGCGAGTCGAAATATTTGGCGTCGGGCCAGAAGCGCACCCGCGTGCCGGTGTCGCGCGGGCCGATCTTTTCCAGCTTCTTCAGGGGCTCCTTCACCTTGCCGTTGTCGGCGAACACGATGCGGCTGCGTTCGCCGTCGCGCTTCACTTCGACCTCCAGCTTCGTGGAGAGCGCATTCGGCACGCACACGCCCACGCCGTGCAGGCCGCCGGCGATGCGATACGCCGCGTCCTTGTCGGTCTTGCGGAACTTGCCGCCGGAATGCAGCGTGGTGAAGATCACCTGTACCGCGGGCACTTTTTTCTTGGGATGGATGTCGACCGGGATGCCACGGCCGTCGTCGGTCACCTCCGCCGAGCCGTCCTCGTAGAGTACGATTTGCACGTTCCTGGCGTAACCGGCGAGACCTTCGTCGGCGGAATTGTCGATGATCTCGACCAGTGCGTGGTTCGGGTTCACCGGATCGGTGTACATCCCCGGCCGGTGCAGGATCGGCGACAGGTCCTCGAGGATCTCGATGTCTTCTGCGGTATAGCTGTTCGGTTTCTTTGCCATCGTCAGCGGATCACGATACTGCAGGAAATAAAAAAGCCGTCCGCGGGGACGGCATCGACACGGTTCTGGTTAGGACGGGCCTGGGAATTTTCGGGGGACAACGCCCCTTGGAGGGCTTCAGCCATCCGGAGTTCGATGCAATTGCGGGCACGTCCGATCACGGCGCGTATTGTAGTGCCACCCCCCGCCCCGGTTACAAGGGTTTTATTTACGGCAGCCATGACAAAGGTTTCACTCACACGGTTCTTGCTGCGGGTACCAAGCCCATTTTCACCGCAAAGGCGCAAAGGTCGCAAAGGAAGGCCAAAGCAATTGCGTGGAAAGGGAGACTGCAAGCCGATGCCACATTTCATCAGACAATAGATCGGCAGTGATATCGACATGCTGGGTGTTTACTCTCCTCGGGATTGTCGATTTTCTTATGCATTCCTTTGCGCCCTTTGCGTCTTTGCGGTGAAAGGAGGTAGACGGGCGAATCATTTCATCCGTGCGAGGTCTTCAAGCGCGTGACCAGTGACGCGCATGATGGTCCAGTCGTCCAGCGGCTGCGCGCCGAGCGACTTGTAGAAGCGGATCGACGGTTCGTTCCAGTCGAGGACGGACCACTCTAAGCGGCCGCAGCCGCGCTCGCAGGCAATGCGCGCGACGTGAAGCAGCAACGCTTTGCCGTAGCCGCGGCCGCGGAAGGCGGGCCGCACGAACAGATCCTCCAGCCACAAACCCCTGACGCCAAGGAATGTGGAGAAATTGTGGAAAAAGACCGCGAAGCCGGCTGGCTCGTTGCCTTCGAAAGCCAGCACGACTTCAGCGCCCGGTTGCTTACCGAACAACGATTCGCCCAATCCCTCTTCGCTGGCCGTGACCAGGTGGCTCAGGTGCTCATACTCGGCGAGTTCCCGGATAAAAGTGAGAATGATGGCCAGGTCCTTCGCATCGGCGCTGCGGATTTCCAGTTGCTTCGGTGATTCCCCGCTCATAGCTCGATCCCGTTCCAATTAAGAAGAAACCTTGGCGCGGATGCGCGGCACGCGCTTCGGCTTTTTGGTATCGACCTGCAGCGCGGGCGCGTTCTTGAATTCTTCGCTTACGAAATCCAGGAACAGGCGCACCTTGCCGGAAAGAAAACGCGCCGATGGGTAGATCGCGTGCACGTCCACCGCGGGCGGGCCATAGTCTTCCAGCACGCGCACCAGGCGACCCTTATCGATGTCTTCCTGCACGAACATGGTAGGCATATGCGCGATGCCGATGCCCTCAAGCGCCGCCGCTCGGATGGTGAGGGCGCTGTTAGCGCGGAAGTCGCCCCCGACCCGGACCGTAGTCGGCCCCTTGCCGGTGTCGAACTCCCACTCATTGCTGAACAGGTAGTTGTAGGTAATGCAATTGTGCGAGAACAACTCGCCCGGCGATTTCGGCGTGCCCCGGGCGCGCAGGTAAGCGGGACTCGCCACGCAGACCCGTGTCGAGCCGCCGATTCGCCGGGCCACGAGTTGAGAGTCGCGCAGTTCGCCAAAGCGAATGGCCACGTCCACGCCTTCCTGGATTACGTCTACGTAGCGGTCGGACAACATCAGATCGATGGCCAGACCGGGGTAAAGGCGCCGGAACTTGAACATCACCGGGAGGATATAAAGCTGGCCAAATGCCACGGCCGCATGGACCCTTAACATGCCTGTCGGCCGGGTTTGCAGGTCCGACAGGCTGCCTTCGAGGTCCGATACCTCGTCGAGTATGCGCTTGCAGCGCTCGTAGTACTTGCGGCCGGCTTCGGTCGGGCTTAGCTGGCGGGTGGTCCGGTTTAGCAGGCGGACGCCTAAATGTTCTTCTAAACTAGTAAGTTGCTTGCTAATGGTGGGCTGGATCGTGCCCAGTTCGCGGGCCACCGCAGAGAAGCTTCCGGTCTCGACCACCCGGGTGTAGAGCCGCATCTGGTAGAGTCTGTCCATCACCTGCCTTCAAAAATAGCTCCTGATAATTTATCATCAAATTTGCATAAATCATATGCTTCATGATGATCTAGGCGATTTATTTGCATGAGCGTACATTGCGAACTGTGGCATCTGAAGTGATGGATGCAGCCTGATTTGATGGAGGTTCGTATGGGTACGCTGCTTGATTCCCTGATCCGGTTTTATGAATTGAAGTTCCGCGACACGGTGGTGGCCAACACCACAACCACGCCAGAGAGCGCTCTGGACCCCGCTTCGCATGACGCGAGCACCTTCCCCTACCTGCCGTAAGCCGCCCCAACGCAGCGACTCAGGCAAGACGGCCCGGATCGGGAAGCCGGGCCCGACGGGAAAAGCTTCCTCCCCCACGTATCCGCTCCTCCTCCTCTAGGGATACCGTGGTTTAAAGAGGGCGCCGCAAGGCTGCCCTCTTTTTTTTGCCCGGAATCCGGGCAAAAAAACGTGACTGTCGTGACTGTCGTGAGTGCCGTGAATATCGTGAATGTCGTAACGGCTTCCATGCACCTATTGGCGCGATTAGCCTCACGAAAGCGCGCAGATCCTTCGCGTTTGTGCCTTCCGGCATTCACGATATTCACGGCTCTTACGGCCGTTAGTACTTACTTCGTCCGACTCGACTCCCTGGTGCTGATCCCATACTTCGTACCCCATTCGAGTCCAGCCCAGGTACTGCCCTTGGGCCGGTATTCGCAGCCGACCCAACCGGCATAGCCCAGGGAGTCCAGCAGGTCGAACAGGAAGGGGTAATGGATCTCGCCAACGGTCGGTTCGTGGCGTCCGGGCACGCCGGCGATCTGGATATGACGGGTCACGCCGATGTGGGCCTCCAGGGTCTCCCCCAGGTGCCCCTCCAGCATCTGCATGTGATAGATGTCGAGGTGCAGGAATAGATTGGGATGGCCGACCTGCTCCAGGATCCGGCGGGCGTGCTCGGTATGATTCAGGAAATAGCCGTGCATGCCCTGGGTTGTGTAGTCCGGGCCGTTCTTCACAATGCCCATCTTCTTGTTGATGGGCTCGATGACGACGGCAACGCCGCGCGGCTCCAGGAAGGCGGCGGCATATCGCAGGTTTTCGACATAAGTGCGTTCAGCGGCCTGGTAGTCCTGTCCGGGACCGACCACGCCGGCCATGGAGTGCACCGTGTCGCACTGCAGCGCCTCGCCGTACTCCGCTACTTTCGCCAGGCTGGCGCGAAACTCCGCTTCGCGGCCAGGCACTGCAGTCAGGCCGCGATCACCGGCGTCCCAGCTGCCCATGGGGGCGTCGAACAGCACCATCTTCAGGCCATGAGCCTTCAAGCGCGCGGCAAGCTCGGCTTTCGGGTAGTCATACGGCACCTGGAACTCGACGGCCTTGAAGCCGGCTTCCGCCGCCGCCTCGAAACGATCGAGAAATGGAACCTCGGCAAACAGGTAATGCAGGTTGGCGGCGAATTTCGGCATATGAATCGGGGGTTGGAAAAAATCCTTCGGGTCCAACATCATTATAAGCAACGGCACGCACGTTCTCGCAGCCGCGAGATGGCGCCTGCAATCGAATCTGTGTATATAAAGGCTCGCACCGATTCGGGTTAGCGGCCACTCATCGGGAATCTCTTACGGCATCTGGAGACGGTCATGGGAAAGAAGGGCGACAGGAAGGTCGGCGCTGACAGCAGGGGCAAGAAGCGCGGCAAAAAGAAAAAAACCTATGCGACGCTGCCGATCGAAGATGCGCTCGCCTGCCCGCCGATGGCAAAATTCTTTTACGAATTAGTGGTTGGCAACGGCATCGGCGACGATGCGATACAGGATGCACTCGAGGCTTACAACCGCGCGCGCGACTCGCGGCGCGAGAAAGCACTTGAAGCAGCACAGAAACATGTCCCCGAATGCGAGAAGGCTTGCGATCCGGGCGAACACCAGGTCGCCGGCCCGTTCTTCGGCCCGCAGTCGTGGCGCATCGAAGACGACGATCCGCCACGCGCGACCACCTGGAGTTGGCTCGGTTTCCAGTCGGTGCATTTTTGCAAGAAGCATTGACATCGCGCAGCGCGCGCGGAACTTTTCGAAAATCATGCCATAAAAATATCCACAGATTCTGTGGATAACCTTGTGGATGGCGCGCGGCATTTTGCGCAAACCCGTGCTGGCGCCTATCCTCTCGTTAGGGCCGCCTAAATATTCAGCAACGCAATCGCTGATTGGCAACATCACGGCGGGCGACAACAAAAAAATAATTCGGAGGAGATTTTTTTCATGCGCATCACCGACGTCCGCACCATTCCTGTCGAAGTCAAGCTTCCCAAACCGGTGTTCGATGCCAACTACACGATGGCGACGAAGCCGGCGCTGCTCGTCGAAGTCGAAACGGATCAGGGCCTTGTCGGGTTGGGCGAAGCCGCGCACTTCGGCGGCCCGATGGCTTCCACCGCACAAGTCATCGAGCATGAGTTGCGCAACTACTTGATAGGACAAGACCCGCGCCAGATCGAGTACTTGTGGGAGATGATGCACCGGCGCGCTTACAAGCACGCTCGCGGCGGCATCGTCATCGCGGCGATCAGCGGCATCGACATCGCGCTGTGGGATCTGCGCGGAAAAATCGCCGGCATGCCGCTGTGGCAACTGCTTGGCGGATATCGCAAGCGAGTAACCGCTTACGCGACAGGCGGCTTCTACTCCGAAGGAAAGGGCATCAAGGAACTGGCGCGAGAGATGGAGTCCTACGTCAGACACGGATTCCGCGCGGTGAAGATGAAGGTCGGGCGCAATCCCGGCATCGAGTTGTCACCACTACGAGTCATGGATAGCCGCGGTCAGTGCGAAGTGTCGCTGATTGACGACTTAAAGCGCGTCGCCGCGGTGCGCGATGCCATCGGCCCGGATGTGAAACTGATGGTCGATGCCAATGGCGCCTGGGACGTCACCACCGCCGTCAAAATGGGCCGCGCGATGGAGAAGTACGACATCTATTGGTACGAAGAACCAGTGTGGCCGGACGACATCGCTGGCAGCGTGGAAGTCACGGCCAAGGTCGGCATTGCCATCGCGGGCTACGAGACCTGCAGCTACGGCATCGTCGGTTTCAACGACTACATCAAGGCGCGCGCCGTGCATTTCGTGCAACCGGACGTAGCCTGGGCCGGCGGACTCACCGAAACGCTGAAGATCGCGCACATGGCGCAGGCAGCGAACATGCCGATCGCGCCGCACATCCACGGTTCGGCAGTCGCAGTCGCCGCCGCGGTGCATCTGTTGGGCGCGGTGCGCAACGGCTCGATGGCCGAGACAGTCTATCCCGCGCACGCATTGATGACTGAACTGGTGAAAGAGCCCTTCAACGTTGACAAGAAGGGCGAGATCGAACTGCCCGATACGCCCGGACTCGGCATCGAGCTCGATCCGAAAATACTAAAGAAATACCGCCTTAAAACTTAGACCTTGAACCACGGAGGACACGGATCCCCTCTGTGATTCAAGATCTAAGCACTATTTTTTTGGCTGCCAGTTGCGGGCCTGTTCCTGGGCCTTGGCGAGCTGGTCCGGCTGCAGCCTGGAAGCGATGAAATCGCGGACCTTGCCGACGCGATCGCCCTCTTCTCCTGAAAGCTGGGAAGCGGCGATATTGGACCACATGTAGGCGTTCACGGAATCCTGGGGCACGCCCTTGCCTTCCCACAGCATCCAGCCGAGATGGCTTTGCGCGCGCGCATCGCCCTTTTCCGCTGCGAGCGAGTACCACTTCGCAGCAGCCGCGGAATCCTGCGCGACGCCCTTGCCCTCTTCATAAAGATAGCCGAGCAGGTATTGCGCGTAGGTGCTGCCCTTCTCGGCGGGCGCCTTATACCAGTTCGCCGCTGCCGAGTAGTCCTGCGCCACGCCCTTGCCGAAGAAGTAGAGCGCGCCAAGACTTTCCTGCGCTTCGGCCACACCGGCTTGCGCTGCTTGTTTGTACCATTTGGCGGCTTCGTTGCCGTCGGCGGTCACACCCTTGCCGTCCTCATATAAATAGCCAAGCATGTACTTCGCCTGCGCGTCGCCTTCGTCGGCCGATTTGCGGAACCACTTCGCCGCTTCGACGGGATCGGCGGTCACGCCCTTGCCCTGGTAGTAGGCCCAGGCCAGGCTCGAGTAAGCGGAAGATTCGTTCTGCGTCGCGGCTTTCTGCAACCACTTCACCGCTTCGGCGGGATCCTGCGCGACACCCTTGCCCGAGGAATAGAGAAAACCGAGGCTCGCCTGCGCGCGCGGATCGTTTTGGTCCGCCGCCTTGCGATACCACTTCGCCGCTTCCGCGGGATCCGGCTGCACGCCGCGGCCCTGTTCCGACATCCAGCCAAGCAAATACTGCGGATAGGCGCGGCCTTCCTCGGCGGGCTTGCGATACCACTTCGCCGCTTCGGTGTAATCCTGTTTCACGCCGCGACCGAAGAACAGCAGCGAAGCCAGGCTTTCCTGCGCATCGACGTTGCCCTGTTCGGCGGCCTTGCGGTACCACTCGGCGGCCTGCGCATGATCCTGCGCGACGCCCTTGCCCTGGTCGTACAGGTAACCGAGGAGATACTGCGGATAGACCTTGCCCTGCTTCGCCGCCGGCGCATACCACTTCGCCGCCTGCGCGTGGTCCTGCGCTACACCCTTGCCGAAGAAATACAGGCCGCCGAGCGTTTCCTGCGCCTCGACCTGCCCCTTCTCCGCGGATTGCGAATACCACTTGATGCCTTCGGCGAAATCCTGCACGACACCGCGACCGTTGTAATAGGCCTCGCCAAGATAGAACATCGCAAGCGGATCACCCTGCTCGGCGGACTGGCGGAATTCCTCGACGGCGGTCTTGAAGTCGCCGTTGGTCCAGGCCTGATAGCCCTTGTGCGTCTCGGCCGCCGCGCCAGCGCAAAAGGCCAGCAGCGACGCAAGCACCAGAATCCGTCGCATCCTGATCTCCTCCGATATGGTTTCGGTTTTTGCTGCGGCACGCCCGATGCAGGCGACCCGCGCATCCGGTTTGGACCGGGGGGGGGTGTAAGTGTAAACCGATTCGCAGCCGAGCCGAGAGCTCCGCTACGAATCGGTCAGTGGTTGGTGGTTAGTCGCTTGTGTCTGGCGCCTTAACCGCTTTTCACCGGCCACCAACCACTCGGCGCCCCCGGCCGCTTGTCTTGACATGGCTGGGGGCGGCACCTATTCTCGCCCCCGATAACGATAACAACATCCTCCGCAGGAACCGCCGCACCCCATGGACACCCTGATTTATCTCGCGACCAGCTTCTGGATCGGCGCGGTGCATGCCGCAACTCCGGGGCATGGCAAAACCATTGCCGCTGCTTACATCGTCGGCGCGCGTGGCAAGCCTGTCGATGCGGTGATCCTGGGTGTCTTCGTCACGCTCTCGCACACCAGCGGCATCATCCTGGTCGGCGTGCTGGCATCGTTGGGCCTGCCGGGGATGGTCCCGCAACGCATCGAGGCATGGCTGGCGCTGATCACAGGCATCCTGGTCATTGGCATCGGCCTGTGGACCCTATGGACGCAGCGCGAAATGCTGTTGCAACTGCAGGGGCTGCCTCCCGCGGCCGCGCACAATCACGGTCCCGGCCACGATCACGATCACGGTCACGGTCACGATCACGGCGCCGAGCATTCGCATGGCGAGAGAGATGCAGCGCTGCGTTACCGGCCGATTGCGGCGCAGGGGGCAACTCATACTCATGCGCACGATCACAGCCATGCTCATGCTCACGACCATGCCCATGCCAACGCGCACGATCATGAGGAAGGCGGCATGCATTCGCACGGCTGGGGCTTCAAGCACACGCATGATCTGAAACTGGCTACGACGAATCGCCCTAGCCTTTGGATCCTGATCTGGCTCGGCATTGCCGGTGGCCTGCTGCCCGATCCCGCGGCGCTTGGCCTGCTTCTGGCCGCTCTTGCGGAAGGCAAGGTGATGCTCGGAATGACGATGGCCGTGGTGTTCAGCATCGGCTTCGCCACGACGCTGGTGGTCGTCGGTGTCGTTGCCGCGAAAGTCGGCTCGAAGATCCTCGACTGGCTCGCGGGCGTCTGGGCCATGCGCCTGCAGGTCGGCACGTCGCTGCTGATCGTGGTGGTCGGCGTCGTTCTCAGCTTCAACGCCATCCGCTTGCTCCGCTCGCTGGCGTAGCCGGCTTCAAAGCGAAAAGGTAAAAGGTAAAAGGTAAAAGGTAAAAGTGAGAGCGATCTAAAAGCTCTTGGTTTTCACTTTCACCTTTAACCTTTAACCTCTTTGCTGCGTCAGTGCCGCTTACTTCCTGGCGGCACTCGCCTTCAGCATCCCCACATATCCACTGATATCCGTGTACCAGATATTGCCTGCGGCGTCGGCGGCAACGCTGTAGGGGCGAGCGCCTTCGCGGGGCAGTTTGAATTCGCGCATTTTTCCATCGCGCAGGCGACCAAGGCTGCCGTTGCGCAGCATCCCGAACCAGACGGCCCCATCCGGCGCCACCGCAATGCCGGTCAGGCCGGCGCTTTGCTCGCCCACCTGGAATTCCTCGAATTTCCCCCCGGCAAATCGCCCGACCTTGTTGCCGCGGAACTCGAGAAACCAGACGACCCCATCCGGACCAACCGCGATGTCAGCCGGTGAGCTGTTCCGGGTGGGAATGTCGAAAGTCTGCATCTTGCCGTCCGCGGCGATTCGAAGCAGCTGGTTTCCGCTTTGCAGGGTTGCCCAGACCGTTCCGTCGCCGCCGACAGCGACGCCAAGCGGTCCACTACGAATCGATTCGATCACGTTCCGCTGCAGCTTGCCATCCCTGACACGCGTGATGCTGTAGGCGGTGGCCTCCGTGAACCAGACCGACCCGTCCGGAGCGGCCGCGATCTTGCCCAGCCGTGCCACTGGCGTTTCGATCGTGATCGACGATATCTCGCCGGAAGACGCGATGCGCGACACCTGGCGCGCCTCGGAATCAGTGAACCAGGCCGCGCCGTCCGCGGTGACCGCGATTCCTACAGGCTCGAGACTGGTACGCGGCTTCGGCAGGCGTTCCACCTTGCCATCACGCACGCGGCCGATGGCTGCCGCAAAATCGATGGTAAACCAGACCGTCCCGTCGGCGGCAACAGCCAGCGCGGTCGGCGTGTCGCGCTGATCCGTCATCGGATATTCCACAACATCCGCGGCAGTTGGCCCGGACGAGCGCTGCCACACCATTATCGCAGCGACTGCGGAAACGACCACAACGACGAAGATCGCGCCAAACTTGAGGGATTTTATCGAGCCAGCCTGACTTTTCATTTGACTGCGTTCCGAACGGGTCCGTAGGGGCCATCGCGCCGGCGGATAAGCCAGCGCGTGAAAAAATATCCACCGAGGCACAACAACACCATGAAGGCGGCCGCGCCGGCAAGATTGATGGGGTCGATCCGGTCAAGCAGATTGCCGCCTTCGACTGCGATGCGCCAGATTTCGCTGTAAGGCATGAGGGCATAACCGGCGTAGATCGTGCCGGCATGCGACGCATCGCGCACCAAGGGCCGCGCTTCCAGATGCACGGGCAGATTGCCTTCAATCACTCCCCAGATGCGGGCGCCGTCCGTGCTGCGATAAAGACCGCGATGTGTAGCCAGCACGAGGGTCACACCTTGCGCACCCACAGCGATGTTGCGAACGTTGGTGCCCGCTTCAGGAAGCGGCTGGCCTACCGCAGTCCAGCTTACGCCGCCATCGTTGCTGAGATAGATGCGATCTGCGGCAGCCGCCCACAATCGACCTGCGGTATCCACATCTACGGCAATCGCCTCGATAGTGGCCGCATCGGGCAGTCCATTGGTACGCGGTCTCCAGCTGGCACCCCGATCCTGACTGGCGAACAGGCGCCCATCGGCGATCGCGTACAGCGTTTCCTTGCCCCGCAACTCGATCACTAGCGCGGTGAACTCAGGCCGGTCTGCCAGATCGTTCTCGACGCGAGCCCAGGTTATCCCGGCGTCTTCGCTGCGAAAGAAATCGCGGCGTCCAATCAAATAGATGCGCTGCGGATCGGCGCCGATTACCATGGCCCGTGACGGTGCCGCCTCGGGTGGAGCGGTTGCCTGCTGCCACTTGCCGCCGTCGAATCGGAAAATGCCTCCCGGCGTGGAGCACAAGGCGGTCTTTCCGTCGGCCAGGAAGGTGGCCGCGAAGACGGCCCCGAACAGCGTGTCCGGAGCTTCTCGCTTCCAGTCCCGTCCGCCAGTGCGCGAAACGAGCAGCGAGGAATCGGTACCCAGCAGAAGGTGGTTGGGATCGGCGGGACTGATGGCAAGGGAGACCGCGCCGCCGAGGAACAGACCCACGTCGGCGTTAAGCCAGACACCGCCTAAATCGCGCGTACGGAATAATCCACCGTATGCACTGGGATCATGCGCACCGGCGGTGCCGGCTCCGGCCAGGAGCACGACAGCGGCAATCGCACGAAGTATTCGATTCGATAAAAGCAAGATTTGTTGCCCGGACAAACAAACGAGGAGCCGGGAATCCCGGCTCCTCGTCCAATAACTACCAGATCAGATACTGACCGTCTGGCTGTTACTTCTTCTTCGAGCTTTCGCCAGGGGCCAGCGTGATTTCCGCAAGCCGCGCACCGTTGGCACCGACCCAGGCGTTCTTGGTGATTGGGTAGTCGGCTGTGTAGGACGTCGGCTCATGGCCGGAGATGCAGTTGTTGTAGCCGCCGGTCAGTTTGTAGCACTTCTCGTAGGCCAGAAACTGCTGGGCGGTATCCGCGCTGCTTTGCGGATTGGCCATCATCCAGTCGCGGATGCCCTGCCAGGAGGAGTACACGTCGCTACCGAACACGAGTGTGCCAACCGATGTGCCGGTCTTCACTTCGATCAGTTGCGAGCCGGCCGTATGGGCATGGTGCGCCGGGTGGATGTTGATGCCGGGCAAAACTTCCATTTCGCCGTCGACAATCATAGCCTTGCCGGCGAGGACCTTGCCGTAGATTTCATCCAGCGTCTTCGGTGGATAGCCGCAGGCCGGGGTACGGGCGCAGCCGCCGGGCGAGACGTTGGTGGCGCTGATGCGGGGATGCGGATAGTTGATCGCCCACTCGATGCCTTCCAGTTCCTTCTTCTGGATGTAGAGCACCGCGTTCGGGAAATCGCTCAGGCTGCCGGCGTGGTCCCAGTGGCCGTGGCCGACGATGATCTTGGTGACCTGGCCTGCGGAAATGCCCAGCAGCTTGAGCTGATCGACCACGGAAGAGTAGTGGTCGCTGCCGGTCATCTTCAGGTAGTCCTGCTGCTTCCAGCCCGCATCCGCCAGAATCACCTCAGTCTTGCCGTTGACCGTGCCCTTGATGACGCCGACGTTCACGGGAAGATCGACCGTATTGATGTTGTTCATCTTGCTGGTGCTGCCGGGAACGAACACGCGATCCGGCATGAAGGCGCCGTACGGCACGTTCATGAAGCGGCTGTTTTCAACCAGCCAGACCGAGTACGACTGCGCCTGCGCTACCGGCGCAGCCAGCGTTGCCACGGCGGCGAGGCCGACGGCGACGAGAGCTTTTTTCATGCTGCTTTTCATTTTTACCCCTCCTTGACGTTGGAAGTACTTTATTTACAGCTTCTTTTCAGACCGACACTCCCATACCGGCCCGGAAAATCTTGAATCAATTCGGCTTGTATTCGCCCGGCCACAGGACATCACTCAACTTGAGGATGGCCAGCGAAGCCTGCTCGCTGCGCTGCTGGGCCAGGATGAGGTGCTCGTCCTTGCCGTCATCCGCGACCTTGATCATTTCACGCGTTGCCGAGGAATACAGTTTCACGGCCTCGACATAACTGTTGTGGGCTTCCTGCAGGGCGGCGGGCGGCTTGATCTTCCTCACCCGGATACCTGCATCTTCGAAAGTTTTCGTCAGCGGCTGGACCTTGGCCCTGAGTTTCTTCGCGTTGTGATCTTCCGTCTTGTACGCCAGGCCCGCGAATATCATGCGCACGGCCGCCAGCTTCACTTCGCTGTGTATCGGCCAGAGTGCAGTGGCATAAGACTCCTCTTCCGGGCTCAGCGCTGTTGTTTCGTGGGCATGCTGGCTGAGTCCGCCTACGAAACTCGCATTCGCTTCAACTATCGGCTCGGCCGGCTTTACGTTCTCGCGAATGACCGCGAACACGACAATGCCGATCAACCCCACCACGAGGACGCCTAGGCCGAAGCCTTTCAGCGTCGCCATCCGGGCCGTACGTTGCGGCCCGCTCCCATCTTTCAACATGTTGGGAATCTAACTTGCGAATGAAAACGCGTCAATGCTGCGACGCCACAAATGCGTTTATATTTCAATGTCTTAATATTTAATCTATTCGTCTTACGATGTGGGCTCATTGCGCCTGCGGCAGGGATCCGGGCACGAACAGGCCGTCCACATAACCGATGTAATAAATCAGGAACAATCCAAAACCCACCGAGAGCAGTCCCGACGCCACCCGCAGATACGCGTTGAACTGCGGAAAGCGCTCCATGGAGTACGCAAACGGCGCGGCGATCGCC
>JBKJUC010000074.1:0-17328 GCA_046590325.1 Burkholderiales bacterium | reverse complement strand
ACGGCAAGGAAGTAACGCATCGTGTTGCGCTCGATCATGCCGCGCACGCCGCCGACGTATTCCGGCTCCCCGCCCGTCTTTTTCCCGGTTTCGGTAAAGCCCACCTTGGCGCTGCCGATCGTTCCCAGATAGGCCTGCATCGCCAGCCTTGCGCTCAAGCCAAAGCCGTAGGAATAGGACAGGTGGATAAACGTTCGGCCCCCGGCCAGCGGAACGGCCTCCAGCAGGATCCGGTAGTTCTTGGTGCCGTATGGCCCGGTCGCGGCGTTCAGCACGACAGAAAAGTAATCGGCGCTGGCCGACGTCACACGGAAGGCGAAACGGACCTGGTGGGTTTTTTCGAGGGGCTGGTCGTACTTCTTGCCGATGTTGACGGCGAGAGTTTCCCGGCCGCCGTCGTTTTCCGCTTCGCAAAACTTGGTGTTGAGATGCAGGATAAGGATGTCGCACCACACGCCGGCAGCGCTGAGCGACGTCGCCAACAGTGGGTACGGGTGATCGACTGCGGCGTGCATATCCCCCTTCAGGTCGGACGAACTTTCGCGCGAGTCGAGGTGGAGCGGCCTGCCGAACGGATTGCTGCGCAACCTCGCCTGCAACTCGTCGTACGCGGCGCGCAGCGAAGCACCGGGCGCTGGAGCCTGTGCCGCCCCGGCCGGAGCGACGTTGAGCAGGAGGATCGATGAAAGCAGGATGAATCGGTAAAGCATGCTGTCGATAGCCCCTTGCTGGTTGTCGCCGTTGGATTTCCGTTACCACAGGGGAACAGACCGCCCCCGGCGACGAATGTTCCGATGCCTGCTACTGCAGGGGCCCGAACGTCAGATCAAATGCCTTGGCAGGAAAACCCTGGCGCGAGCCGGGTGTCAGTTACACTAGGGGCAGTCAGGGTTGACAACCCCGCTTTGGATTCCTCCTTACCGCTTCCTCCCTACCCTTTCATTTCACGGCCCACATGTTCACTCGCATCAACTTTCTGCTTGGCTTCGGATTGCTGGTCATGATCCTGTTCTACTTTGCATTTAGTTATCTGGTCATCCTCCCGCTGTCGGTGATCGCACCCGACTGGGCCGGAATCGTGGCGGGTGCCGCAGTTCTGGCCAGCGTAGGGTTGACGGTGCAGATCTTGTCGATCGCGATGAGCAAACTGGCGGGTGTCGCGACCTATCGGCAGGGACCGAATGCCCTGGCCATCACCAGCCAGGCGGCGATGATGAGCGGGCATGGAGCACTGGGCTATGCGATGGCATCCTGGCTGGGTGGCGGCCCACTTCCCCACGATATTGTCCTGGTCCTGATCGGCGCTTTGTACGCGACCGGCGTGGCAGTCGGATTCATGGATTGGCGCCAGCGCGCTACGGGAGCGCCATAGTCCCGGAAAAATAAGTGCCCATTGCGAGACCTGTAGGCGCGTCAGCACCACGACGCGTCGAACTGATTGCCGAAGTCAGGATGTCACAGCAGCTTGCGAGCGCCCTGCACGGGCAACGCCGCCCGTTGTCGCATTGCGGGGCCGGGCCACTTTCGCTTTTACCCGCCGTTGCAGGCGCTGCTGCAACAGTGCAAGCACCGCCGCCTCTTCCGGGTCGAGGGCATCCACGTCCTCCGGCACGTGCTCCGCGCGCTTTTGCAGCATATCGCGCATCGTTCCATCCAGGAACGCTTCCATGACCGCAGGATGGATGTAACACTTGCGGCAGATTGCCGGCGTGTTGCCCAGTTTCGCGGCGACGGATTCAATCGCCCGCATCAGGTGTTTTTTTGCCTGCGCCTGGGAATCGAATGCTTCGAATTCGCGTAACGCCAGAGCCGCCAGCAAGGTGCCAGCCCAGGTCCGGAAGTCCTTCGCCGTGTAATCCTCGCCGGTGATCTCGCGCAGATAGCCGTTTACGTCTTCCGAGTCGATGGAGCGTCGTTCGCCGTCCGCATCAAGATACTGGAAGAGTTCGTAACCGGGAAGGTCGCGGCAGCGGCGCACAATGGCCGCCAGCCGGCCGTCGTTCAATTCAATGAAGTGCTCTTTGGAACTCTTGCCCTTGAAGCGGAACTGCATCCGGGCGCCATCGATGCGCACGTGGCGGTCCCTCAGCGTGGTCAACCCGAACGAACCATTGCTGCGGGCATATTCTTCGTTGCCGACCCGCATCATCGTTGTTTCCAGCAGGCGCACCACAGTGGCGAGTACCTTCTCGCGGGGCAGGCCTTGCCGGGACAGATCCTTATCCACCCGCCTGCGGATCGCAGGCAGGGCCTTGCCGAAGCCGATCACGTGCGCGTACTTGGTTTCGTCGCGGGTGCTGCGCCAGCGCGGATGGTAGCGATACTGCTTGCGTCCCTTCGCATCGCGCGCCGTGACCTGGATATGCCCCCGGTCGTGGGGACATATCCATACATCGGTCCAGGCTGGCGGAATCACCAGTGAGCGGATGCGTCCCAGTATCTGCCGGTCGTGTACCGGCTTGCCGTCCACGGCGACATACCGGAAACCGGACCCCGAGCCCTTGCGCCGGATGCCGGGCTTGCTGTCGCTTACATAGCGCAAGCCTGCCTTGCCGGCCGCCAGGGCGGCGGATTGACCTTCAGCGAGGACAGTCAAGATCGGTTACGGGGCCCATTCGCTGCAGCGTCCGCGAGCGGCATCACATATGCCGTGAGGTCGCGGAATGGCGCTTCTTCTCCGCTTTCACCCCGGCATCCTCGGGCGCCTCCGGCTCCAGGCCCAGCTCCTCGCGCAACTGCCCCTTGCGGCGGCGGATCTCGTCCCCCATTTTCTCGAGGTCCAGCTGCTTTGATTTTCTGGCTTTCGGGAAAATCTCGTTCTGCTCTTCCTCGACGTGATGCTTGACGTATTCGGACAGCACTTTCATGTTGGCATTGTAAAAATGATCCTCGGGAGTCGTCGACTCCAGCGCAGCGATAAGCTTCTTGATCGATCCATGCTCCACTTCCGCCTCGTCGACCAGGTCCTCTTCCGCGAGCGCGTCGCGCAGGGCGGGATAGACAATCTCTTCCTCGATCTGGGCGTGAATGGTCAGTTCGGCACAGACCATCTTCGCCAATTCCTGCTTCTGTTCAAGGTCGTCGTCCTTTACCTTTTCGAACTGCGCGAACATCTTGCTGACCTTCTTGTGGTCCGCCGTCAGGATGGCAATCGCGTTCTCGCGGGATGCCGTGGTGCCGCGTGCCATTGATTTTGCCGTGCTTGCCATGATGGTTGCCTCCTTGGGGTGTGTAAGTCGAGGCTCCTGTACCGCAAGGGACATGCCACGACAATCCGGCGGCGGGTGCATTGCAAGCGTTGCTGATGCAACGAGTTTGGGAGAATACGCCAAGCCCTTGTTTAGAAATCGAGGCATGGCGCGGCGAACGCAGCAATACAGGAGCTGCGGCCTTGCTGCCCGTACAAAAGTTCATCGGGAGCAACCTTGTAAAGGTTACAGCCGCGCCCGGGAAAACCTACAGAAAGCCTGATCGCTTACCATGGCGGCTGTCCATCCAGTCCAGATGCCATGCAAGAGCGTTGCCACTGGGCCGCAGGTGGCGGTCCGCAATACATCGCCTATCACGACACGGAATGGGGCGTACCCCAGCACCATGACCGGGTCCTGTTCGAGTTCCTTGTCCTGGAGGGCGCGCAGGCCGGCCTGTCCTGGTCAACGATCCTCAACAAGCGGGAGAATTACCGGAAAGCGTTCTGCGATTTCGACCCTCGCAAGGTGGCACGATTCGGCAAGGCCAGGATTGAAAAACTGCTTCAGGATCCCGGCATCGTGCGCAACCGCCTCAAAGTGGAATCGACAGTCAGCAACGCGCGCGCTTTCCTCGAGGTGCAAAAGGAATTCGGCAGTTTCGATGCCTACATCTGGCAGTTCGTCGGCGGGAAACCGCTGCAAAACGGCTGGAAGACGCACCAACGCGTGCCTGCACTCACGCAGGTCTCCGATGCAATGAGCAAGGACCTGAAGAAGCGCGGTTTCAGGTTCGTCGGCAGCACGATCCTGTACGCCTTCATGCAGGCCACAGGGATGGTCAACGATCATACCGTCGGTTGCTTCCGGTGGAAGCAACTGCAGGCGAAAGGTTCGAGGGGAAAGGTGAAAGTGAAAACATGAAACCGGAAAAGAATTTCACGATTTCCCGGAACGCGCGCCATGCAAGCATCGCCGATGCGCTGGATGCGGTGTCGAAAATCAGGGAAGGCATTCCGTCCGCCTTCGTGTTCGAGCATGGCAGCCTGCAGGTGAAAATGTACCTGCCATCGAAACAGGATGCGCAGAAACCGCACTCCCGGGACGAAATCTATGTCATTGCCAAAGGCACCGGGCGTTTCGTCAACGGCAGCGACAGCCACGCGTTTCAAGCAGGCGACATGCTGTTCGTTCCAGCCGGCGTGATACATCGGTTCGAGCACTTTAGCGACGACTTCTGCACCTGGGTGATGTTCTACGGTCCGGAGGGGGGCGAACAAGCTTGAAACCGGGGGGGCGCTTCACAATGCCCGCCCGAGGAGTATTGTGAGCAATTCCCTGCGGCGGAAGGTTGGATTGTGGCGCAAGACAGTTCGAAACCCGATTTCTGGGAAAGCAGGTATCGCGATCACGTCACCCCCTGGGACGCCGGCAAGGTTCCGGAATCCCTGCGTCACTACCTGCCAAAGCTGCAGCCAGGCGCCCGCATACTGGTTCCCGGATGCGGGTCCGCGTACGAAGCCGGTTACCTTAAGGAAAACGGTTTCGACGTGCTGGCGATTGATTTCAGCCCAGCGGCCGTCGAACTCGCGAAAACGAATCTCGCCCACATCGGCGAGATCGTCCGGCTTGCGGACTTTTTCGAGTTCGATCCCGGCGAGCCCTTCGACATCATTTACGAACGCGCTTTCCTGTGCGCCCTGCCCCGCAAAATGTGGAGTGCCTACCCGGAACGCTGCGCGCAGTTGCTGAAGCCGGGCGGGGTAATCGCGGGATTTTTTTACTTCGCCGACGCGCCAAACGGGCCACCCTTCGGCATCAGCCAGACGGAGCTCAACGCGCTCCTGGGCCAGCGATTCAGGCAGGCCGAAGACCTGGCGGTCGCCGAGTCGATCGACGTGTTCCGGGGCAAGGAACGATGGCAAGTATGGACCCGCAGGCAGGACGCCGACTGACGGGAAATGCTTATCGCCTGATCCAGATCAAGAGTTTATGCAGCCGGAACCGCTAGTTTTGGCGGCGGCAGCGCCCGTTGCGCGCCGCGCCCCTGGGCGCCAACCGGAACAACCGCACAGAAACCAACATGAGCTACAACGCGTGGCAAGTCTATTCCCTCGACAGTCTCACCGAGAACCTGCAGGGCAACGAGCCGCAGTTCGTCGAGTTTCTCCGTTCACCGGCCCTGAGCGGCGCCATCTACCGTTTACCCGCCGGATCGCGTGACATGCAGGCGCCGCATCTCGAAGACGAAATATATTTTGTGGTGAGCGGGCATGCATGGCTCCAGATCGGCGCGGACAAGCGCGAAATCGGTCCCGGCCACATCCTCTACGTGCGGGCTACGGCCGAGCATTCCTTTTTCAACATCGACGAAGATCTGACTCTGGTGGTCATCTTCGGACCGGCGCGCCCGATGCAGGTTTCCACCAAGTCGCGGCTACCTGCGGGCTAGAGCAAGCTGGCGATCGTGCGGGGATGCCAGCAGCAACTGCGCTGCCACCGCGCCGCACAGGGCCATGAACATGTCCCACTGGGTGTCCCAAATGTCGCCCTGGGTGGCCAGAAAATCATCGGCGGCCGTGCCCGAGGCGACCGCCACCCACCATTCGACGAACTCGTAGGTTGCGGAAATCGAAAGGGCGATGCAGGCGACCAGGAAGAACAGCCACCCCCTGCCCCGTACCACTGCGTTTCGCAGCAGGATTTCGCGCGCGATCATTGCCGGTACGAAACCTTGCATGACGTGGCCCAGCCGGTCGTAGTAGTTCCGGGCAAGGTCGAACTCATCGCGCAACCAGTTGAACAGTGGCATCTCCGCGTAGGTCCAGTGCCCACCCAGCATCAGCACCAGCGCATGCAGCCAGACCAGGCAATAGACCAGCATGGTCAGCCGGATCTTCGGGTAGATCGCAGCGAGCACCACCGCACCAATAATGGCAGGAACCACCTCGAGGAACCAGATGAAATGGTTTTTCGGCGCCATCCCGGACCAGATCAGGATCGCGAGGAATGTGCCCAGCAGGATGAGATGCCAGCGGGAGGGATTCAAAGGCCGTGAATGTCGCAAAAGCCGTGATTTTGCGCCTTCATCACGGTAATTCCTCCACCTTCAACGATACCCGCCGGTCATTCGTACCGATGTTGCTGCGCCGGCTGCCCGTGCCGCTATCGTGCTGCGTGCTCGACTGTCCGATCCCGCCGAGTTCCAGCCATTGGCCCAGGCGCCCTGAGATCACGGTATCCACACTCTGCACATTAAAGGACCCGGCATTCGGATCGCCAAGGCTGTCGCGCCGGGTACTGATCTCCAAGGTCACCTGATCGCCGTTCACTCGCGGCCTGACACGGAAACCCGTCCCGACGTCGCGATATTCGATGGACCGGGAAGGCTGGGTTCCCGAAGGCGTGACCGACACGCTGCCGCTTGGTATGGCCACCGACTGGCCGACATTGATAATGGCCTCATTGCCTTCGAGCACCTGCACAGTCTGCACGTCGCGATCCGTGGAAGCGGATTGCGAGCGCAGTACCCGACCCCGCACTTTGTCGTCGCCCCGCTTGACTTGCGCCGTCCCGCCCTGCTGGCTGCCGGTCCCCGGAACCGTGGCCCGCGCGCGGTCATTGCCGATGGAGCCGGATATTTCCGCCTCGTCGAGGCTGCCAGACGCCGCCGCATCCTGTCTCACCGAGATCAGCAGCCGCCGGGGCGCGTTGTCGACCATGCCCAGCACCTTGCGCAGTTCGGCAAGATTCTCCGGCGTGGTGCGCACGATGACCCTGTTCTGCATCCCGCTGATGGTGCCGCCCGGGGCCAGCAGCGGCTTGAGCATTGGAATGATCTGGTCGGCGTTTCGGTACTTGAGCGTAATGACCTCGAGCACCGTCTCCTGGGCATGGCCTACCGCGGCCCAACTCATCACCAGGATCACCACGAACATCGGCAGGATGCGCCTCACGCCGTTCTCAGCCTCCATTCGCGCGGCAGCTCACGGCTCGCCGGATCCTGCCGGTAGAACAGCGCAAGCTGCGAGTAGACCTGAGGATAGACCGTCCGCACCAGATCGGGAATCTCAAAAAAGGCTTCGCTCATCACGGCAAAAAATTCCGCGGGTGACTCGGTCGCGTAGGGGTCGATTTCCGTATCCTCCCCAACCCCCACGCGCCGGCTCAGATCGTCGTAAGCGCTGGTGAAAGCCTTCGACCAGGCCTCGCGGCTCATGCCGGAATGCAAGGGCGGGAACCCGTTCGCGTCGCCGTTGAGCATGTCGAGCTTGTGGGCGAATTCGTGGATTACCACGTTCACCCCATCGGCCTCATCGGCATTCTCGACGTCGGCCCAGGACAGCAGCACGGGTCCATTCAGCCACGCCTGCCCGGCATAAGCGGCTTCATCGGTTTCAATGAGGCCCTCCTGATTGCGGATCTCCTGGCGTGGCATGAATTCGTCCGGATAGACGATGATCTCCACCCAGCCGTCGTAGTGCTCGATGCCCAGGTTGAGCACCACGATACAGGCCTGGATCGCAATGCCGAGCAGTTTCTCCAGGTCGAGTTCGAGTCCGCCCGCAGCAGAGATCTGCTTGCCATGCAAAAACAGGATGACCAACTCGCGCAGACGGATACGCTCCGCGTCGTCGAGGCGCTGGAAAAAGGAAAACCGGTTGGCAACCCGGAACCAGCTCGCCTCATCCAGGCTCGCCCGTTGCAGGATGCGGCGCCTGCGCCATCGCGCGAAACCGAACATCAGGGGCTCAGGCGCGCGTATCGTCCGGCGCGCCCTCATCATCCTGCGCCGTTTCGAGAAGGACTTCCTCGAGGCTGCGAATCTGATCGGGGCGGTCGAGCTCGACCCGCTCTATCTGCGTAAAGCGCCGGGTGATCTTGTCGCTGGATACTCGCACCTCTTCCGCGTCCTGGTGGGCCAGCCGGATGTGGTCCGCGAGCTTTTTCATGCGCTGATCGAAACGCTGGAAATCCTTGCCGAGCTTGCCGAGTTCGTCCTTGATGATATGCACCTGCTCCCGCGTCGCGACGTCTTTCATGACGGCGCGCGCCGTATTCAGCACGGCCATCAGCGTGGTCGGGGACACGATCCAGACGCGCCGCTGCATGGCGAAATCGACGAGCTCGGGATGGTAGCCGTGGATTTCCGCGAACACCGCTTCGGCGGGCACGAACATCACAGCGCCATCGGAGGTCTCGCCCGCAATGATGTACTTGACGGCAATGTCCTCGACATGCTTCTTCACGTCGGCGCGGAACTGGCGCTGGGCGGACGCACGGTCGGCGTCGCCGAGGCCGATCTCGAACATGCGCTGGTAGTTCTCGAGCGGGAACTTGGCGTCCACCGCCACCATGCCAGTCGGCTCCGGCAGCTTGAGGACGCAGTCGGCCCTTACGCCGTTCGACTTGAACGTGTACTGGAACTCGTAGGCGATTTCCGGAAGGATGTTGCGCACCAGGCTCTCGAGTTGCACTTCGCCAAAGGCGCCGCGCGAGCGCTTGTCGCCCAGCAGTTCCTGCAGGCTGACGACGTTGGTGGTGAGGCTGTCGATTTTCCTCTGCGCTTCGTCGATGGTGGCCAGGCGGGTCATGACGCTGACAAAGGTCTCGTTGGTTTTCTTGAATCCTTCATCGAGGCGCTCGGTTACCTTGCCGCTGATCTGTTCCAGTCGCGACTCCGTGCTCTTCGCGAGGACCTCCATCGACGCCGCAATCTGCGCCGATGCATTGCGCATGGTGGTCTGGATCAGCTCCTGCTCGGCGCGATTCTGTTCCGCAAGGGTCTGCAGGATGCGCGTGATCACCTCGTTGCGGAGCAGCTCGTGCTTGGCCTGCAGTTCGGCGCTCATTTCCGACAGCTTTAGCGCCGTATTCTCGCGCGTGGCGGAAAGCTCTTCGACCTGCTTGACCTGAAGCGCGCCGACGGTGCTGCGGGTCTGCGTGAGTTCGTTGGAAACCGTGGAGCGCAGGCGTTCCAGCAGATCCGTCTGGGAAGCGGAAAGCCTGTCGCCCAGGGTATTCAGTGCGGAATTCACGTCCTTGATCATCAGCAGGTGCTTCATGTCGAGCTCCTGCGCAATGCTGCGCGGATCCGACTCCTGGCGGCGCGACATGCCGATGACGATGAAAATTGCCACGATCACCGCGACGAGCGTGGCGGCGGAGAGAATCACTGCGAGAGAAAATTCAGGCATAGCGAAGTATAAACCACCCTCCACCTCATCCCAGCGTTCTGCGCTGCTTCAAGTGTGCCCTTCCCCCTCGCTGAGAGAGGCGGACAAGGGCACACTTGAAGCAGCGCAGAAGGTGCTTAAAACAAAAAGAAACGGGCGACCAGGTCGCCCGTTTGCGCTTACCAATCCCTATCCGCCCTTGCAGGGGGACAAGGGCGCCCTTGAAGCGGCGCAGAAGGCCGGGGTGAGGTCGGTGGCTTATGCCGCCACGGTATTGCTGTCTCGCGACGCGCGCTTGCGCTCGTGTTCTTTCAAATGGCGCTTGCGGATGCGGATGGACTTGGGCGTGATTTCCACCAGTTCGTCGTCGGCAATGAACTCGACCGCCTTTTCCAGGGTCAACTCGATCGGCGGCACCAGGCGCACGGCTTCGTCGGTGCCCGAGGCGCGGACGTTGGTGAGCTGCTTGCCCTTGATCGGATTGACCACGAGGTCGTTGTCGCGCGAGTGGATGCCGATCACCATGCCTTCATACAAGGCATCGCCCGGAGATACGAACATGCGGCCACGGTCCTGCAGCTTCCACAGTGCATAGGCCACCGCTTCGCCGTCGTCCTGCGAAATCAGCACGCCGTTGCGGCGCTCTTCCATGTCGCCCTTCACCGGACCGTAGTCATCGAAAATGTGGCTGGCCAGACCGGTGCCGCGCGTGATGTTGAGGAATTCGCCCTGAAAACCGATCAGCCCTCGCGCCGGAATACGGTACTCGAGGCGGGTGCGGCCCTTGCCGTCGGCCTGCATGTCCTGAAGGTCGCCGCGGCGGCGGCCCAGTTCTTCCATCACGCCGCCCTGATGGCCATCTTCGACGTCCACCGTCAGCAATTCGTAAGGCTCCTGCTTGACACCGTTCACCATCTTCATCACCACGCGCGGGCGGCCGACCGCCATTTCATACCCTTCACGGCGCATGTTCTCGAGCAGGATGGTCAGGTGCAGTTCACCACGGCCGGAAACCACGAAGGTGTCTGAATCGGCGGTGAACTCGACTTTCAGCGCCACGTTGGACTGGAGTTCGCGCTCCAGGCGCTCGCGGATCTGGCGGCTGGTGACGTACTTGCCGTCACGGCCAGCCAGCGGCGAGGTGTTGACCAGGAAGTTCATCGTCAGCGTGGGCTCGTCCACTTTCAGCAGCGGCAGGCCATCCGGCGTGGCCGGGTCGCAGAGGGTGATGCCGATGCCGACTTCGTCGATGCCATTGATCAGGACGATGTCCCCGGCTTCTGCCTGTTCGACCACGGTGCGCTCCAGGCCCTTGAATACCAGCACCTGGTTGACCTTTGCCATCTTCGGCTCGCTGTCCTGGCCCTGCATCACGGCAACGGACTGGCCTGACCGGATGCGTCCGCGTGCGACCCGGCCGATGCCGATGCGGCCGACAAAGCTGGAATAATCAAGGGAGCAGATCTGCAGTTGCAGCGGACCTTCGGGGTCGGCGTCGCGCACCGGCACGTTCCTGATGATTGCCTCGAACAGCGGGCGCAGGTCGGTGCTCGGCTGGGTCAAGTCCAGCGTCGCATAGCCGTTAAGGGCAGAGGCATACACAACGGGAAAATCGAGTTGCTCCTCGGTGGCGCCGAGCTTGTCGAAAAGATCGAAAGTCTGGTTGACCACCCAGTCCGGACGGGCACCGGGACGATCAACCTTGTTGACCACGACGATGGGCTTGAGGCCGAGGGCCAGGGCCTTGCGCGTGACGAAGCGGGTCTGGGGCATCGGGCCTTCGACCGCATCCACCAGCAGCAACACGCTGTCGACCATGGACAGCACCCGCTCGACTTCACCGCCAAAATCAGCGTGGCCGGGAGTATCGACGATGTTGATGTGGGTGCCGTCGTACTGGACCGCGCAGTTCTTGGCCAGGATGGTGATGCCGCGCTCTTTTTCCAGGTCATTGGAATCCATCACCCGTTCGGTCATATGCTGGTGCGCGGCGAAAGTGCCGGACTGGCGCAGTAGCTTGTCCACCAGGGTGGTCTTACCGTGGTCGACGTGGGCGATGATGGCGATGTTGCGGACGTTGCGGCTCATGAGTTCCACTGCCTGAAAAAAAGGTCGCGCAGTGTACCACGAGAATCATTGCAATTCATTGAATTTCCGAATAATGCCGCTGTCCCCAAGCAGCCGGAATATTGCGGTCGGCAACCACCCGCCGGACGCTCCGCAAAGCCAACAATAACAAGCGTTCGCGAATGAATTTGAGCCCTGCAGATTCAGCCCAGTCCGCCGCCAGCCTTGCTGCAATCCAGAGCCGGATCCGCGTAGAAAACGGACGCGCAGCCGCTGAGTACGCCAACCTTCGGCTTGGCAGCCATTTCCAGCCCATATCATATTCAGCGTCGCCCACGGCCGCGTCGTCGGCTACGAAGCCCTCATGCGCTCAAAATCCCGCTTATACTTCCCGGAGTCTGAGACGGCAAACTGTCCAGCTCCCGGAGACTGGCAAACGCTCTCGGCTCACGGCGCATTAATTGTCACGGAAACAGCGGGCCCGAGGAGCGGGGCATGAAACGTCGCACGTTCATCACGTTACTGGCAGCGGGCTCTGTAGCAGCATGCGCTCGGCCGGTTCACGCAACGATTCGCGGCCTTACCATGGGCACGAGCTACGCCGTGGAGTTGGCGGCGCCGATCGACGATGCTGTGCGGACGGGGCTCGTGGAACTCATCGAGGTCGAGTTGGCGGCGATCAATCGGGCGATGTCCACCTACGACCCTCGGTCGGAGCTGTCGGAATTCAACCGGCGACAAGATCTGCGATGGGCGCCTGCGTCACGGGGCCTGCTCGAAGTGCTCGATAGCGCATCGCGGATCAGCACGGCGACCCAGGGTGCGTTCGATGTCACCGTCGGACCCTTGGTCGATCTCTGGGGATTCGGTCCGCAGTACCTTACCCGACGAGTTCCGAATGATGCGGTCATCGAGCGGGTTCGGAAAAGCGTTGGCTACCAGCACCTGCAAACCGACCCATCCGCCGGTGCGATCCGAAAGACACAAAGTCGCACCCAGGTCGACTTGAGCGCAATTGCCAAGGGGTACGGTGTCGATCGCGTGGCCATGATCCTGGATCGCCAGGGTATTGACGACTACCTGGTGGAAATCGGTGGAGAGCTCCGGGCCAGGGGCACCACGGCGGCGGGAAGTCCCTGGCGAGTCGGCATCGAGCGCCCGGTGGAGGGTCGTCACGTCGTTGGAGAGATCGTCGTCCTCGAGAACCGGGCGATTGCCACCTCCGGCACCACCCAGGACTTCTTCGAGCAGGAGGGACGGCACTATTCGCACTGTATCGATCCCGCGACAGCGCGGCCGGTCGAACATCCGCCCATGGCGGTGAGCGTGGTCGCTGATACGGCCATGGAAGCCGACGCATGGGCGACCGCGCTGCTGGTCCTCGGTGCGGAGCGAGGGTACTCGCTGGCGGAGGCGCACGGTCTCGCGGTGTTGTTCGTGACGGCCGTCGGGCCCACATTCGATGTCCGTGTCACCGACGGGCTCCGTGCCCACCTCCATGGCTAGCGCGCAGTACTCGCCTGGCCAGCACTCTGTCCCAGCGGCGCTTTCTCGCTCTTGTACCATCGCGGCGCTCGTGTTCCTGGTATGTCTCGCGCTCCTCGGTATCCCCGAGCCTGTGTGTGCGGGGGAGCAGCCTGACTGGTTGAAGAAAGACACGGTTGATCGCCTGTTCCCACACGCGGCCTCCACCGGCCCGCTGTCTGGAGAGCCGCCAGCCATCCCTGTTTACGGTGCCGGGGGCCGCATCGGCTTACTATTTTCCACCGCGGAACTGACAGATGTCGTCGGCTTCTCCGGTGCGCCGTTCAACTTCGTGGTCGGACTGGATCTGCAGGGGAAAATCGTTGGCGTCGTCCTCGTGGAGCACCATGAGCCGATCATCGACTACAACTCCATGGGTGCGCAGCTCACGCGCTTCGTCGAGCAGTACGCCGGTCTTGACCTGGGTGGCTCGATTTCGTTTTCCAGCCAGGGCACGCCGGGCAACATCAACGGCATCAGCGGAGCGACCGTGAGTGCACGGGCATTTCATCATGCCATTGTTCAGGGCGCCCGCCTGGTCGCCCATTCTCGTGGACTGACGACTGGCGCCGCGTCGGCCGCCATGATCGATACAGCGAACTTCGAACCCTTGACCTGGCCGGAACTCATCGCGGCTGGTGCGGTAGGACGAATCCAGATTCACGATGGCGGCAAGGCAGGTACGGGTAGCCAAGGTGTCGTGCTCGATCTGTATGCGGCCGCGGTCAATCCCGCCTCGATCGGTCGCAATCTTCTCGGCGCCACGCGCTACGGCGAGCACGTGGCGACGCGTAGCCCCCAGGACCTGATCGTGGTGCTCATGGGCAAGGGGCCCTACTCTTTCGTCGGCACCAAGGTGTTCGATACGGGCACATTCGATCGGATCCGGATCGAGCAGGGTGCACGCACATTCGTGCTGCAGCGTGAGCTAAAGCACTATCAGTATCTGCCATTCGTCTCAGCCAAAGGGGCACCGAAGTTCAACGAGATCGGCCTGTTCCAGATACCGGCTGAGAAGGGGATCGATGTTCTCGCGCCGTGGCAGCTGGTAGTAGTGGGCGACGGTTCCGGTTCTGGCGCTCCAAAGCGCGAGTTCAAGCTCAGCTACAGCTTGCCCTCGCGATTCGTGCTGCCACCGGCCGAGCCGTCTGCGCAGGAGCCGCTCGAGGCGCCCTGGCGCGAGAGTTGGCGCGCCCAGGCGCGCAACATTATCGTGCTTGGCTTTGCTCTGCTGGTGCTCACGGCGCTGCTCATCTCGATCGACAGGCTGACGCGCCACGCGCGTCTCTATCAGGCGTTGCGCATTGGCTTTCTGCTCTTCACGCTGGTGTGGATAGGCTGGATCGCGGGGGCCCAGCTAAGCATCATCAACGTTTTTGCATGGTTGCTCGGGCTCATCAATGGCAACGGCCTGGCCGTGCTCCTCGCCGATCCGTTGCTATGCGTCTTGCTGGCGTTCGTGGTCGTTAGCTTCGTCGTGTGGGGCCGCGGCGTGTTCTGCGGCTGGCTGTGCCCGTTCGGCGCCCTGCAGGAACTCCTGGCCAAGCTCGCCCGCGTCGTCTCGTTGCCCCAATGGTCGCCGTCGTACCGGGCTCATCGTATGTTGTGGCCCTTGAAGTACGTGTCGCTCGCGGTGCTGGCCGCCGCCTCTCTGCACGGACTGCAGACCATGGCGGTCGCGGCTGAGATCGAGCCGTTCAAGACCGTCATCTCGCTGAGAATGGACCGAGCCTGGCCATTCGTTCTATTCGCGTTGGTGATTCTCGCCGCCGGCTTGTTCGTCGAACGCGCGTTTTGCCGGTTTCTCTGCCCGCTTGGCGCGGTGATGGCGATTGGCGGCAAGCTGCGCCTGCGCGGGTTCACGACGTTGAAGCGTCGCACGGAATGCGGCAGCCCCTGCCAGTTGTGCGCAAAGCGCTGCCCGATACAGGCCATCGAGCCGAGCGGGGCAATCAACATGGACGAATGTTTCTATTGCCTCGACTGCCAGGTCATCCACAACGATGCGAAGGTGTGTCCGCCGCTGGTGTACGAGGCAAGGCGCAACCGCAAGCACGCCGTTGCAGCGCCGACTCGGCCCCCCGCGGCCGAGTGAGACCGGCCGCCCCGCCGAATCCATCCGAACTCGGAGGCGAACGATAGACGTCCACGCATGACCATCACCGGGGCCAACCAGTACATCACGGTTTCCATCGGCACGCGCCACCATGGCGAGATGCTGGTGCTGTGCGGCGGCGTCAACTGGCGCGACCGGGGGGCGGTGATTGGTGATTGGTGATTGGTGATTGGTGATTGGTGATTGGTGATTGGATTAGAAGCTCTCGATCCCTGTGGTTCCCGGTTTTGACGTTACCGGTTACCAATCACCAATTACCATTCACTGTTCTCAGGCGGCCTGCCTGAAAACCTGCATCGGCGGCGTGCGCAACACCTTCGCGGTGCCAATCAGACCGGCGATCATGACGCCGATACCGCCGATTCCCAGGCCCGCAAGCCAGATCCAGGCATTGAATTCGTAAGGCACGTTCAGCACCTGCTTCGCGAGGACATATCCGATCGCCGTGGCGCCAACGGCGGCGAGCAGCCCTGCCATCGCCCCGATGAGCAGGAACTCGGCCGCCTGTATCGCGCGCAGTTGCCGCGACGATGCGCCCAGCGTGCGCAGCACTGCTGAATCGAAAACGCGTTCGTCGTGCGTGGTGGCCACGGCCGCAAACAGCACCAGAAGTCCAGCGGCGAGGCTGAACAGGAACACGAACTCCACCGCCCTGACCACCTGGTCCATCATGCGCTGCACCTGGGTGAGGATCGCGGCAACATCGATCACGAGGAGGTTGGGAAAGGCCCTCACCAGGTCATCCATCAGCGGGGAACGCTCGGCGGGCAGATGCATGCTCGTGACATAGCTCGCCGGCGCTTTTTCCAGCACGCCGGGCGGGGCAACGACGAAAAAATTGACGCGGAAGGAATCCCACTCGACTTTGCGCAGGGACAGGATGGCAACTGTGAGCCGCGTGCCGGCAATGTCGTAGGTCAGCTTGTCGCCGAGCTTTAATCCCAGCGACTCCGCAATGCCCTGCTCCATGGAAACCACGGGTTTGCCAGCATCGCCGTCGTTGAACCAGCGGCCTTCCAGAATCACGTTGTCCGGCTGCATGGCGCGTGCCCAGGACAGGTTGAACTCGCGATCCACCAGCCGCCGGGCCCGGTCATCCACGAAATCCTTCGAAGTGACCGCCCGGCCATTCACTTCGACCAACCGTCCGCGCACCATGGGATGGAGCTCCGGAGCCGCCATCGCATTTCCCGCGAAGAATTCGCGGATCGCCGGGACCTGGTCCGGCTGGATGTTGACCAGAAAACGGTTGGGCGCATTCTCCGGCAGGCTCTTCTGCCAGCTTTCCAGCAGATCGCCGCGCACGAGGGTGAGCAGGGTCAGGGCCATCAGGCCCAGGCCCAGGCCGACCACCTGGATCACGCTGCCGAAAGTGCGCCGGCGCAGGTTGGCCAGTCCGTATCTCCAGTTCAGCCCCGCCCCCCGGCTGAACAGGGGAAGCGATCGCAGCACCAGCCACGTGAACAGCGCCGACACCAGCATCGTGGCAACCACGCCTCCCAGGACCACGAGTCCGAGTTCCAGATCCTGCGCCTGCCACAGGATAAGGCCGGCCAACGCGGCGCCGCCGAGCAGGTAGGCCGACCATCCGAACGAGTCCGGCACGCCGAGGTCGCGGCGCAGGACGCGCAGCGTCGGCACTTTTTTCAACGCAATCAGCGGCGGCGCGGCGAATCCCAGCAGCAGCACGAAGCCGGCGATCATGCCCTGGAAAGCGGGCAACCAGCCCGGCTCCGGCAGGCTCACGGATACCAGGGGGGCAAGGAAGGCAGCCAGCACATGCTGGCAGAGAAAGCCGGCGACGCAGCCGATGGCACTCGCGACCAGCCCGATCATGGCGAACTGCAGCATGTGCAGCGAAAGGATTTCCCGTTGGCTTGCCCCCAGGCAGCGCATGATCGCGCAGCCATCCAGGTGACGCTGTAGATAGCGCCGCGCGGCAAGCGCAACGGCCACGCCGGCCAGGATGACGGTCAGCAGGGAGGACAATCCGAGAAATCTTTCTGCCCGCGACAGGGCGGAATTGATTTCCGGACGCGCCTGGCGGATGTCTTCGACGCGCTGGCCCGGGCGTACGGACCCCGCGGCGAATTCGCGGAACGTAGCCACCGCGTCGCCGTCGCCCGCAACGAACAGCCGGTAGGAAACACGGCTGCCTGGCTGGATCAGGCCGGTGGCAGCGAGATCTTCGGCGTTGAACATCAGGCGCGGACCAAGGTTGAGAAACCCTGCACTCGATTCCGGCTCCTCGCTCACC
>JBKJUC010000119.1:0-3158 GCA_046590325.1 Burkholderiales bacterium | reverse complement strand
GCGGACGCTGCCTATCTGAACTCTATGACATATAAGAGATTTTTTTCCATTCCGGCCAGTCGTGGGTGCTTTCTGGCAGAATGTCGCGCTTCGCCGCTCTGCGACCGCCCCCTGGAGGAGCACAGGAATGACCGTCCATCGCTTGATTGCGCTTCTGCTTGCCAGCCTGTGCACAACCGCCTTCGCCCAGACCGAGCCGGTCGACATCACGCAGGAACCCCGACATCACCTGAAATTCGAGAACGAACATGTACGGTTTTTCGACGTGCAGATCGAGCCGGGGTATGAAGCGCTTAACCACTGGCATCGCAACGACGGCGTATTCGTGAACATCTCCGCGGCGCCGACCATCGCCCAGGACTGGAACCAGGAACCGGTACGCCGCGGCGCGCGCGCGATCGGCGAAACCTATTTCCTCAATTACGCCGCCAAGCCCAAGGCACATCGAGTTACCAATCCCGGCGCCACCGAATACCGCGTCACGGATACCGAGATCCTCAGCGGATGCGGCACTTCCGCGGCGGCAGTCGAAGGTCCGAACCAGACGCTTCTGGTCGACAACGAGCGCGTCTTCGTCACGCGCATCATCCTGCATCCGGGCGAGGCGTCCGAGTTGCGCGCGCCCTGCGGCATGCTGATCTCGGTATCGGGCGGCAACATCACGGTCGAAGGCCCGCAGGGGTCGGAGAGCTTTGCCATGCAACCCGCCGGGTTCAAGTGGCGCAAGGCGAAGGAAACCGTCCGCCTCACCAATGCCGGCAAGACCGTGTTCCATGCCGTCGACATCCGCCTGAAGTGAAGCAGCGGATCGATGCAAGGTAATCGGGCTAACGTCTTCGCGCTGGCCGCGTGCCAGGCGCTGCTGGTCACCAACAACGCGATGATGATTTCAATCGGCACGCTCGCCGCCGATTCGCTCGCGCAGAACAAGCTACTGGTCACCGTGCCCGCAACCGCCTATATTATCGGCGGCGGACTGGCCACAATGCCGGTATCGCTGCTCATGAAGCGCAGGGGCCGCCGCGCCGGCTTCATTCTCGGCGGCACGTTCGGCATGGCCGGTGGAGCCATTGCCGCGACGGCGATGGCGCTGCACAGCTTCTGGCTGCTGGCCCTGGCCGCGCTGGTCTCTGGCATCTATACCGGTTCGGGCGGGTTTTATCGGTTCGCAGCGGCCGATACCGTATCGGCGGATTTCCGCAGCAAGGCCATTTCCCTGGTCCTGGCCGGTGGCATCGTCGGCGGAATTTTCGGGCCGGAAAGCAGCAAGATCACGCGCAATATTCTCGAGACGGCCTACCTCGGATCCTTCCTGTCGCTGATCGTTCTCGCGTTCATCGCCATCCTGATCCTGCGGCGAATCGACCTGCCTGCGCCATCGTCCGAGGAGCGGCATGGCGCCACCCGGCCGCTGCTTGCAATCATGCGCCAGCCGGCCTTCATCGTCGCCGCGCTCGGTGCCATCACGGCCTACGGCGTCATGAACCTGCTGATGGCGGCGACGCCGCTGGCCATGCAGATGTGCAATCACTCTTACAACGCGGCGATGCTGGTGATTGAATGGCACATCATCGCGATGTTCGCGCCCGCCTTCGGCACGGGCTGGCTGATCGTGCGTATCGGCGTGCTGCCCGTCATGTTCCTCGGCGTCATACTCAAACTGGTCGCGATCCTGATTGCCGTCTCCAGCGTCACCGTCACCGCATTCTGGCTGTCCATGGTCCTGATCGGCGTCGGTTGGTGTTTCCTGTTCGTGGGTGGCACCACCCTGCTGACCGAGACGTATGCGCCTGCGGAAAAAGCCAAGACCCAGGGCATGAACGACCTCCTGATTTATTCCACGATGGGCGCAACGTCACTGACCTCCGGCGCGATCCTCTACAAGTACAGCTGGAATGCCTTGAACGCCAGCGCCCTGCCCCTGCTCGCGATCACTGCTGTTGCGATTCTATGGCTCGGCGCCAGCCGTCGGGCCGGACGGCTCGCTGCGCAGGCCGCAGCCAAGTAAGCGCGAGCCGTTGCGCCTCAACGTTCTCGACCAGTCACCCCTCGTTAGCGCGCATGACAACCGACAAAGCATCTCCTCACCCTCCCCGCCCTGAGGGGGGAGGGGGCCGGGGCGAGGTGGGCCGTGGCGAGGTAGGCCGGGGCGAGTCGAGGCTGGTCTCCGTTCTGGCCGCCGTGCAGTTCACGCACATCATGGATTTCATGATCCTGATGCCGCTTGGCCCGCAACTGATGCGCGTAATGCTGATTTCCCCGCAACAATTTGGCCTGCTGGTGTCCAGTTACACCCTTACCGCGGCGATCGCTTCGCTGGCAGTGGCCTTCTATACCGATCGATTCGATCGCAGGAAGGTGCTGCTGTTCCTGTATGTGGGATTCGTCGCTTCCACGCTGCTTTGCGGGATCGCACCGGGCTATGTCACATTGCTCGCTGCGCGCGCGGTTGCCGGGGCGTTCGGCGGCGTGGCAGGCGCCACGGTACATTCCATCGTGGGCGATGCGGTGCCCGAACAGCGACGCGGCGCAGCGACTGGCGTCCTGATGTCAGCTTTCGCGCTGTCATCGATTCTCGGCGTGCCGATCGGCCTTTTGCTGGCGGCGCATTTCTCCTGGCGCGCCCCCTTCTTCTTCCTGGTCATCGTGTCGCTGCTGGTGTTGGTCGCCGTCTGGAAGATCGTTCCACCGATGCGCGGCCATCTTGTCGCCGGCGAAACTCATCGTCCGCTGCTGCAAATGAAAGCAGTACTTGGCGAGGGAAATCACCTGCGCGCGTTCCTGTTCATGTTCGCGCTGATGTTCGCCGGATTCTCCGTGATTCCGTTCATCGCGCCGTACATGGTCGCCAACGTCGGACTGAAGGAAACCGATCTTCCCTATCTCTACTTCTTCGGCGGGCTTGCCACCGCGTTCTCGTCGCGCTATATCGGCAAGCTCTCCGACAGGCACGGCAAGCGGCAGATTTTCACCGTCATCGGCCTGATTTCTATTGTCCCGCTGCTGATCACGACAAACCTGCCACCGGTGCCGGTCTGGGTGGCGATCTGCGCCTCGGTGATTTTCATGGTCTTCGTGTCCGGCCGCTTCGTGCCAGCCATGGCCCTGGTGATCTCGAGCGTGGAACCGAGACTGCGCGGCGGATTCATGAGCATCAA
>JBKJUC010000244.1:0-7533 GCA_046590325.1 Burkholderiales bacterium | reverse complement strand
GTTGCGGACCGAGATTCAGAGGCGCGCTCGTAGCCTTGATAGAGAGCCGCCATAAGGTCGGCGCGTTGGCAAAGAAGGTGTGGGCCTGGTCACGGATCGTTCTCCAGTAGTTGGCGCTGTCGGAGACGCTCTCGCCGCCAAGCTTGATTACCGCGGAGGCGATTGCCGGCGCAGCTCCGGAAAGTCGCACATGGAGCACGCCATCGGCATGGCAGGATGCGGACAGGGGCAGCGGTCTTGCCGCCCAGCGATTGATCGAATCGAGGGCGCGACTTTCGTCCATCTCGAAGCGTAACGTGCGTTCTTCCTCCGGAACGGGTAGCACTTTCAGGGAGACTTCCGCAATCAATCCCAGCGTGCCGAAGGAACCCGCAAGAAGCCGCGAGACGTCATAGCCCGCGACATTCTTCATGACCTGTCCGCCGAAGCGCAGGTCTTCGCCAAGACCGTTCAGCATCCTCGTGCCGAGCACGAAATCGCGGGCGGCTCCGGCATACGCCCGCCGCGGCCCGGAGAATCCGGCCGCGATACTGCCGCCCAGGGTTGTATCCGCCGAGAAATACGGCGGCTCGAAAGCCAGCATCTGGCCGCCTTGCGCCAGTGCCGATTCCACCTCGCGCAAAGGCGTGCCGGCCCGCGCAGTGATGACCATCTCGGTTGGCTCGTATTCGACAATGCCGGAGTACGCGCGCGTGTCCAGCACGTCCCCGATCAGCGCCAGGCCATAGAAATCCTTGCTGCCGCCTCCGCGCAGGCGCAACTGCGTGCGCTCGGCGGCCGCCTTGCGGATGGTTTCGGAAAACTGATTGAGGACTTCCTGCATCTGGAACGGATCATTAGCCACAGAGGGCACAGAGGACACAGAGAAAAACAGGAGCGGGAAAGCTGAAATTACCAGTCATGCCAGCATTTCGTACATCGTTCCCGTACCTGCAAACAAACATGTTCCCTGTCTTCGTATTAATGGGCCTCTCTGTGATCTCTGTGTCCTCTGTGGCAATCGGGTTTAGAAACGCGGCAGGTCGGGAAACTTCTCCTGTCCGCGGTGCACGCGCATGGCGCCGTGCTCGGCGCAGCGCTGTAGCGTGGGCACGGCCTTGCCCGGATTGAGCAGGCCGAATTCATCAAAGACTTTCTTGACCGCGTGGAAGGCCTGCAGCTCGCCGGTGCGGAACTGGACGCACATCTGGTTGATCTTCTCGACACCGACGCCGTGTTCGCCCGTGATTGTGCCGCCGACTTCCACGCAGAGTTCGAGAATCGCCGCGCCATAAGCTTCCGCCCTGTGGTTCTGGTCGTCGTCGGCGGCGTCAAACATGATCAGCGGGTGCAGGTTGCCGTCGCCGGCATGGAAAACGTTCGCGCACTGGAGCTGGAATTTTTCCGACAGTTCAGCAATGCGCTTCAGAACGAAAGGAAGCTGTTTCTTCGGAATGGTGCCGTCCATGCAGTAGTAGTCGGGCATGATGCGGCCGACTGCCGGAAACGCGGCCTTGCGACCGGCCCAGAACTTCAGGCGCTCGGTTTCGTTCCTGGAGGTGCGGACCTCGGTCGCGCCTGCCTTGCGCATGACCTCGGTCATGCGTTCGATCTCAGCCGCAACCTCTTCCACCGTACCATCCGATTCGCACAGCAGGATTGCCTCGGCATCAAGCGGATAGCCTGCGTGCACGAACTGCTCGACGGCGGCCGTGGCTTTTTTGTCCATCATTTCGAGGCCGGCCGGGACGATACCGGCGCCGATGATGTCGGCTACCGCCTGTCCGGCCTTGAGGAGGTCGTCGAAGGCGGCGAGCACCACCTGGGCCTTTTGCGGTTTCGGCAGCAACTTGACCGTGATCTCTGTGACGACGCCAAGCATGCCTTCCGAGCCGGTCATCAGCGCGAGCAGGTCGTAACCCGAGGAATCGAGGCCTTCGCCGCCGATCTCCAGCACTTCGCCCTGGATGGTGACGACCCGCAGCCTGAGGATGTTATGCACCGTGAGGCCGTACTTCAGGCAGTGCACACCGCCGGAATTCTCGGCGACATTGCCGCCAATTGAACAGGCGATCTGGCTGGAGGGATCGGGCGCGTAATACAGGCCATGCGGCGCCGTCGCTTCGGAAATCGCCGCGTTGCGTACGCCAGGTTGCACCCTGGCTACGCGCGCCAGCGGATCGATTTCCAGAATGCGCTTCATTTTCGCCATGACCAGAAGCAGGCCATGCTCGTAGGGCAGTGCGCCACCCGAGAGGCCTGTTCCCGCGCCGCGGAACACGACCGGGACGTGGCCCTCGTAGCAGATCTTCAGTACCGCGCGGACCTGTTCTTCGTCGGCGGGCAGGGCGACCATCAGCGGCACGCGCTGGTAGGCGGTCATGCCGTCGCATTCGAACGGTTTCAGATCCTCGCGCTCATGCAGCAGCGCTTCGGCGGGCAGCACCGCGGCCAGGCGCGCGATCAAATCCGCCTTGGCGATCTGCGGCTCGAACGTTTCGGAAGGAAGTAAGGCAGGTGCACCCATGCTAGAGAATCAACACCGCGCGGAAGTCGTTGACGTTGGTCAGTGTCGGTCCGGTGATGACCAGATCGCCAAGGCCGGAGAAGAAACTGTAGCCGTCATTATCGGCGAGCATGCTCTTGGCGTCCAGATTGCGGCTCGCCGCACGCGAGAGGGAGTCCGGGGCCAGGATCGCTCCAGCATTGTCCTCGGTGCCGTCCACGCCGTCAGTATCGCCGGCCAGCGCGTAAATACCCGGGTCCGCGTTGAGGACTACCGCAAGCGCAAGCAGGAACTCCGCGTTGCGCCCTCCGCGGCCCTTGCCGCGCACCGTGACGGTGGTTTCGCCGCCCGATAGCAGCACGCACGGGCTCTTTGCCGGCTGCCCGTGACGCCTGACCTGGCGGGCGATGCCGGCATGGACCATGGCCACTTCGCGGGATTCGCCTTCGATGGCGTCACCGAGTATCACCGGCGTGACGCCGGCACGGCGGGCCACTTCGGCGGCGGCCTCCAGTGACATTTGCGGTGTGGCTATCATGTGCAATTGCGCGTGCGCGAGCCGCGCATCGCCGGGCTTGGGCGTTTCTTCCCTGGCGGCGCGCAAATGCGCGACTACGGCAGCCGGTTCGGTGATTCCGTACTTCTGCAGGGTCGCAATGGCGTCAGCGAATGTCGTCGAATCCGCCACGGTGGGTCCGGACGCGATGACCGCGGGGTCATCGCCGGGAATGTCCGATATCGCCAGCGTCACGAGTTGGGCCGGCGCACAGGCGGCGGCAAGCCGCCCGCCCTTCACGGCGGAAAGATGCTTGCGCACGCAGTTCATCTCGGTGATGTTGGCGCCGCTTTTCAGCAAGGCCTTGTTTATGGCCTGCTTGTCTTCGAGTGTGAGGCCGGCGGCGGGAAGCGCGAGAAGGGCGGACCCACCCCCCGATGCCAGGAACAGCACCAGGTCATCGGCCGTCAGGCCTTGCACCAGCTTCAGGATGCGCTCGGCGGCGGCACGACCGGCCGCATCGGGAACAGGATGGGCTGCCTCCACGACTTCGATTGTTTTTGTGGGCACGTTGTGCCCGTAGCGGGTGACGACGAGGCCCGACAATTCACCTTTCCAGTGGTCTTCGACCGCTTTCGCCATGCTGGCCGCCGCTTTGCCGCAGCCGATCACGATGGTGCGTCCTTTCGGCGGCGTCGGCAGATACGCCGGCAGCGACTTGTCGGGCAGCGCCGCGGCGATTGCGGCATCGAACATCGCCTTCAGCAGGGCGCGGGGTTCCTGATTCATGACTCAACCCTCTTGGCCACAGAGGACACAGAGGGCACAGAGGAAACCTCGGCAGGCACATGAGGTGCAGCTGGCGAATCTGAACGTTTCGTTCGCGATGTCCAAAGGACCCGTCCTGGAAAATCAGTTGAATTTACTTTCATGGATTTTGTTTTTTGCAGTTCTCTGTGTCCTCTGTGGCAAATGGTTTTCTTATTTCGCGACCTGATGGTTCGCGAGCGCTTCGAGCGCTTTGACCATCGCCGAATGGTCCCACTTGCCGCCGCCTTGCGCCTGGCAGGCACTGAACAGTTCTTGCGCGGTGGCGGTATTGGGCAGGCTCATTTTCAGCGCGCGCGCGGAGGAGAGCGCCAGATTCAGGTCCTTCTGGTGCAGTTCGATGCGGAAACCGGGGTCGAACGTGCGCTTGACCATGCGTTCGCCATGCACCTCCAGCACGCGCGACGCCGCGAATCCGCCCATGAGTGCCTGGCGCACCTTGCCGGGGTCGACGCCGGCCTTGGAAGCGAGCAGCAGCGCTTCCGCCACAGCCTCGATATTGAGCGCCACAATGATCTGGTTGCAGACTTTGCAGATCTGGCCGGCACCGACTTCACCGACCAGTGTGATGTTCTTGCCCATGAGTTCGAGCAGCGGTTTGACCCTGGCGAAGGCGGCTTCGCTGCCGCCAACCATGATGGTCAGCGCTGCGTTCCTGGCACCTACCTCGCCGCCCGATACCGGCGCATCGACATAGTCAGCGCCGGATTTTCTGATGCGTTCAGCAAATGCCTTGGTCTCGATCGGCGAGATTGAACTCATGTCGACGACGATCTTGCCGGCGGACAGGCCCTCTGCGACGCCGTCCTTGCCGAACAGGACCTTTTCCACGTCGGGGGTATCCGGCACCATGGTGATGATGACTTCCGACTTCTGCGCAACTTCCTTTGCCGTTGCGCAGCCCTTGCCGCCGGCGGCGGCGAGTTCCTGCGGCACGCCGCTGCGGCTGCTGAGATACAGGGTGTGGCCGCCCTTGATGAGGTTCGCAACCATGGGCTTGCCCATGATGCCCAGACCGATGAATCCGACGTTCATATTTTCATCTCCTCAAAAGTCAAATTTGCCGCAGAGGTCACAGAGGTCATAGAGAAAATCAGGACACAAGGTAGTGCAAGGCGATTGCCTGGCGAACAATGCAGACTCACGCTACGTTTCCCGGGGGCCGTCCGGCCGCCTTTGATTTCCTCTGTGCCCTCTGTGTCCTCTGTGGCGAAGGTATTTAGTGCAGATAGGGCTTGAGCCAGCCGAGGCCGTCTTCCGTTTTGCCCGCCGGCTTGTACTCGCAGCCGATCCAGCCCTTGTAGCCGATCCTGTCGATAAACTGGAACAGAAACGGGTAGTTGATCTCGCCGGTGCCCGGTTCGTGGCGTCCGGGCGTGTCGGCCAGTTGCATGTGCGCGATTTTCGCGAGGTTCTTTTCGACCGTCGGCGCGAGATCGCCTTCCATGGTCTGCATGTGATAGATGTCGTACTGGAAGTACAGGTTCGGCACATTCGCGTAATGCATGATGTCGAAGGCCTGGCGCGAATAGTTCAGGTAGAAACCGGGAATGTCGCGCGTGTTGATGGCCTCGATCAGCAGCTTGATATTGTGCTTCGCCAGTTCCTTCCCCGCAAACTGCAGGTTGGCAATATAGGTTTCGCGCATCTTGTCTTCGCCGATGCCGCGCGGTTTCAGGCCCGCCATGCAATGAATCTGGGTGGCACCCAGAGCCCTGGCATACTCCAGCGTCTTGCCGACGTTTTCCTGGAACTGGGCGGTCTTCGCCGGATCGCAGGCCATGCCGCGGTCGCCCGCCGCGAAATCACCCGGCGGCATGTTGAACAGCACCATCTGCAGTTTGTGCTTGTCCAGCTGTTCCTTGATCTGCGCCGCGGGGAAATCGTAGGGGAAGAGGAACTCGACCCCGCGAAAGCCGGCTCTGGCGGCCGCACCGAAGCGCTCAAGGAAGGGGACCTCGTTGAACATCATGGAAAGATTGGCGTTGAAATGCGGCATGGATGCTCCCGGGGTTTATTGGAGTTTGTCGGGGAACGGCAATTATAGCTGCGTACCGGCTTGCACCAGCCAGGTCATACGGTCCGGGGCATGGCTATAATCCTCAAGTTCAGCAAACCAGGCGGGCGAAACATGAAATTCAAAGGAACCGAGAAATACGTAGCAACGGAAGACTTGATGATAGCGGTGAACGCGGCCGTCACGCTGGAACGTCCGTTGCTGATCAAGGGTGAGCCAGGCACGGGAAAAACCATGCTGGCGATAGAGGTCGCCAGGGCCCTGCAGCGGCCGCTGTTCCAGTGGCACGTAAAATCCACCTCCAAAGCGCAGCAGGGGCTGTACGAATACGATGCCGTATCGCGCCTGCGGGATTCCCAGCTTGGGGACGGCCGGGTCCACGACATCTCCAATTACATCCTCAGGGGACCCTTGTGGGATGCCTTCGAATCGGAGAGCCCTGCTGTGCTGCTGATCGACGAGGTGGACAAGGCGGATATCGAATTCCCGAACGACCTGCTGCGCGAGCTGGATCGCATGGAATTCTATGTCTATGAGACCCAGAAGCTGGTCAAGGCCCGCCACCGGCCGGCGATCATCATCACCAGCAACAACGAAAAGGAACTGCCCGACGCTTTCCTGCGCCGCTGTTTCTTTCACTACATCAAGTTTCCCGACAAGGAAACCATGGAGAGGATCGTGGACGTGCATTTTCCCGATCTGAAGAGATCCCTGCTGCGGGAAGCGCTGGAGGTGTTTTTCGACATCCGCGAGGTGCCGGGCCTTAGAAAGAAGCCCTCGACCTCGGAGCTGCTCGACTGGCTGAAGTTGCTGATGGCCGAGGATATCTCGCCCGAGACCCTGCATGGTCAGGACCAGAACAAGATTATCCCGCCGCTGGCCGGCGCCCTGCTCAAGAACGAACAGGACGTGCACCTGTTCGAGCGCCTGGCGTTCATGTCCAGAAGAACGGGAAACAGAGGGTAGCAGGTTGAAAAAACTCGGGGAACTCGTCACTTTTCCATCAAAAAAACAACGTAAGCCGGTAAAGAAAACGCACTCACCGCGGAGGACGCAGAGGACGCGGAGGAGAACCAGAAACGAGAAAGAACTTCCGGGAGCACATGGGCGGCCCGGGCGCCAAAATAGCCACCAATACCTGTATTTGCTTCCGATTTTTTTGCGTTTGCCCTTCCTCCGCGTCCTCTGCGTCCTCCGCGGTGAGAGCTGATCTGTACGTGGAGAGTCGCCCGCGTCAATGGACCTTATTGGACAACTGCTAGAGGCGGAACATCCGTGCTTACGGATTTTTTCTTCAAACTGCGCGAAGGCGGCGTGCCGGCATCGGTCAAGGAATACCTGATGCTGATGGAGGCGCTCGCGAAGCACGTCACCGGCGGCAGCCTCGATGATTTCTACTACCTGTCGCGTGCCTGCCTGGTCAAGGACGAATCGAACTACGACAAGTTCGACCGGGTGTTCGGCGCCTATTTCAAAGGCGTTGCTGCGTCGCCCGATTCACTCCTGGCCGGGATCCCGGAGGAATGGCTGCGCAAGCAGGCGGAACTCATGCTGAGCGAGGAAGAGAAGAAACTGATCGAGTCCCTCGGCGGCTGGGAAAAGCTGATGGAAACCCTGCGCAAGCGCCTCGAAGAACAGAAAGGGCGTCACGAAGGCGGCTCAAAATGGATCGGCACCGGTGGCACTTCGCCATTCGGTGCGAATGGC
>JBKJUC010000131.1:0-5466 GCA_046590325.1 Burkholderiales bacterium | reverse complement strand
ACCAGCACCAAGAGCGGCGCGGCGGAGCTCGTCAGCTCGGCGGCGGCTGGATACGTTTGCGATGCCCTCGATTTCGAGGCGCAGGCCCGGGCCATTGTCGCGCTCTCCGATCCCGTGACCCGTGCCACGGCGGGCCGCGCGGCAAGGAATGTTGCCGAGCAACACTCCCTGCCGAAAATGATCGATCTCCTGGTGGCGCTGTACGACCGCATCCTGGCCGGGCGGCAGGGCAACTCCGCTATACTTCGGTCACCTTGAACGCCCATCTTCCTGCCATGCCCGCTGCAGCGGGCTGCACTTCCTCCGAGCCAGATTGAATGTGTGGAATCGCCGGCTTCCATGAAGATACCAACCGGTCCGCGGACGTGCTGCGCGCCATGGTTGCATCGATCCGGCATCGCGGTCCCGACGCGGACGGTTTTCACGAAAGCGGTGCGATCCATCTGGGCCATCGCCGGCTGAGCGTGGTCGACCTCGCCGCGAGCCGGCAGCCGATGTTCAACGAAGACCGGTCGATTTCCATCGTTTACAACGGCGAGGTCTACAACTACCTCGAGTTGCGCAAGTCCCTGCTCGCGCTCGGACACCGCTTCGCCACCAATGGCGATACCGAAACCCTGGTGCAGGGTTACGCGGCCTGGGGCACGAATGTGCTCAAACACCTGCGCGGCATGTTTGCCTTCGCCATCTGGGACGAGAAGGCGAAACGGCTGTTCGTCGCCCGCGACCAGCTCGGCGTCAAGCCGCTTTACTACTACTGGGACGGCAAGCTGTTCGCCTTCGCCTCGGAACTGAAGGCTCTGCTCAAGCATCCGGGCGTTCCGCGCGAGATCGACCTCGAGGCCCTGAATCTTTTCCTCGAGTGTCAGTTCATTCCCGCGCCGCGCAGCATTTTCAAGGGCGTGCACAAGCTGCTGCCGGGCCGTTCCCTCGTGCTGGAGAATGGGCGCCTCACCGAATCCGTGTACTGGATGCCGGACTATTCCAGCAAGCTCAAGCTGGACGACCAGGAGGCCGTCGATCTGGTTGATGCGGGCTTGAAGGACTCTGTGCAAAGCATGCTCATGGCCGATGTCCCGCTCGGCGCATTTGTCAGCGGCGGGGTGGACTCGAGCCTGATCGCCGCGATGATGGCGCAGGGTGCCGGGCGCACGATCGATACGTTTAATGTCGGCTTCGCCGGCGGCATTGTGGAAAGCGAGCACGAGTACGCAGCGAAGGTGGCGCGCCACATCGGCAGCAACCATCACACGCTGATGGTGGAACCCAAGTCGGTGCTCGACGCGTTCGATGGCTGGGTGGATATTTTCGACGAGCCTTTTGGCGATCAGGCCGCGCTGCCGACTTTGCTGCTGGCGGAATTCGCGCGCAAGGATGTGACCGTCGCGTTGACGGGTGAAGGTGCCGATGAAGTGTTCGGCGGCTATGGCAATTACGAAAAGCGGGTGCGGGAAGAACGCATCACCGGCGTGCTTGGCGGCCGCTGGTCGCCGTGGCGGCATATTTTTCCGACGCTGCCCGCCGTGGCGCGCAAGGACCGCATCCTCAAGGCGGCGGCAAGGCCGCTGGCGGAGCGCTATGCCACCATCCCCAACATCTACGACGAGGCCTTGCGGCCCGGGCTGTACTCCGCGGCATTCTTCGGCGCCACCTCGGAGCGCATCGCCCAATATGCGGCGCGCTATTTCGAGGAGTGCAATTCCGCTTCCTACTATGACCGCCTGCTGTACGTGGATTCGCGCCTGTGGCTGCCGGACGACCTGCTGACCAAGGTCGATCGCGCGACCATGGCCCATTCGCTGGAGGCGCGGGTGCCGTACCTGGATCACGTGTTCTATGAAACCTGCGCCCGCCTGGACCCGGACCTGAAGCTGCGCGACGGCAAGCGCAAGTACATCCTGAAACGCGTTGCGGAGAAGTATCTGCCGCATGACATCGTCCATCGCGGCAAGCAGGGTTTCATGATGCCGCTGAAATCCTGGCTGAGCCAGGAACTGCGCGGGCGTGTCGAGCAAAGCCTCGGCGCGGATGGCCTGCTCAAGCGCAACCTGTTCCGGCCCGAGGCGCTGTCGAAGCTGGCGGCCGACCACTACAGCGGGCGCAAGAACCACTCGATGCGGTTGTGGGTGCTGCTCGTCCTGGAGCTGTGGTTCTCCCGCTATGCCCCGGATTTCCGGCTGTGAGTGAAATGCCCGGCAGATTGCGCATCCTGCACACGGAGTCCTCGCATGGCTGGGGCGGCCAGGAAATCCGTATCCTGACCGAAGCACGCGGGATGCAGGATCGCGGCCACGAAGTCATGATCGCGACCACCGGCAACGCCGAGCTGTTGCCGGCGGCCGCCAAACTGGGCTTGCGCACAGCCGTGCTGCCCATGCGGCGCAAAGGCCTGCGCGAACTGCTGGGGGTGCGCGCCTGGCTTGCGGCGAACCATCGACGCTTCGACGTGATCAACACCCACAGTTCCACGGACAGTTGGCTGGTGGCCCTGTCCCGCGCCACGATTCCCGGCTGTCCGCCGATCCTGCGCACGCGCCATGTGTCGACCGCGGTGAATACCAGCTTTACCACGCGCTGGCTTTATCGCAATGCCACTGCGCACATCGTCGTTACCGGCGAGGCGCTGCGCCGGCAACTCCTCGAAAAAAACGGCTTCCCGCTGGAGCACACGACATCGATCCGCACCGGCATCGATCTCGATCGCTTCCAGCCCCTCGACAAGGGGGAGATGCGCCGGCGGCTCGGCGTGCCGGACAAGAGCGTGATCGGCATCCTGGCCACGCTGCGCGACTGGAAAGGACACGACTACCTGCTCGACGCAATGGTGGTTCTGCGACCGCGCTTCCCTGATCTGTTTCTGCTTATTGTCGGAGACGGTCCGCGGCGCGCGCATCTGGAACGGCGTACCGACGAGCTGGGCCTGCGCGACATCGTCCGCTTCGCCGGCAACCAGGACAACGTCCCGCAGTGGCTCGCGACCATGGACCTGTTCGCCCTGCCTTCGTACGGGGAGGAAGGCGTGCCGCAGGCAATCATGCAGGCGATGGCCTGCGGCCTGCCGGTCATCTCCACCCGCGTCGGCGCGATTGCCGAAGCCGTCGTGGCCGATCAGACCGGATTGCTGATCCCGACCCGGGACAGCACCGCGCTGGCTGCTGCGATCGCCGACCTGTTACAGGACCCCGCAAAGCGCCAGCGATTTTCAGCCGCGGCGGTGGCGTATGCCCGCGCCAGTTTCGGCATCGACCAGATGCTGGACCGGATGGAAACGGCTTTTCGCCTCGTGATCGGGAGTCGATAACCTATGTGCGGCATTGCGGGGTTTTTTGCCCTTGCACCGGTGGCGCCGGAAGTGCCGTCGCGGATGCTGGACGTGCTGCGCCAGCGCGGCCCGGACGCCCAGCACAGCGTTCTCTGGAACGATCGCTTCGGACGAACGCAGGCGGCGGCCTCCAATGCGCTGCTGCACGCGCGCCTGTCCATCATCGATCCCAGGCCAGAAGCCGATCAGCCAATGTCCAACGCAGCCGGCGATGTCTGGATCTGCTACAACGGCGAGGTCTACGACTGGGCCGAGTCCGCGGCTGAGCTGAAGGCGCTGGGCTATGTGTTCCGCAACCGCTCGGATACCGAGTTCATCCTCCACGCGTATGAGGCCTGGGGCATCGACTGCCTCTCGCGCCTGCGCGGCATGTTTTCGTTCGCGATCGTGGATCTGCGCAAACAATTGGTCTGGCTGGCGCGCGATCGCATGGGGCTGAAGCCGCTGGTATACAGCTTCGCCGACGGACAACTGGCTTTCGGCTCGACTGTGCGCTCGGTTTTGCCTTTCCTGCCGCCGTCGAAGCGCGACTTTTCCGCGGAAAGCATCGATGCCTACCTCGCGCATCGATACATTCCCGCCCCACGCACAATTTTTTCCGCCGTCAGCCGGCTCGAGAACGGGCACTACCTGCGTTTCGACCTCTCATCGCGCCGCCTCGAGAAGGTCCGTTACTGGTATGCGCTGCCCCGCGCCGGCGACTGGCTGGAAACCCTGGACCGGGCGGTTGAAATGCGCACGGTCGCCGACCGTCCGCTGGGTGTATTCCTGAGCGGCGGCGTGGATTCCTGCGTGATCGCGAGCCGCCTGGCCAGGCTGGGGCATCGCGAACTGCATACGTTCACTGCCGCGTTTCCGGGTTCAACGCTGGACGAAAGCGCGCAGGCGAAGGAAGTCGCCGATCGGCTGAACCTGCAAAACCTGCCGATTCCGATCAGCGAGAACATCGCCGCGGATTTCGGCCGAATTGTGGCGGATCTCGATGAACCCTTTGCCGATCCCAGCAGCGTTCCCACCTGGTATCTCTCGCAGGAAACGACGAAACACGTAAAAGTCGTCCTCGGCGGGGAAGGCGGCGATGAACTGCTGGCGGGCTACAAGCGCATGCGCCAGCATTTGCGCAGCCGCTGGCGCCGGGGCATGCGGTTGCCGGGCTTGCCGCTGCCTGCTTCGCCAGCGCGCGGGGGACTGGCGAAATTTGCCGCCGAGATGCGCATGTCCTGGAAGGATGCCTACAGTCTGCGCTTCTCGGGATTCGGACCGCAGCAGCGCCGTTTTCTCCAGGGCGGCAAAGCGCTCGACCACATCCATTACTGGCGTGCGCCGGACATGCAAGGCGGCAGTCCGATGCTGGAGCTGCTGCAGATCGACTGGGCCAACTACCTGCCCGAGTACATCCTGCGCAAGGCCGACCTTTGCACCATGGCTCACGGCCTGGAGTTGCGTGCCCCTTTGCTCGACCATGTTTTTTTCCAGACGCTGCTCGGCATGTCGGAAACAGCGCGCTTCACTCGACCGCCGAAGCTGCTGCTCGCACCCGCCCTCGACGCGGTTTCGGACCTGGATGTCTTCAACCGCAAGAAGCGCGGCTTCAATCCGCCCCTGCATCCCTGGCTGCATGGCGCGCTGTCCTCCCGGTTCGACGGTCTGGGCGAGCGTCTTGCCGTCACCAGCGGACAACTGCTTTCGGCAGCATCGATCGCCACGATGATCAGGCGCTATCGATCGGGGGAGGAATCCCTGGCGGAGGGCGTCTTGCAACTGCTGATCCTGGACGAGTCGCTGGTGCAACTGCACGAACTGCGGAATCATTCGGGAATCCGAACCGGTCGGGGCGACTGATGCGAGTCGTTACCGTATTCGAAGCACAGCATCCATTGGTGCGCGCCCTGGCGGACACAGGATGCGAGGTTGAGCAGCGCGGCATGGCTGAGATTCCACGAAAGGGCGGCGATCCCTACTTTTACCTCGGCGATGTCTTCGAACAGATCAAGGCACCCCTGGCCCTGGCGCGGATCCGGCGCGCGTTGGTCCGCGACGGCGCGCCTTATGTGATGTGGAATCGCGACGCACCGTGGAACTGCGCCATCAAGCCATTGCGCAAGCTGCTCGTCCACGCCTCGCGAGGGGTGGATCTTCATCTC
>JBKJUC010000121.1:0-4369 GCA_046590325.1 Burkholderiales bacterium | reverse complement strand
ATTTTCCCATGCTCGCGACCGAAACCTCCGAACGCCTGAGGCAACTCGAGTTCGGCGGCGAGTTGGCGTTCTTCCAGCAGAACGGTGCAAAAGAGCGAGCTCCCCAGGTCGTGGACGGCGTTAGCTGCAGGGTCTTTACCCTGGAGGTGGATGATCGCGAGCTGTTGCTGTTCCTGAGAAAAGACGGCAAACCTTTCCAGATCACGGTGAAAGCGGATTCGGGCGAATATTCGGTGCGCATCCTCAGGTACGAACCCGGTTCGGAACCCGATCTGAGCCTTTTCAAACCGCCCGTGGGTGTCAAGTTCGACTAGCCTTAACCCCGGGCTGACATTCGCCGGCCCCGCGCATCCGCAAGCACTCCGTATTGCAATCGGTCGGTACACCATGGGCCCGGTACACTGTGCCGTGATCATGCACAACCGATCACGCACAACCGATCACGCACAATCAGAGGGCCGGATGCAGCGCGCGCTTGTCGTATTTCTGATGTTATGGCTGGGAACGGGAGTCGCCCGGGCGGAATTCCTCCTGGTGCCCGAAACCCACATCATCAAGCCGGGTAGCCGATTTAACGTAACCCTGTTCCTGCCGAATGATTCCAGTGAGGAACGGGTGTTGGACCTGCCGGTGCGCATCACACTGCGCGCGCGTGGCGTGGAGAACGCGCCAGAGATCGCTCTTTCTCCCGTTGACCCCGATCAGCCCGCCTCCGCTCGCATCGCGCCGGGCGCCTTTTACCGCGCGAAGTACGTCGGGACCCTGCCAGACGGACTGACCGGCAATCTGGTGCTCGAGCCCGTGGAGTTCGAAGGGACGCTGCTGGCGCTTGCGGTCACGGAGCCGGAAACCGCGGTGGTATCGCCGGCAACCACTTCCGCCGCGCAGGAGAGAAACGCGAAGAAGGCACGTAAAAAGGAAGTCGCGGACGCAGCGGTGGGCCCGACTGACAGGGATGCCGCGCGTTTCGCCTCGGCTTTCTCGCCAAACGAACCGAATTATTTTTCAGCAGGATCCAGCGGCGAGACCAACGCAAAATTCCAGGTCAGCCTAAAGTTCCGGCTGTTCAATCCCGATACCCAGACACCCTTTCTCGAAAAACTTTATCTCGCCTATTCCCAGACCTCGATATGGACGCTGGGGACCTCGTCGAAACCGTTTTACGATTCCAGCTACCGTCCGAGCGCCTTTTTCCTCGACGAGGATGTCAGCCTGTGGCCATACCGCAGCTGGTCGCGCCTGGGTTTCCAGGCAGGCTTTGAGCACGAGTCAAACGGCAAGGGTGAGGCCGACTCCCGCAGCGTGAATACCGTATTCATCCGCCCCACATTCACCATGCCGTTCGGGAAGGATTATTTCGTTTCGTTCGCGCCGAAGCTCTACAAGTACACCGAGAAGGAAGACAACCCCGACATCGCCGAGTATCGCGGCTATGGTGATTACCTCATCCGGGTCGGAAAGGTCGATGGCCTGCAACTGGCGACAACGTTGCGCAAGGGCACCTTGAAGGATCCCTACAGCGCGCAATTCGATCTTTCATATCCGCTGAAAACGGCGACGTTCGGCAACCTTGGCGGCTATCTGCACCTGCAGTATTTCGAGGGTTATGGCGAAAGCCTGCTCGACTATAACCGCCACGTGCGCCCGCAGTTCCGCATCGGCCTGATGATCACCCGCTGACAGTAGAAGGCAATGAGCGAATCGCGCCGCCGGTCCTCCAATACGCGCGACATGGTATGCAGTTGCGCACCGCTGATCAGCGATTGTTCCGGCCACATGACGCTCACACCCGGCGACCTGATCTACACGGGCACACCGGAGGGCGTGATCCTCGGCAAGCCGTAAGGCCAGCAGGTGTGGCTGAAGGCCGGCGACAGGGTCAGCTGCGGCATCGAAAAGCTCGGCGAGTTGAGGTTCTCTCTGGCCTGATCCATCCTGCGGTACCGACCCGGCGCGTCACGTCGGGTTGGTCGGCTCGATGACCAGCAGCAGGTCGCCAGCCCGGATGATGCCGTGCTCCTTCTCCCAGAAGCCGACGGGCTCGCCGTCGCGGTACAGGCGCACGACCAGCCCATCGTCGACGTCCTTCATGGATTTTCCGACTTCTTCGGGGCTTGCAATGCGCTCGCCGAAAATCACGCGTCCGCCGGAATTCAGCATGTCCAGCACGTAGTCCGCCGTATGCCGGTTGGCCACCGATTCCGCCAGGAGATACCCATTGACCTGGGACGGCATCACCGTTGCGCTGGCGCCCGCCTGGCGCACCAGTTTGGCATTTTCTTCCTCCCACACGGTGGCGATGATCCTCACCTGCGGGTTGAGGTGGCGAATGGTCAGCACGGCCAGCACCGTGGTGTCATCCCGGCCGAGGCTCACGATGGCCGCACCGGCACTTTCGATCCTGGCATCCCTGAGGATCCGCTCCTGGGTCGGATCGCCATGCAGGCCTGTATAACCCGCCTCCGCGGCGTTGCGAACGCATTCCTCGGAAATGTCGATCACCACGATCTTTTCGGCGGGCGTGCCCTTCGCCTCGATTTCCTTTGCGGCAACGGTACCACTCTGGCCATAGCCGCAAATGACGACATGGCCGTCGAGGCGGTCTCTCAATCGCGACATGCGGATTCCCTCCCAGATTTTCTGAAACACAAGCTGATAGGCGGTGCCGAAGAAAATGAACAGTACGAACACTCGCACCGGAGTCACGAACAAGGCATCGATAATTCGTGCCCGATCGGACACCGGAACGATGTCGCCGTAGCCCACCGTGGAAATGGTAATCATCGTGAAGTACACGACATCGGAAAACGAGACATGGCCGTCGATGTTGTCCTTGAGCCCGGCGCGATCCAGCCACATGAAGGCCATCACCAGCCCGACCAGGCTCAGCACCAGCAGCGCCCGGTTTATCAGCATGCGTTCGGAACTGACGGGGGCCTTCGTATAGAGTACGCGGTGCCGGGGCGGCGCCGACTTGCGCAATTTGACCATGGGTTCATGATACTGCAGTAATGAGAAAGCCTCTTTCCGTCGCCGCCCTGGCGAGCCTTGTCATCACCGCAGCCCTCGTGGCGTTCGCCGGTGACCTGCAAGTCGCGGCACTCTCCGGCGGCGACCTGACAATAGTCGACGACTCCGCGCAGGCCTATTCGCTGCCCGCTCCCGGACTGGACGCCGCACAACTCGAAAAATTTGCCAACGGCAGACAGGAATTCAACCAGCACTGGGTCGTGCTGCCGGTGATCGGCGGCAAATGGGGGCGCGGGCCGACATCCAACGGGGATGAATGCGTGGGCTGCCATCTCGGCAACGGCCGGGGGCGGGCGCCGGATTCCGCAGACGAGCCGCTGGTATCCATGGTGGTACGGCTGTCGATCCCCGGTGAGGAGGCGCATGGCGGACCAATACCCCATCCCAACTATGGCGACCAGCTTCAGGAGCAGGGCGAGCTGGGTCGCATCCCCGCGGAAGGCGAATCGGCCATCAGTTGGCGGGAATACGAGGCGGCCCTGGCGGACGGCACCCGGGTTACGATGCGCTCGCCACGGCTGAGCTTTCGCAAGCTTCGGTTCGGACCGCTCGATTCGCAAGTGCTGACTTCGATGCGGGTCGCACCGCCGGTCATCGGCGCCGGTCTGCTCGATGCCGTGCCGGAATCGGCCCTGCTTGAAATCGCCGCCCGGCAGCAACAACTCGGGCTCAACGGCCGGCCAAACTACGTCTGGGACGCCGCCACGCAGGCCACGTCCGTCGGACGCTTCGGCTGGAAAGCCAACCTGCCGGACCTGCGGCAACAAATCGCCGTGGCCTATCTCAATGACATGGGGGTTACGACGCCTCTCTTCACACGCGACAACTGCCCGCCCATACAGACCGCGTGCCGCAATCGCGACACGGGAACGATCCCCGAACAACACCGGTTGCCCTTCGAGGAAATCCTGTTCTACTCCCGCATGCTCGGCGTCCCCGCGCAGCGTAATGCTGGTGACCCCGTGGTCATCCGGGGCGAGCGCTTTTTCGCGCAAGCCCGCTGTTCGGCTTGCCACGTTGCGGAATTGCGAACCGGCGACTATCCCGAACTGCCCCGACTGGCGAACCAGGTCATCCGCCCCTATACCGACTTGCTGCTGCACGACATGGGGGAAGGACTTGCCGACGGCCGGCCGGACTTTCTCGCAGGCCCCCGCGACTGGCGCACGGCCCCGCTTTGGGGCCTGGGTTTAAGCAAAACGGTAAACGGCAATGCCTCGTTGCTGCATGACGGCAGGGCGCGTACGCTTGCCGAAGCCGTGCTGTGGCACGGCGGCGAGGCCGAAGCGTCGCGCGAAGCTTTCCGCGCCATGCCGAAGGCCGATCGCGAAGCTTTGTT
>JBKJUC010000164.1:0-3947 GCA_046590325.1 Burkholderiales bacterium | reverse complement strand
CTAGGAGCCTGCGCGGCAGAAGCTCGGGGAATCGCGTAAGAACCGGGTAGCCATTGGCAATTCTGTCGTCTTGTATTCAACCGGCGCTTCAGCGACTCATGAACGGCTCGGGGCGCGTGGCGGCCATCATGGCCGACCAACGGCCTCCGTGCGGCGGCGAGGTGCCCGCCCTCGCGCCATGCGGAGCCGGTGGAATCGCTTGAGATTCACCGCGAGGCACACGATATTCCATTCGCCGCTTGCCTTCGCCTCGCTGCGAAGACTGAAGCGTCGAAAGCCGAGCACTTCCTTGATCCACCCAATGACGGGCTCGACAATGGCTTTGCGCCGACAATACCGTGCTTTCCCCGCCGGACTCGCGAGGCGCGCGGCCATGCGCTGGCTGGCCACGTGCGCCGGATTGAGCGCGGTGCCGGCCTTGCCTTCGCGGCCCAGGGAAATGTAGGCCGTGACCTGGCGTGTCTCGAGCGTCTGAAAATTCGCCTCCGCCTTGTAACCGGCATCGGCAAGCACCATCGCGGGATCGTGGCCTAGGGTCGCCTGCACGCGGTCGATCAATGGCAGCAAGGCGCCGCTGTCCGCGGCGCAGTTACTCAGTCCCGTGGCGACGATCATCTGCGAGGCTTCGTCGACGGCGATCTGGCCGTTGTAGCACTGGTCGTACCCGTCCGAGGTCTTCATGATGCGACTCTCGGGATCGGTGAAATTGTCCTGCGCGTCATCGGGCGGTACGCCGAAATCGCGCGCGAACGGCCGACGCCCACGACTCGTGCGGCCATCGTCTGGGGTGCGCCCCTTCTCCCGATCCTCGTCAGCTTGCCGGGCTTCGAGCCGCGCTTTCGCCGCCGCGATCGTCGCCAGGCGCGCCTCGCGGCGCTGCAGCTCGGCGGGCAGCTCATCACCGCGGACGTCCGGCCCCAGGGCGGCATCTTCCGTCGCATCGCTGGTCGCCGCCTGCGCGGTGAGGGCGGCGATCTGCGCCCGGATCCGCGTCTCTTCGTCCCGCATGCGCCCGTAACTCATCGCCTTGTGCTTGCTCGCGTTCGCCTGGACCTTCGTCCCGTCAATCGCCAGCGTCCCGAGGTGGACGACGCCGGCTTCGCGGGCGACTTGGACGACCTGCACGAACAGCACCTCGAAGGCGGCCAGATGCTGCTGCCGAAACTCGGCGATCGTCCGGTGCGCCGGAAAATTGCCGGCGGCCAACACACGATAGGCCACGTCTTCTTCCAGCTTCCGCGCAATTCGCCGCGACGAAAACGTGCCGGTCGCATACGCGTACAGCAGCACCGTCACCATCATCTGCGGATCGAAGGGTTGATTGCGCCGCCCATCGCCCTCGTAGGGCGCATAGAGAGCCTGCAGATCGAGGGCGGCGACCGTGTCCGCGATGAAGAACGCCAAGTGGCCCTCCGGCAACCAGTCGCGTGGCGAGGCGGGGAAGAGGAGCGACTGATCCGGGGCATACGGACGGAAGGTCGTCGGCATGCTCCTTATACGCCAGAACTCCGCCGCACGTTTCTGCCGCGCAGGCTCCTAGTTGGAATGCTTCGAGCTTTCGGTGGTCTCGGCTCATGACGGAGTGGCAAGCATTGTTCTTGCCACTCTGGCCCAAGCCCCAGGTCCCAAGCCCCCAAGCCCCGTACAAGCGAAAGGCCCGAGGCCGAGAGCATTTGCTCCCATCCCCGGGCCTTGATTCTGTCCTCAAGCCCCAAGCCCCAGGTCCCAAGCCGGTCTACTCGACCGGCCCAAGCCCCAAGCCTCAAGCCGTTTTCTAGAACGACAAGCGGAACATCACCTGCGTCAGCCGCATGAAGCCGCGCTGGTTGCTGATGCGGCCGAACGCCGCGCTGCCAAACGACGTATTCGGGCCCACCGTCTTCACGGTGTTGGTGAGGTTGAGCACCTCGACACGAATCTGGGCCCGCGCGCTGCCGACCAGCCGTACGTCCTTGCTCGCCACGAAGTCCCAGTTGTTGCGGTGCGGGGTCCGGACGTCGCCTCGCGTTCGTGGATTCGTACCCAAGGTGTAAAGGCCGGGGTCCGAGAACGCCGCGGAGTTGAGCCACACGCCCGGGTTAGCGCCCGTGTAGAACAGCCGATCCTCACGGCCGGCATCGGTTGCCGGGTTGACGCTCGTGGGGTTGGGCCTCTGGACGAGGTTGAACGCGTTCGACAAGCCGTTCGAATTGTTCGCTACGGAAATCGGGAACCCGCTCTCGATGGCGATGATCGATGACAGGGTCCAGTCGCCGAGAATGGCGGCGCCAAAGCCGCTCTGGGCCCAGCGCTTGCCTTCGCCGAACGGCAACTCGACGGTCGGCGAGAGCACGATCTTGTGCGGCACGTCCAGTAGGCCGATCGAGTACTCGGCACCGAGGTCATACGCATTCTGCGCGTTGCCATTGGTCGCCGAATACGCGTTGCCCTCGCCGAACTGGTTGTCCATCAGCCGGCTGTAGGTGTAGTTGATGCGACCGCCCCAGCCGTTGCTCATGCGCTTTTCGAACTTCAGGATGGCGGCGTGGTACTGGTTCTTCCCCTCGGTGGTCTGGCGCATCAGGACGTTGCCAAACTGCGGGAATGGCCGCAGCGACTGCGCCCGTGTGATGGTCGGGCTCGTGACCGCAAAGCCCTGTCCCGCGGGCAGGCCGAAGAACGGATTGGGCACTTGCTGGGTCAGGGCCGAACCCAGTGCCAGGTGCCTGGGATCGAGCTGGTTGATGTTCAGGATGCCGTCGTTCGAACCACCGAGGCCGAGGTTGCGGCCCGTCGCGCCGGAATACTCGAAGCCCACCGCGATGTTGCCGGGGAGTTCGCGGTTGAGATCGAACGAGTACTGCTGCACGTACGGCGCGCCCTTGTTCTGGTCGATGAACTCGATGTTGCTGCCGACGCCTTCGAGCGCGCCGAGCGAGTTACCGCGCGGCTGCACGACACCGCCCGGGAAGGGGTTGGTCAGCGAGGTCGTGGGGCTGAACTGTCCCTGATTGATGAACGTGTTCTGGCTGTAGCCGATCTGGCCGTAATTGGCCGAACCGAGGAACTGGTAGTTCCACGGCGCCTGATAGATGCCGTAGCCGCCACGGATCACCGTCTTGGGGTTGGCCGAGAACACCATGCCAATCCGCGGCGAGTACTTCAACCCCGGCTGGTTCCCCTGCTCGGTCGGCGCGCCGTTCACGCCCGCGTAGACGAGGCCACCGCGCACCGGCTGGCCGTTTACCACCACATTGCCGAGCGCCCCGCCCTGGTTGAGCGTGCGATCGAAGGCCACCGTGAAGCGGTTCTCTTCCTCCATCAAGCCGGTCTCGCTCTCGATGCGCAGACCGCCGTTGATGGTCAGGCGCGGACTGACGCGGAAGTCGTCCTGGATGTACGCCCCGTAGTAGCGGAGGAAGTAGTTGGCCGGCGCGGACACCAGGATGCGGCTCTGATTGCCGGGGTCGCCCGACGGGTGGCCGAGCAGCAGGCTGGCCAGCGCGTTGCCCGATGGTGTCGCGCCGCCGACGCCGTTGACATTCGGATTGGCGGAGGTGTACCGCCGGTCGAAGTTGAACACGCCCGCGCCGCCGGAGTACGACTGACTCTCGAGCCCGATGGTGCGGTAGTCGGCGCCCACCTTGAGCGTGTGGCGGCCAATCAACCGCGACAGGGCCGCGTTGGCGCTCGACGAGTAGAGGTTGCGATCGGACGGATCGATGGCCCCGAGCTGATAGTAGTCATTGATATTGACCTGCGGGAACTTCTTGGTCCGGATGGCGCTGCTGAAGGCCGGGGCGAAGCCGAGTGACGCCGGGTCGAAGTCGAGCGACAGCGTGTCGTCGTCCCGGAACTGCGTCCAGCCGGCGCGCAACGTCAGCACGGTGTTGCTGCTCGGCAGCCAGGTGTTGTTCACCGCGAGCACGTGGACGCGGCGCTTCAACAGGTAGTCGCCGTTGTCGATG
>JBKJUC010000145.1:0-10566 GCA_046590325.1 Burkholderiales bacterium | reverse complement strand
ATCGGCTATCGCAACCTCGGCAAGCCCAGCGGATCGGTTGCCGGCGTCCCGGTGGAATACAGCGCCAAGGGTCTCGACTACGGCGTCCTGGCGGGAGTCGGATTGGGACCGGTTGACTTGTTCGCGCGCCTCGGCGGCATGCAATACGACCTGCGTAAATCCATCGGCGGCGTCAGCAATGAATACGACGGCACGGCGCCGGTCTACGGCATCGGTGCGTGGTTCACGCTGTTCGGGGTCGGGGTGCGCGCGGAATACGAGAAAATCGACATCGACGAGCTTGACAATGCACAGATGCTCTCTGTGAGCGCGTTCTACAAATTCTAATTCGTGCGGCAGGCGGGCGGCAGACGGAGAACCGATCGTCTGCAGGAACAGGTTGGACCGCAGAAATATGTGCCAGCAACAGCGCTCTTTCCAGTGGGTGCGGTCATGATCGTCCGCCAGTTGCGTATTCTTACACTCTGGTCAGCAGCGGTTTCCCTGCAAAGAATGCGCCGAGATTGTCGACGACGAGCTGGCCCATCGCCGCCCGCGTCTGGTGCGTGCCGCTGGAAACATGCGGCTGCAGCACTACGTTGTCGAGTTTGAACAGGGCTTCAGGCACCTTTGGTTCGGCCACAAACACATCGAGGCCCGCACCCGCCAGCCTGCCGTTGACCAGCGCATCCACGAGGGCCGGTTCATCCACCGTCGAGCCGCGCGACACGTTGATCAGATAACCGGCCTTGCCAAGGGCATCGATCACATCGCGGCTGGCGATCCGTTCCGTGCCCTTGCCGCCGGGGCAGGCCAGCACCAGGACGTCGATGTTGCGCGCCATTTCGACGGGGTCCGGATAAAAATCGTAGGAGACGTCGGCTTGCTGCTGGCGTCCGTGATAGGACACCTTCATGCCGAATGCCTCGGCGCGCTTCGCGATCGCCTTGCCGATGCGTCCGAGCCCGATGATGCCGACCCGGCTGCCCGACACTTTGTCCGCCAGGGGCGCTCCGCCCTTGAGCCACTTGCCGGCGCGCACAAAACCGTCGTTGAAGACGGTGCGCCGCATCGTTGCGAGCAGGAGCACCAGCGCATTGTCGGCCACGCATTCGGTCAGCACATCGGGCGTATTGGTAACCGCAATGCCCAGCTCTCGTGCAGCCGGCACATCGATGCCGTCCACGCCGACACCAAAGCAGGCAATGATCTTCAACTTCGGAAAGCGCCTCATCAACGCAATCGTCATGCCTTCATGGCCCGCGGTCGCCGCGGCGGCAACGCGGTCCGAGACGGACGCGACGAAAGCGTCCTTGTCCGCGGCTTCGTAATAGCGATGGACTGTATACGCGGCATCGAGCTGTTTCATTGTTGCGGGGAACAACGGGCAGATAAGCAGCAGGTCGGGCTTCATTGCAATCTCACCTCTTGTCGGGATTCGCCCTTATTCTACTTGTACGTTGTTCAGCCGGGCGCTGCTCCGGTCAGGACGTACGCTGGACCCATTGCTTGAGATCCCACGGTTCGTACAGCGTCCAGATGTAGTCCGTCGTCGAGTTTTCGCGCAGATGATGGATGTTCTGGTTCTCCGCCTCGTCGACGAACTTCTCGAAGGCTTCCAGGCTGGGAAACTCCACCACGATCATCTGCCGGCGCGTGGCGTTGCCGTGCATTTCGCGCAGTGGGCCGGTGCCGGCACTCACCACCCTGCCGCCCAGGCCGAAGATGATGCGACCCGCCTTGACCGAATAGTCGCGATACTCGTTCTCCCGGCCTGGGATGAGATTGAAGACGTTCAATGCGTAAATCATCGCAAGCTCCGCAACAAAGGAAGGGGGGCAATCCGGTAGAATGGTACGCGACAATCAAAATCCAATGGGAGGACAGCATGGCCAAGAATATCCAGGTGCAGCTCGCAAGCCGTCCCACCGGCCCGGTCGAGGAATCGAATTTCAAAGTCGTCGAAACCGACATGCCGAAACCGGGCGGCGGCGAGATTCTGGTCCGCAACCTGTGGCTGTCGCTCGACCCGTACATGCGTGGCCGCATGAACGCCGTGAAGTCCTACAGCAAGTACGTGGACATCGGCGAGGTCATGGTCGGCGGCACAGTCGGCGAGGTCATCGAATCGAACAATCCGAAGTTCAAGCCCGGCGATCACGTCGTGGGCTCACTGGGCTGGCAGCTGTACGCGAATTCCAACGGCGACGGCCTGACGGTGATCGATCCGAAGCTGGTCCCGTTGTCCGCATGGCTCGGAGTCTGCGGAATGCCCGGGGCGACGGCATGGATCGGATTGCTGGAGTATTGCGCACCCAAGGCCGGCGAAACCGTTCTGGTGTCGGCAGCCAGCGGCGCCGTTGGCGGTATCGTTGGCCAGCTTGCCAAACTGCAGGGCTGCCGCGCAGTCGGCATCGCCGGCGGTGCGAAGAAATGCGACTACGCCGTGAAAGAACTTGGCTTCGATGCCTGTGTGGACTACAAGGCGGGCAAGCTGATCGATGACCTGAAGGCGGCGTGTCCGAACGGCGTCGACAATTATTTCGAGAACGTCGGCGGCGAAGTCATGGACGCCGCATTTCGCGTGCTGAATCCTTTTTCGCGCGTCGCGCTGTGCGGCATGATCTCCGACTACAACGCGACCGAGGCTTACGGCACGAAAATGATGCGCTCCCTGTTGGTAAACCGGGTAAAGCTGCAGGGCTTCATCGTCTTCGACCGGCAGGATCTCTATGTCCGCGCCGTCGCGCAACTCGCGAAGTATGTGGCCCAAGGCAAGCTCAAATACCACGAGACGGTCGCAGAAGGCATCCACAATGCGCCAAAGGCGTTCATCGGTTTGCTCAAAGGCGCCAATCTCGGCAAGCAACTCGTCAAGCTTGCCTGATTCAACGCTCACCGCCGGGGACCCAGAAGACGCGAAGGGAACACTTCCTCCGTCTCCGCTGCGGTGGGTGCTTGATTTCCGTAGACGCTAGAATGCCGGTTCGAGAACAACCACAACGACCCGGATCTGGACATCATTCCGGGATCCGCTTCGGACCGGGCTCGACTGGCCGTTCTTCACTGTTGAACACAAAGGGGGGATTGCAGCCATGGCAAAAATGACAGCCGCCGAAGCGGCGGTGCGCGTGATGGAGCGCGAGGGTATCGACATGGCATTCGGCATTCCGGGTGCGGCCATCAACCCGTTGTACGCCGCACTGAGGCGCCGGGGCAGCTTCACGCATATCCTTGCGCGCCACGTCGAGGGTGCAGCACATATGGCCGAGGGCTATACGCGCGCAGTGGCGGGGAACATCGGGGTTTGTATCGGGACCTCGGGGCCAGCGGGCACCGACATGATCACGGGGTTGTACTCGGCTTCAGCGGATTCGATCCCGATCCTGTGCATCACCGGCCAGGCCCCGCGCGCGCGCATGCACAAGGAGGATTTTCAGGCGGTGGACATCGCTTCCATCGCCAAGCCGGTTTGCAAATGGGCGGTGACGGTGATGGAACCTGCGCAGGTTCCGCGCACATTCCAGCAGGCGTTCCATATCATGCGCTCGGGTCGTCCTGGACCCGTGCTGATCGACCTGCCGTTCGACGTGCAGATGGCGGAGATCGAGTACGACGACGAGACCTATGAGCCGCTGCAGGTGTACAAACCGAAGGCTACGCGCGCGCAGATCGAGAAGGCGATGGGCATGCTCAACGATGCCGAACGGCCGCTGATCGTCGCGGGCGGCGGCATCATCAACGCCGATGCCTCGGACCTGCTGGTCCAATTCGCCGAGCTCACCAACGTGCCGGTGATTCCCACGCTGATGGGCTGGGGCACGATTGCGGACGATCACCCGCTCATGGCCGGCATGGTGGGACTGCAAACGTCGCATCGCTACGGCAATGCCACGATGCTCGCGTCAGACTTTGCGCTCGGCATCGGCAACCGCTGGGCCAATCGCCACACCGGATCGATAGAGGTATACACCAAGGGCCGCAAATTCGTGCACGTCGATATCGAGCCCACGCAGATCGGGCGCGTGTTCAGCCCCGACTATGGCATCACTTCGGACGCCAAAGCCGCGCTGGAGCTTTTCTTACAAGTCGCGCAGGAATGGAAGGCCGCCGGCAAGCTCAAGAACCGCGGCGTCTGGGCCGATCAATGCACCGCGCGCAAAGGCTCAATCGAATATCTGCGCAAGACCAATTACGAAAACAAGCCGATGAAGCCGCAGCGCGTCTATCAGTGCATGAACAATGCTTTCGGCCAGGACGCGTGCTATGTCAGCACAATCGGCCTGTCGCAGATTGCCGCAGCACAGTTCCTGCACGTCTACAAGCCACGCCACTGGATCAACTGCGGACAGGCCGGCCCATTAGGCTGGACCGTGCCGGCCGCGCTCGGCGTTCGCGCCGCCGATCCGACGCGCAAGATCGTCGCCCTGTCCGGTGACTACGATTTCCAGTTCATGATCGAAGAACTAGCCGTCGGCGCCCAGTTCAAGCTGCCGTACCTGCATATCGTCGTGAACAATGCTTACCTCGGGCTGATCCGCCAGTCCCAGCGCGGATTCGACATGGACTATTGCGTGCAGCTGGCGTTCGACAACGTCAACTCGCCAGAGGTCCAGGGCTATGGCGTGGACCACATCAAAGTTGTCGAAGGCCTGGGCTGCAAGGCGATCCGGGTATGGAAACAAGAGGAGATCGACCCCGCGATCCAGCAGGCAAACAAGTGGATGGCCGAGCTCAAGGTGCCGGTCGTCATTGAAATCATGCTCGAGCGCATCACCAATATTTCGATGGGCACCGAGATCGACAAGGTGACGGAATTCGAAGAGTTGGCGGCAAACCCACAGGATGCACCATCCGCGGTGGGACTGCTGGACTGAAGGTTGCCAGGGGCTGTCGCTTCACCGATCGGTCGGTGTGGCGCCCGGCAAGGCGAGCGCGACACCCATCATCAGCAATCCGGCGAAGAGAACGATCCAGCTCCAGGCCGGGATGGTGCGGTTGGCTGCGACGTTGCTGCCTCAGTTCGCCGGGCGCACCAAGCTCAATGCGAGGCGGAACGGCAGCAGGGCAAACAGGGCAATGGCCAGCTTGACGCCGAAGTCACCTACCGCCAGCGTCACCCAGGGCACGTCCGTGCCCGCGAACGCGAGGGAGAAGAAGATGACGGTGTCCAGTACGGAGGCCGCCAGGGTGGATGCCAGCGGAGGCTGCCACCAGATCCGGCGGCGCAGCCGGTTGAAGACCGTCACGTCGAGGAGTTCGGCGCACAGGAAGGCGGTGCCAGAAGCCACCGCGATCCGCGGTGTGGCGAGCCAGGCCGAAAGCACCACGGCGAAAATGAATCCCACGTAAACGATTCTTCGGGCGGCTTGCGGGCCGTGGTAGCGGTTCGCGAGGTCCACCACCAGGAACGAGAACGGATAGGTGAGGGCACCCCAGGTCAGCCAGTCGCCCAGGGGATACTGCACGAGGATGTTCGAACTCACGATGATGATCACCATTGCGAGCGCGAAGGCGGCGGTGATGTGCAGGGATCTCATTGGCAGGATCTTGATGGGCGAAGTGCGTGATTATGCGGGCTCGGGCTTGCGCTTGCCAGCGCGTCCGGATTTCGGCTTTGTGATCTAATCACCTGTGTCCGACTACCCCAGCCCACAGGAGAACTCAATGCGCCGCCTGCTGACCGCCCTGCCCCTGTTGCTCGCAATCGCCGCGCCTGCGCAAGCCCAGGACCTCGCCGCCACGGTCGACCAGCGCGTCCGCGCCCTCGAAGGCAAGGTCATCGAGTGGCGGCGCCACATACACCAGAATCCGGAACTGTCGAACCGCGAAACCAATACCGCGCAACTGGTGGCGGACCACCTGCGCAAGCTCGGCATGGAGGTGAAGACCGGCGTGGCGAAGACCGGCGTGATCGGCCTGCTCAAGGGCGGCAAGCCTGGCCCGGTGGTCGCCTTGCGCGCCGACATGGACGCACTGCCCGTCATCGAGGAATCCGACCTGCCCTTCAAGTCCACGGTCAAGACGGAATACCTGGGCCAGCAGGTCGGCGTGATGCACGCCTGCGGACATGACGCGCACATTGCGATTCTCATGGGCGTCGCCGAAGTGCTGGCAGGCGTGAAGAACCAGTTGCCGGGCACTGTGAAATTCATCTTCCAGCCCGCGGAAGAAGGTCCGCCCCCCGGTGAAACCGGTGGCGCGCCGCTGATGGTCGAGGAAGGTGCGCTGGAGAACCCGAAGCCCGATGCCATCTTCGGGCTGCACGTAATTTCGGGCCTGCCGGCCGGCATGATCACCTACCGCGCCGGCCCGCTGATGGCAAGCGCCGACTGGCTCTACATTACGGTCAACGGCAAGCAGACCCATGGCGCGTGGCCATGGTCAGGCATCGATCCCGTCGTGACTTCCGCGCAGATTGTCATGGGATTGCAGAACATTGTCGCTCGCCAGATCGACGTTTCGAAGGAACCCGCAGTGGTCTCTGTAGCCACCATCAATGGCGGCGCCCGCAAGAACATCATTCCGGACAAGGTGGAAATGACCGGCACCATCCGCAGCTTCGACGAGGGCATGCGGCAGGACATCCATGCCCGCATCAAGCACATCTCGGAATCGATTGCGGAGGCGAATCACGCGAAAGCCGAAGTCCGCATCGACAAGGCCGTGCCGGTCACGGTGAACGACGCTGCGCTGACGGAGAAAATGATCCCGACTTTGAAACGCATCGGCGGCCAGGATGGCGCTGCCGTCTCCAGGCGTGTGATGGTCGCGGAGGACTTTTCCTACTTCCAGGAAAAAATCCCGGGCCTGTTCTATTTCGTCGGCATCACGCCGAAAGACCAGGACATGGTGGCCGCCGCGCCGAACCACTCGCCGCGCTTTTATATCGACGAATCAGGACTGCTTCAGGGCACGCGTTCGCTGGCTGCTCTGGCCGTCGATTTCCTCGCAGGACGCTAAGCGTTTGAGGTCTGTTCGCATGAATGCATTGCGGCTACTCGGAATCGGCCCGCTGGCGACAATACTTGTTTGCGGCTGCACTGCAGCGCCACCCCGTGTTCACTTCGTCGCGGAATATGGAACGCCGCCCGAAACAGCTCCGGTCCGTGCGCGGACAGTAGCCGTAACCACCGAAACCGCGCCGCAACTGATAGCCAAGGGCTTCGTCAAGCTCGGCCGGCTCAAGGTTACGGCGAAGCATGATGCAACGACCGCGCTGACTCAGGCGGCATCCAGGTTCGGCGCAGACCTCGTTTACCTGCATGCGGACAATCGTGTCGAAGTCCTTTCGCGCGAGGCATGCGTGGACGTCAAAAAGTCGGGCGAACCTTCGTTTTGCCAGCAATGGAACATGGAAACCGGTGTCTGCAATCTCTGGAGCGCACCGGTGTATTTCGAATGCAATAAATGGCAGAGCAACAGGCAGAAGACGGGCATGACGGAAAGTAGCGCCAGCTTGTGGCGCCGGGAATCGCTCGCTATGGCGCTCATACAGGGGCAGAGCGCGGTCCACGCTGCACTGGCCGCAGGCGAAAACCCGAATGCCGGCTGGCTGCCTTTACTCTACGCGGTCGATCGGCCCGGCACCGAGGTTCTGCACGCTTTGCTCAAAGGCGGTGCCCGTGCCGATGTCCGGGTACTCGGTTACGCTGCCAGGGGAGGCAGGACAACGGCAGTCGAAAGTCTGCTCGCCGCGAAAGCGCCGGTGAATCAAGGTTATGTCCACCCGTCCGGGCTCCACACGACAGCGCTGCACGAAGCCGTGCGCGGAGGTGATCCTCATATCGTCGAATTGCTGATCGCCCGGGGCGCCGAAGTCAACGCGATCCCTTGGTTCGGTTCCCCCCCACTTAACGACGCCGTCGCGTCGGGAAACGCGGAGTTGATCCGGATTCTGGTGACGCATGGCGCGAATCCCAACCTCAAGGGGCTGAACGGGACCAGCGCAATGGACGAAGCGGCGAAGATTCCAGATACGGGTAGAGAACGCATCTTGCGGGCTCTGGAGACCGATCGTCGGCCTTGAACTACTCTCGTCTAAAGCGAGGACTTCGAATTACGGCTCAAGCTGGTGAGGGTCGGCCTCGCGGTCGACTGCCTTACACGACCTTGAGGTGGTACCACTTTGCACTTAAGCACGGCCACACCCAGGCCCGGATCGCCACGCATCTTGCGATTGCACCGGACCTCAAATCAAGGAGCGCACATGCGTAAAGCACTCATCGTTGCAGCAATTCTCGTTGGCATTTCCCCCGTGGCAGCGGCACAAAAAAGCGTAACGGCCGATCCCGTCGTGACCCGGAGCGGCTGGGAGATCGGGGCGCAACTTTCGGACTACCGCTATGAGGAGCCGGGTGTCGGGGCAAAGATCTGGGGAAACAAAGCCGGAGTCACCGGCAGCTATACCCATACCAACGCCCGTCGGTTGTTTTTCAAGGTAGACGGGCGATACGCGTACGGGTCGCTCAAATACGAGGGATCCGGCACCACGGATTCGGTTCCGGATTCGATCGTCGAAACTCGAGTGGTCATCGGCAGGGATTTTTTGCCGCGCAGCGGGATTTCCCTTTCGCCTTTTGCGGGTATCGGCTACCGCTATCTCTACAATGATTTGAGAGGCGCGACTTCCACAGGCGCAGTCGGCTATCAGCGCTATTCCCATTATTTGTACGCCCCTCTGGGGTTGACCTCACGCATCGATGTCAACGCTAAATGGGTGATCGCCACCACCGTTGAATACGATTACTTCATCAGAGGAAGACAGATAACGCAGTTCACCGATGTCGGTGTCAGTTATAACGATGCGATCAATTCGCAAAACAAGGGCTACGGGTATCGCTTTTCGGTGATGGCGGAGAATGGTTCATGGGCATTCGGTCCCTGGATGCATTACTGGAGTATTGAGGATTCGGATATCGTGCCTATCGGTTTTGGCATTCGCGGATTCGAACCAGAAAACGAGACGCGGGAATACGGGTTGGAAGTGAAATACAGGTTCTAAGGCACAACCTTTCATGCAATGTGCGGCTGACTACCCGCCGCGGTCACGGCGCGACGAAAGATCGCGGTTAAGACAAACTTGACGATTGCAGTCAGTCGCCCACAAGGGCAAGAAGGACCAACAAGGAAAAGGACCCGCGAGGGTCTTTTTTTTGGCCCTTCAGATTTATCTGTGGGCGGCAGCCTTAAGGGGGACTTGCAGGGCGCGATCCGCGAGGCGGGCGTTTTGACGAGGGAGCCCCAGGCCGGAAGCCACACTTGCACGTCTATGTGCGGTAGCGAACATAGCATCGTCGTCGGAAGGCGGATATGTCATCGGCGCGAGGCCGGTTTTTTTCAGGTTACGTGCGCAATCGCACAGAGCGTTTTCCAGCGGAGGGGGAAAGTGACCAATGCCGGGTCCAAAACCCTGGTAGAACCTGCGGTGCCGGAGGCAGGGAGCGCGGCCGTAATGAATCAGCCGCACGCTGATCCCTGTCGGCATCCAGCGATCAGGAGAAACACATGTTCAGATTCGGAAGGTTATTCAAACCACTGATGTGGTTCATGGCATTGCTGATGGCAGCTTTTGTGGCCGGTTGCGGGGATCGGGCCCCGGACCAAGTCAGCGCATCTTCGGCCGCGTCCGCGGCCGCGACCCTGCCGCCACTGGGCACGGAGCAACGCTTTGCGGTACTCGGTGGCTCGACGGTAACCAATACCGGGTCCAGCGTCGTCACCGGAAACCTGGGTGTCAGCCCGGGCTCGGCGATCACCGGATTTCCGCCCGGGATCGTGACCGGGGTGACCCACGCAGCCAATGCGGAGGCGCTTCAGGCTCAGAATGACACCACTACGGCGTATATTGATCTGGCAAGCCAGGCGTGCGATTCCGACTTGACCGGGCAGGATCTCGGCGGGAGGACGCTCGTGCCGGGCGTCTATTGCTTTTCGTCCTCAGCTCAGTTGACAGGTGCGCTCACGCTTGACGCCGGGGGCGACCCCAGTGCGGTCTGGGTGTTCAAGACCGGGAGCACCCTGACGACGGCGAGCAACGCGTCCGTGCTGCTGATCAATGGCGGTCAGCCCTGCAACGTCTTCTGGCAGGTCGGCAGCTCCGCGACTCTCGGTACAGGCACTTCGTTTGTCGGCAATATTCTCGCACTCACGAGCATTACCCTCACTACCGGCGCAAACGTGTCCGGTAGAACCCTGGCGCGAAACGGTGCAGTGACGATGGATTCAAACACCGTCACCGTCCCCGTTTGCAACATACCGGTCACTTCCACCCGCCCCACTCTTAGCAAGACCTTCAGCCCGGGCACCATCAATGCTGGCGAGGTATCGACGCTTACCATTACCTTCAGCAACACCAACGACACACCCGCCAATCTGACCGGTCCGTTCATCGACAACTTGCCCAGCGGCCTGGTGGTGGTTGGCGGCAGCGTCAGCACCACCTGCATCGAGACCCCGCTGTTGTCGGTGTGGTTCATTGTCGATACGGGGAAGGTGGGCCTGACGGCGGAAGGCCCACCTTCCCCGAATCGACAATGAACCACCCCAACAACAGCGGGGTCTCGATGCAGGTGGTGCTGACGCTGC
>JBKJUC010000120.1:0-2536 GCA_046590325.1 Burkholderiales bacterium | reverse complement strand
GCCTTGCAGATGGCCAAGCAGGGTGTCGGCGGCACTGCCCAGGCCGCCGCCGATCTCCAGGATGGCGGCCGGACCGGGGGGCAGTGCGTGCGCGGCGGCAATCGCGCCGACCTTGTTGCTGATGGCGTACAGCGGATTGTCGTTCGAGAAATTCCTGACCCAGGGGACGATGCCTTCCGCGCCGAACAAGGCCTGCTCGCCGGAAGTCTGTCCGCTAAGGACGGCCGGGTAATGCGCCGCGGCCAGGGCTGCGATGTCGAAGCTGGGCAGGCAGCGTGGATCGTGTGCACGCTGACGCTCGAGGATCTCGTCCGCGCTGAGCACCGGCAGCGGCCGTTCGATCCGATAATGCCGTTCCCCGCCGTTGTCGACCCGCATGCCGAGCCAATTGCGTGCGGCGGGCATGGCCAGGATCCAGGAGACCGGCATCGTGGCCATTTCCGGTTTGAGTCCACTTCGGGCTATCGCCTGGGTAATGCTTGCCTCGGACCGGCATGCCGCTTCCAGGCCAAGGGTTCGGAACAAATCCAGGGTCAGGCGCGCGCTGTACTCTTCGAACAGATCGAACGAGGCAATGAAAGAATCGTCGAAATACGTGAGCAGTTCCGACGGAAACAAGGCCGCCCGTTCGTCCCTGCCACTGCGTTGGGAAACGATTGGCATGGCTATTCGTGTTTTCCCCTGGGAACCAAACTATTTGCCCGTCAGCGTGCGATCGGCGGGTCGAGGCGAATGCTCCGCCGCCATTCGCGACTTGTCGCTGTCCGGATCGAGCGCTTGTTCCGCATACGCGCCGAGTGCGACCTCCCAGGAATCGGCGGGTTTGCTCTCGCCGGCGTCCCAGAACTCGTAGAAGTTGAACCAGTTGAACGGCGCGTCACGGCAATAGTGTTCGAGCCGCTGCACATAGCGCTGCAGAGCCGTTTCGACGGCAGCCGCGCGCGCCGTCCGGCCCACGCCCTCCGGGTCGAAGAGTTGTTCGAAATACAACTCATAGCGGTTGCCGCCACGATACAGGCCCGTCATGAACACGATGGGCCGTTTGAGCATGAGTGCCATGCGGTAGGGTGCGGCGGGAAACAGGGCTGCTTCGCCCAGAAACGACGCCTGCAACTGGTCGCCGTCCTCCAGGGTGCGGTCGCCGAGGATGCCGACCCAGGCGCTCTCCAGTAACCGCTCGTGCACTTTGAACATGGAATCGAACCGTCCCAGCGCAATGATGCGGTCCGGAAGCGCGGGATTGACGGCCTTGGCGATGGCATTGACCATGCGCGCGTTGTCCTCATACATCACCATTCTGACGTCGATCAGATTCGCTGTGCCGGCGGCACGCAGGACCTCGAAGCTGCCCAGGTGCGCGCCCAGCAACAGGCAACCCTGACCGCGGTCGAGGGCCTGCTGCAGAACCTGCTCGCCGTGAATCCGGATGTCGAATAGATCGTTACGTTCCTTGAGCAGGAAAAACCGGTCGAGCGCGACCGTGGCGAAGGTGAAATAGTGGCGAAACAGATCGGCGACACGCACCGGGCGGCCGAGTGCGCGGCTCAGATACTTGCGCGAGGCGCGCCGGGATTTCACCGAGAACAGCAGAAAATAGAGGCAGACCGGATAGAGAAGCAGCCGCGCGACCGTCCTGCCGAGAAGAAAGGCGATGCCGACGATGAGTCGCACGCCCAGAACGCTGCCGCGCTCGCGCTGCTCCAGCCATGCCTGGCTCATGAGCATGTTCCCGCGGTGTTGCGCACTGGTGTCGTAGCGGGAAGCTTCGTGTCCGCGTACAAAATCCAGAGCGGCATGGTTGCGCGGGAGGCAACGGATGTGTCACACCAAATCGGGAGTCGCGCCGATTGGTTGATTCTGTTTCGATTCAACTTGTGATGGTCCGAAATCCAAACTTTCGCGCCAGCAGAAGCGGCAGCCGCAACAGAAAGCCGGCCAGCAGTCGCAGATGCATCCAGCTCAGCAGCAAATTATCGCGTATGTAATTGAAATGCGACACCCCGCCTTCCTCCGGGCGGAAGTAGCGAACCCGGGCAGGCAAGTTGATCGGGCTGGCGCCACGCCACACCAGCCGCACGGCGGCCTCGACATCGAAATCGAAGCGCCGCATCCAGCGCCGGGATTCCATGATCTGCAGCAGCGGCTTCGCCGGATAGACACGCAGCCCGAATAACGAGTCGCCGATACCCTCCCAAAGCGTCTCTACATCGGTCCACCAGTTCGAAACGCGTCGCCCCATCACGCGCAACCGCGGCGCACTCGCATCGAACACGGGTTTGCCGAGGACCAGCGCGTTCGGATTTTCCATCGACACGCGCATGAAATCCGGTATCCGATCGACCGGGTGCTGGCCGTCGGCGTCCAGCGTCAGGATATGGGTGTAGCCTTGCGCGACGGCTGCGCGCAGGCCATGCAGGATCGCCGCACCTTTGCCCTGATTCTCGGGCAGCACGAACACCCGTAGCCCGGCATTCGAGCCGACAAGAGCCTGCAACCTTTCGGCTGTCCCGTCGGTGCTGCCGTCGACCACGACCCA
>JBKJUC010000254.1:0-11399 GCA_046590325.1 Burkholderiales bacterium | reverse complement strand
CTGACCCCCTCTTTCCAGTCGCCGCTGCGGTCAAGGGCTTGCCGGAGTTCAGGGGATCAGGATGAAGTTCTGTGTCGCATCGGCGCTGGACAGGTCTTTCGCTACCGACAGCGCCGTATATCCTTCGGCCGAGGCTTCGATGGCGTACTGTCCCGCCGCGCCCGGTACAGGCGCAAAAGAGATTGGCACGCCGGTCCCGTAAGTTCCGAGCAGCGGCGCTTCGGCTGGCACGGTCAGCGAATAAGCACCGCCGATCAATTCCGCCGCCACCGACTTCACCGTCACCGTCGCCCCGCCGAACGTCTGCTTTGCCGCTACGAACCCGACGGTATCGGTCGTACTCGCGGGATTCAGCGTGACGTTCCCGGACACCGTATGGGTTACGGAAGCCGGCAGGGTAATGGGCTGCAAATCCGTACTCACGACCGCAATGAAAGACGAGTTCGCGATGGGCACAGACGTAATCATTGCGGTTGCACGGCCATCGGCCGTGATCACCAGGTCGTAGGAACCGGTGTTGAGGCGCGTCAGGAAAAATCGCCCGGATGGCGAACCGGGAACAGTGCTACGGATGATTTCGCCATTCTGCTGCGCCGAAACCACGACGCCGGAAGCGAGCAGCGCAGGATCAATGAACCCCTGGATGCCAGTCAAGGCATCGGGGAGGACCTGGATCACCGGCTTCAACAGATAGGTTCCGTTGCCACGCTTGACGATCGATTTACACGCATCGAAATCCAGCACGAGGTCGGTACGCTCGTTACCCCGCACAACGAAAGCGTGGACCAGCTTGATGCCGGATTGCACTGCGCTCGGTGTGTCGACAGGAACCTCCACTCCGGGTGCGCTTGAAAGCACGACGGAATTGGCGGACGTGCCGCCGCTGTTCGCAACGAGCACCAGCCTGACCTGGGTGTATTGGCCGGCAGAGAGGGATGTTTCACCCAGGCTTTCGAGGATGCCGTTATTGAGATCGAGCAGATTGATCTTGCGGGGCGGATTCAGATTGATGTCGGCCCATCCGTCCGCCGTATCCGGTACAGCGGAACTTCGATGGATGCGGACCTTGCGGACCGTGACATTGACCTCGTCATAGCCGCAGGCCGGGGCATCGGTAAGGGATACCCCCACCGTGCCCATGCCCCCGTTTCCTCCTCCGCCACCGCCGCAAGCCGACAGCAGGAGGGCCGGCAACAACGCGCCGAGAAAGCGCAGGAGCAAAGTACGAAAATATCCAAAGGCCTTCATTTTTATCTCCTTTTGTCCCGGACGGCGCCATGTACGGTCCGGGACCGAGTCAGCGCTACACCAAAGATCCCCAAGAGGATTTACCAGCTTTGAGGTTCGGACAACAGAGTCCTGCAAAAAATTCACACCGGCAATCGTTTGGATTGGGCATCGGTAGTGCCGTCCAGAAACGACAACGGGTGGTGTGCCGTGACCAGGACCCACACCGTGGAACAGCAGCACCATTCAAAACTGCAAAACTGGGGGTCAGGCCTGCAGTGTGCATAATGTACCGAGATACTTTCAATATGCATTTATGCAGGCCTGACCAAATCGGTCCCTCACGCTGCCGATGGCCTGGCCGCTGCAAACATCCCCCGGTGTGTGTGTGTTGACGAACATACGCCACGCCCTGATCAGCGTAAACGTGTCGTCGGGTATGCGATTTACCGGCCTCGGCTGACCGCGCAGCGTGCGCAGCCGCGGCAGTTTCTGAATCGACGCGGCAACGTCCCAATCGAACGCCCTGACCAGGGCAAGCGACCGCGAACCAACCTCTTCACTCAAAGGACCCTCACCATGAAGCGCACTCTCATTTCATTGCTGGTAGCAGGACTGTTCGCCGGCTCGGCAACCGCCGCCCTGGCCCAGAATGTCACCGCGGACGAAAAGGCGGGCGCCACGTCCCCCGCCGCCGAACCGAAGGATCAGAAGGAAATGACCAACCCGATGCACGAAGACAATGCAATGGGCAAAGGCATGCACGACAAGCGGGCTGCCGCCTTCGAGAAAGCCGACAAGGACCACAACGGCACCCTGACGCCGAAGGAAGCCAAGGGCATGCGCGGCATCGGCAAGAACTTCAAGGCCATGGACACGGACAAGGACGGCACGGTCTCAATGGTCGAGATCGACGCCTACATGGCCGTCCACGACAAAACCTCGATGAAGTAAGTATCCCCCCGGCAAAGCCGGGGGCTTCAATTTATGAGCCGCTCAAAGTGCAAAACTGGAGGGCAGGCCTGACCCGATCGGCCCCGCCGATCGCGTCCCTCCGTCATCGCGGTCGATCCCTTGCGCGTTAAAGGAAATGGACATCCGACCCGGATCCGGCCTGATTCCGCCTTGCGAGGCTCAACCAGATTTTGAAGGAGAAGGAAATGGAAGGCGAAATCAAATCGGCACGCCGCCGAATGCTCAAGCTGGGCGGCGCGGCCCTGGCCGTTATTCCGGTCATGGTGATCAGCGGCAGAACCTACGCCGCAAAAAACGCGGCAATGCGCACCGCGTTCAAGTACCAGGACAAACCCGAGGGCGACAAACAATGCAGCGGCTGTGTTCAATTCGTTCCGGGAAAGTCCGCCAAGGCGTTGGGCGGCTGCAAGATCTACCCCGGCGACACGGAAGTCTCACCCCAAGGCTACTGCACGGCGTGGGCGGCTACCCCGAAAAAATAAATACGCGTTGGCAATGACCGGGCGCAGGGGACGCGGCGTGTAGACGTTGCCGCGGGTCGTTGTTGATCGCCGATGCAGCGGCGTCAGTCGGCCTTGCTCGCTCGCGCAGGATCGAAAAACAATCCGGCGCACAGCGCCGCGCCGACGACATAAAGCAGCCAGGTCTGCGATATCGCATACGGGTAGAACATCAGCGCAACGCCGAACCACTTGGTCCACTTGCGCCCGACTTTCTTGCCGTAGCGCCACGCAGCGAAGCCGATGATGCCGAACACTACGGCTCCGAAAAGATAAGCCGGGCTGGGCAAGCTGAAGCCGAGGGACTGCAGATCCTGCAAGTTATCCATGCGAATTTAGCGGGTCACGAATCCAGCGGGTCAGGCTTTGTTCATTGTATCAATCGTACGGCATCATAAAACCGGGGGGCGGTCCTGACCCCCTCGGTCCCTCCTTAACGGCCAGGTCGTCCGTCCCATACGTGTGATGGCGAACAGACGTTGCCCCCGGTTCAGGCTACCGTTGTTGGTGGTCGGGCTCCCCAAGAGCTAATGGTCAGGCGCAGCAAAGATCAGGCGCAATTCAATTTCTCATGGACGATTTCCCGGACCGTTCGCAACCTATCGAAAGGACCTTCATGAACAAGTTGCTCATCAAATTGACCGCCTGCGCCTTTGGCCTGGCGTTAAGCAGCACGGCGGTTATCGCGGCCGATCCAAAGTACCCGGAAAAGGAGGCTGCTCCTGCGGCAGCGAAGTCGGACACACAGGCAGCCCCGGCCGATACTGGCATGACCACGGACAAGTCCACACAAGCGGACACACAGGCAGGCACGGCCGATAATGGCATGACTCCGGACAAGTCCACCAATTCGGACACGCCAGTGAGCCCGAGTGACAAGCCGGCCAGCGTCGCAGGCGATAAGGAAAGCTCGCCGGCGGATGTCAAAAACGCCTATTCCGCGGCGCTGAAGAAGTGCGCCGCCATGACTGGCGCTGAAAAAGAAGCGTGCGAGAAAAAAGCCGAAAGCAAACGCGGCAAGATGTAAACCGGGCAACAGGCACGATGCTATTACAGACCCGGCGTCGCTCTTCGGCCGTCGCGTGCGCTGGCGCACGGCGGCGCCGGGCCGGTAACAAAATTGGGAGTCAGGCCTGCAGTGTGCATAATGTACCGAGATACTCCCAAGACGAATTTATGCGAGCCAGACCCGTCAGGGGACATCACCTAGGCGGCCACGCGTGCCCGGAGCTGTCCGCATCCGCCTTCCACATCCTGCCCGGCCGAATCACGCAGCGTCGCCAGGATGCCGCGCTGGAGAAGGGATCGCACCATTGTCTGAGCGCGCTCCCGTGAGGGGCGCCTGAATGCCAGGCCGGAAATTGCGTTCCAGGGAATGAAGTTCATCACTGCGTACTTCCCGTGGAGGAGTTCGGCAATGCGTTCCAGTTCGTCGTCGCCGTCGTTGATGCCTTCGAGCAACGTCCACTGGTACTGGATCGGGTAGTTCGTCGCCCGCGCGTAGCGCTCGCCGAGGTCCACTAGTTCTGCGGGATCGATGCGCGGCGCGCGCGGCAGCAGCTCCGCGCGCAAGTCAGCTTTGGTCGTGTGCAACGACAGCGCCAGCGCCGGCTTCACCTTCTCCCGCGGCAGCCGGTCGAACACCCGCGGGTCGCCGACCGTCGAGAACACCAGGTTCTTGTGCCCGATCCCGCCCGCCGTTCCCAGCAGATCGATCGCCTCGAGTACGTTGTCGAAGTTGTGGGCCGGCTCGCCCATGCCCATGAACTGGACTTTCTTCACCGGGCGCAGCGATCGGGCGAGTACCACCTGCGCCACGATTTCGGCGCTACCGAGATGACGTTTGAGCCCGTCCCGGCCGGTCATGCAGAAGACGCACCCCACCGCGCATCCGACCTGGGTCGACACGCACATCGCGTCGCGCGGCAGCAGCACGCTTTCCACCGTCTGCCCATCGGCCAGGTCGACCAGCAGCCGCGCCGAACCGTCCCCGCCAGGATGCGTGGAGCGCAGGCGCGCGATCGACGCCAGCTCGTTCGCCAGTTCGGGCAGCGCGTTGCGCAGTGGAAGGGGAAGAAAATTCTCCGGCCGTTGTCGGCCGCTATCCAGCGGCAATGCCTTTACCCAAGCCTTCAGAACGGCCTGCTCGTGGGCGGGTTTCGCGCCCGCGGCTCTCAGGCGTTCGCGGAGTTGTTCGATCTGCATGGGAGCGGATGCTACACCGTCCCACGACCAGCGAGGTTCAGGTGAAGCCCGTTGAATCGAGCGCGCTATCTATTCGATCTTCAAAACGGGCGCTCGCTGAATACCCGCTGTGAGCCCGCTGCCGGTCTGCATCACTGCGACTTCGTCGCCAAGGATATTGACGGCTTCGTCGAGCAGAATGTCCTTCGCATCCTTCCTCGCCTTTTCGGCCGCCAGTTCATTGGCCAGTTTGCGTTCGCCAGGCTGCAGGCCATCGTCCCCGAGCGCGGCGCCTTTTTCCGACGCACGCGCCTTGCCGTCATTGCTGGCGTTATCGGCGCCTTTGCCTGATTCACGAGACATCAGTCGTGCTTCGTCGGCTGCCAGTTCCTTGCGCCGTTGCGCCTCGTTCAGCGAGGTCAGGTTCTTTTTGCGCCGCGCCTTGGCTTCGGCGACGTCTTCCTGAAGGTACTGGAAGTCCTGGTAGTTTTTCACCCGCGCGTCGTGCAGGGCCAGCAGAACAGGCAACAAGCCCTTCAAGTCACCGGCCCGCGAATAGTTCGCTGCCTTGACCTGCGTCGAGGGAAGGGCATTGTCGAAACTGGACTCACCGAAGCTCTCGGCATCGGAAAGCGAAGGCAGGGGAATATCCGGCGTCACGCCGCGCAGTTGTGTGGTATCGCCATTGATGCGAAAAAACTGGGCAATGGTCAGCTTGAGATTTCCTAATTGCGCCTTGCTTTTTTTGGCGAATTGATCGAGGCCGATCACGGATTGCACCGTACCTTTGCCAAAACTCGGCTCGCCGATGATCAGGCCCCGGCCATAATCCTGAATGGCGGCGGCAAAAATCTCCGATGCCGATGCCGAACTGCGGTTGATCAGAACGGCCAGGGGGCCATCCCAGGCCACACCGGCCTGGGTATCGCTCTCCACGGAAATCTGACCTTCTGCGTTGCGCTGTTGCACCACCGGCCCCTGGTCGATGAACAGACCGGTGAGGTCGATCGATTCCGTCAAAGAACCGCCGCCGTTGTTGCGCAAGTCGATCAACACGCTGTCGACCTTTTCTCTTTTTAGCCCGTCCAGCAGGCGGGCCACATCGCGAGTTGCGCTCTTGAAACCCTCGGTGCCTTTCTGTCTGGCTGCCGCATCTTCATAGAAGGAAGGCAGGGTTATTACACCGACGCGGCGGGTGGCCCCACCGTCAACAATGGAGTGGACGGAAGCTTTGGCCGCCTGCTCCTCCAGATTGATCTTTTTCCGGATGAGAGAAACCAGTTTGTGTTTGCCATCGGGACCGGCGTCCGCCGGGAGAATATCGAGCACGACCTGCGTGTCGGCCGGACCCCGAATCAGCGCCACGACGTCGTCAAGGCGCCAACCGATGACGTCGATCATCACGCCAGCCTCCCCTTGAGCCACGCCGAGGATGCGGTCTCCGGAGCTCAGTTGCCCGGAGAGGATGGCCGGCCCCCCAGGCACCAGTTCTCGTATCGCGACCCGCTCATCGACCTCCGCGAGCGCTGCGCCGATACCCACCAGGGATAGCCTCATCGAGATGTCGAAATCCTCCGCTGCCCGTGGGGCCATATAGTTGGTGTGCGGGTCGATGGCCATGGTGTAGGCATTCATGTACGTCTGAAAGGCGTCCGCGCCTTTCACCCGGCCAATGCGCTTGAGATAACTGTCATAGCGCTTGTCGAGAATTTCGAAGGTGCTCTTGTCGTCCTTCCCCGCAAGCTTGAGCCGCAGCCAATCGCTCTTGACCCGCTTGCGCCACAACTCGCTCACTTCCGCTTCGGTCGCCGGCCAGGCTTCCTTTTCGCGTGAGACCTGATAGCTTTCGTCCTTCTGAAAATCAAACCCCTTCTTGAGCAGGGTGCGCGCGTAAGCGAAGCGCTCGACCGCACGCTGCTGATACAGGTTGAAAATGGCGAACGGAGCGCTGAGGTCTTTCTTGAGGATCGCCGCGCCGAGCCTGGTGCGATCGGCAGACAATTGGCTGATGTCAGATTGAACAAAAAAGAGCTTCTCTGGATCAAGCGATTTCAAGTACTGGTCAAATATTTTCTGTGATAAAGCGCTGTCGACTGGCATCGCCTGGTAGTGGTACCGGGCCAGCAGTTCCGCGGTCAGCTGTGCCGCCTGGGCTTCTTCCGGTAGCGGCTTTAACTCCGGGGGATAGAGCCCCGCGTCGAGAGTAGCGCCTTGTACGCCCGTCGACAGGGCAAAGAGTAGCCAAAGCAGATTTCGTTTCATGTGCGCTCCATCTCGCCGCCTCAAAGGAGTGGCGGCTTGGGGGGAAAGGCTGGTCAATTGCTATAGACGACAGATTCTGACATTGGTTTCCCGGCTTTTGCTGCAGCCGGGCAGGAATAGTGCCTAATCCGCCGAAGCCTTGAGAACGGCCTGCTCGTGGGCGGGTTTCGCGCCTGCGGCTCTCGGGCGTTCGCGGAGGTGTTTGATCTGCAAGGGAGAAGAGGCTCTGCCGCCGTTGAACAAGTGGAGTTCAGCAGTTTTACAGGGCTGATCCCAAGGCTGATCCCCGGGGGGGGCTGCGCCGCGATCGTACTCGACATGCGTAAGGACATGCCGGATTTATACCTTTCGAGATATCGTAAGTACCTAGATGTCGTGCCGTCCGCCGTGCCGCAGAAGGACGCAGCCTTGTTGTTCAAGCTGACGAATCAGTTCGTCGCGCTGCAGGATGTTGTGCACTGGCAGCCGAAAAGAGTTTCCGCGATGGAACAGGGCCGAAGGACTCGTTCCAGTATTCAGTTGCGGATTTCCGTTCAAATGGAGGGGGGGTAAATTGACCCCATCGTCCCGCGCTGCGCTTTACATCGAGGGGGAGATGGTAGGGATCGTGCGATATCCAGTCTTGTCCGATTGGATCTGATCGATTCGGGGAATGTCCGCGAGCAGGCGGTCGACTTCCTTTTTGACCACACCGTAGCACTCGCAGACCGCCCTTTCCAAGCCAGGCCGGTCGAGCACTTCGATGCTGCCGCGAGTGTAGTGGATCAATCCTGCGCGCTGCAGTTTGCCGGCGGCCTCGGTCACCCCTTCGCGGCGCACTCCAAGCATGTTCGCGATCAGCTCCTGCGTCATGGACAGCTTGTTCGACGACAGCCGGTCGAGGCTCAACAGCAGCCAACGGCATAGTTGCTGCTCGACCGAATGGTGCCGGTTGCAGACGGCGGTCTGCGTCATCTGCGTTATCAACGCCTGGGTGTAGCGCAGCAAGAGGTGCAGCACAGGCCCGTTGCGGTTGAATTCGTCCTTCAGCAGTTGCGATTTCACGCGGTAGCCGAAGCCTGCGCTCTGGACCACCGCCATGCTGGGCGTGGTTTCGCCGCCCATGAAAAGTGAAATACCGAGAATGCCTTCGTTACCGACCACCGCGATCTCCGCCGAGGCCCCGTCCTCGAGCACGTAGATCAAGGAGACAATGGACGTGGTGGGGAAATAGACGTGCTGCAGGCGGCCGCCCGACTCGTAAAGGACTTGGCCGAGGGGCATTTGAACCAACTCCAGATGGGGCAAAAGTCGCTCGAACTCGGCGGCGGGCAACGCGGCAAGAAGATGGTTTTGCTTCGGATTTTGGGCCGTTTCCATCATTGATCCCCCGGGACGCAGAGCACAAGCGGCGACAGTTTGAATTGCCGATAGTTGAAGTATTGCGGTGAGACTCGCTGGTCGCTTTGATTTAAATCAAAGGGAGGCGATGACCGTGCCCTGGCTGGGCCTGCTCCGGGCTGGATGCGAGTCATTGGCGAGTACAAGTTCAACTATTCGCCGTAAAACGCATCCTGAAAACCAGCAATAGCCAGTCGCACAACGACAATTTGAGTCCTGTTTTTGCCTGATGGCACCAGCGAAGGTTCGCGGCCTGCCCTTGACCCTACTGCCTGACGTGCTTCACCAGTTGCCGTGGGCCCACCTCGCCGCCGTATACATTGCCTTTTGCATCCACCGCCACGCCTTCGGCCGCGCTGGTGCCCTTCATGTCCCCCGGATCGGGAATGAAGTAGAGCACCTTGCCATCGCTGACACGGCCAACGCGAATGCCGCGTTTCCAGCCCGGGTGGGCCGAGAACGGTGCACCGTTGGATTCGGAGTCGGCCACGTAGAGCAGGCCGTCGCGAATGTACAAGCCGCTCGGGCGGCTGAACTGCTCCCACTCGTCCAGATAGTTTCCGTCCTGGTCGAAGATCTGGATGCGCATGTTGCCGCGGTCGGCAACATAGAGCCGGCCCTGCGCATCCATGGCGAGGTCGTGCGGGGTACTGAATTCACCGTGTCCGCTGCCGAACGTGCCGAAGGACATGATGAATTTGCCGTCACGGGTGAACTTCGAGATGCGCGCGACCGAGTCCGGCGGTGCACCGTCGTACTGCCCGCTGTGGCCTTCGGCGATAAAGAGATCGCCGTTTGGGGCGATGACGATGCTGGTCGGTTCGGTCAGGGCGCCGGGCGGATTGCCGGCCGTGCCCGGCGTACCGATGGTGAGCAGCACTTTGCCTTGCGGGCTGAACTTGACGACGACATGGCCCTTCAGGGCTGCGTCCGGATACAGTCCGCGTTCGCGCTCGTTCGGGCTGCGCTCGTCGACCACCCAGACGTTGTTGTCGCGATCCACGTAAATCTTGTGCGGAAAAACGAACATGCCGGCGCCAAAGCTGCGCAGCAGCCTGCCGGTCGAATCGAACTTCATGACCGGCGCGACCTTCGATCCGGCGCAACTGTCGTAGGTAAACGGGGACGCGCCGGGCGGGATATCGGGATTGGCGCCGCACCGGCTCGCCACCCAGACGGATTCGCCGTCGTTGTCGATCGCGACTGCATTCAGCGCGCCCCAGGTTCTGCCTTCGGGCAATTGCACCCAAGGCGCGATGCTGCGATAGGGATTGGGCAGGTCGTTGGTTGGCGCGACATCGTTCTCGGCGTGGGCGTGCATCATGCCCAGGGTCATGGCCAGCGCCGCCGTGAGCGCCAGTGCATGCAATCGATTCACTTGTGACATTGATTCCTCCTGCAGAAAAAATGGCCCGCCAATAAGGGCGCGGTGAATTACTCCGTTCGCGCGGGAATTTCAATGACGCCAAGCTCGCGCAACTTTTCGATGTGCTCATCCTCATAGCCAAGCAGGCCGCCCAATACGTCGCGCGTGTGCTCGCCGATCAGGTAAGGTGCGGCGGCACGCGGGTGCGTGGGCTGTCCGTCGACGAAGAATGGCGTGGCGGTAACGCGTATGTTGCCGCAGCCCGGATGCGGGATCTGCGGAAACGCCTGACGCGAGGCCAGTTGCGGATGGTCGATGACTTCTTCCGGCGACAGCATGGGCACCACGGGCACGCGTGCCGCAGAGAGCGCCGCGATGGCTTCGTCCGCGCTGCGGTAGCGGCCCAACCATTCGCGATACACCTGTTGCAGTGCACCCCAGTTCTCGCGCCGCGCCTGCGGCGTGGCGAAGCGCGGATCATCCGCCAGCTCCGGCTTGCCGACCAGCGCGACCAGCCGCGACCAAAGGTGCGGCGCACCCGCGGTCTGCAGCGCGATGTGGCGCTCGCCGAAGGCGTGCACCATCATGCCCACGCGCGGCTGGCGCTCGACCGGCGCGCCGTTGAGGATGGCGCCGAAAGTAATGTCGTCGGCGGCGATCAGGCATTCGAGCATCGAGATATCGAGCGTCGCCCCCTGCCCGCTGCGCGCGCGCCGCAACAGCGCGGCGCAGATGGCACCGAAAGCATGCGTGCCCGCGAGGACATCGGCGGCCTGCAGGTAGGAAACCCGCGGTTGCGCTTCCCCGCCGCGGTCCAGATCCATCATCCCCGAGATCGCGTTGATCAGATGCGCGTAAGCCTGCATGGAGGCAAGCGGGCCGGTCTGGCCGAAACCCGAAATCGAGCAAACCACCAGTTCCGGAAACTCCGCGCGCAGCGCCTTCGCGTCCAGGCCGTAGCGGGTCATTACGCCGGGCGAGAAGTTCTCCACCACGACATCAGCGGCGCGCGCCAGGTCGAACACGAGTTCGCGCGCCCGCGGACGCGACAAGTCGATCGCGATACCTTCCTTGCCGGTATTCAGGCGCGCGTAATAGCTGCTCTGGTCACTGCGACCGGGGTCGAGCTGCAAGGTGGTATAGCGAATCTCGTCGCCTTCGCCGGGGCGCTCGATCTTGATGACGCGCGCGCCGCCGATGTCGTGGTGGAGAATTTCTCGCCTGGCGTAATGACCCGCTACGGCCTGGACGCGAAGGCGCTGCGCGCAGAGTTTCCGGAGCTGGTGGTTTGCTCGATTTCCGGTTTCGGCCAGACCGGCCCACTGAGTTCAATGCAGGCCTACGCGCATCTGATCAATGCGATCTCCGGCATGATGGATCTGGACCGCGGCGGGGACGCGCAGCCGCGGGTTTCCTACCTGCAGGCCGCTGATGTCCTCGCGGGCACGCATGCTTTCGGCGCGATCTGCGCTGCACTGTTGCGGCGCGCGCGCAGCGGGCAGGGG
>JBKJUC010000228.1:0-4317 GCA_046590325.1 Burkholderiales bacterium | reverse complement strand
GCGAACACTCCGCCAAAAACCAGCGCGGTATTGATGCCGAGGGCCGAGGTCATGGTCGGATTCACCGCTGCGGCCCGCACGATCTTGCCAGCGCGCGTCCTTGTGATGAACAGACCCAGCGCCAGCGCGACCGCAAGCGTTATGCAGATCAGGAACAGGTAGAACACCGGCAGCACGCCGCCGGCGAGCATGATCGGGGGCCGCTGGAAGGCGGCGGGCATGCCCATGGAAAGGAATTCAGCGCCCCAGATGATTTTTACCGCGTCATCGAGGATCAGGATGAATCCGTAGCAGACCAGCAACTGCATCAAGACGTCGGTGTTGTACACGTGGCTCATGAACAGGCGTTCGAAGATCAGGCCGAACAGGCCGACACCGAGGGCTGCGCCGATCACGGCAAGCGCATAACTTCCGGTCGCGACGTAGATCGAATAAGCGAAGTACGCTCCCAGCATGTACAGCGACCCGTGCATGAAGTTCACCACCTTGAGGGTGCCGAATATCAATGACAGGCCGGCGGCCACCAGGAACAGGAGCATGCCGCTGATCAGTCCACCGGTCGTCTGCGTAACCACGCAGGAGACCGATGAAAAACACGAAAGAAGTGCCTGGAAATCCAAGAGCCGCCTCGGGAAAGTAATGCGATCGGCAGGCACCGCAGCGCGTCGGGCGCTGCGGTACCGTTTTACATCGGGCTTCGCTTACGCGTAACCCATTTTCTTTTTCCACTCCGCCTCGTGTTCGAGGATCGCCTTCCAGTCTCCCGGCGTCACGCTTGGTACCCAGGGGTCCCTGGGGATGGTCATGCCCCAGCCCAGCGCATAACCGATCGTGGTCTGGTCTTCCGCGCGCATCGTCACCATCCCGTCCGCACCGAAGGGAGATTTGACTTTCATGCCGCGCATCGCATCGGCGAGTTTCGTGGAATCCGTCGAATTGGTCTTTTTCATTGCCGTCGTCAGGAAGCTGACGGCCAGCGCGTTTTCCCAGGACCAGTTGGTCGGGTAGTCGCCGTGCTTCACCTTGTAGGACTCCCCCCAGGCTGCGTTCTCCGCATTCGCGGGGAAGGTCTTGAGATAGCGCGTGGCCGAATGGATGCCGGCGGGAAGATTCTTCACGGCCGTCAGTGTCGTGTAATCGGCCATGTTGATCGCGAACAGCGTCGTTTGCGAGAACAGGTTGTAGATCGCGGACTGATCTATGAATGACACCAAATCGCCGGCCCACAGGGCGGAATACAGCGCCTGTGGCTTTGTCTGCAGGATCTTGGTGACGTTTTCGGTGTAGTCGGCCTGGAACAGCTTCGGCCACGTTTCACCCACCAGTTCGACTTCGGGATGGAAACGCTTCAGGTATTCCAGGAACAGCGAAGTATTGTCGCGTCCATATGCGTAGTCCGGAGAGCAGCTCATCCAGGTCTTCAGTCCCTTTGCCTTGGCCACGTTGCCCGCATAAGCGGCGCTGACGATCGCATCGTGGATTCCCTGCCGGGCCACGCGGAAGGCGGTGGGAACGCGAATCTTGGGATCGGCAGACAGCGACGAAGTTTCCGAATTGGTGTGGATGCACAGCACCTTGAGCTCGCGAATGACTTCCTGCACCGCGAACGCGCCGGAGGAAGCTTCGGCGTCAATGATGATCTCGCAACCCTCGCTGTTGATGAGGTGCCGGGTGTTGTTGGCCGCCTCGTCCGGCTTGCCCTTGGAATCGCGCGTGATGATCTCGATTCTGCGACCCCCGAGGCCACCCGCAGCGTTGAATTTCTCGACCTCCATCTGGATGGCATTGCGGGACGAGATGCCCAATTGCGCGACTCGGCCCGACAGTATGGTCGGCACGCCGACCCGGATCGGCTTGTTCTGCGCACTGGAAATGAACGGAAAGCCCAGCCCCGTCGCGGCGCCAAGCGCGCCTGCGGCCTTGATGAATCCGCGACGTTTGGGGAGCGATGTTTTCCTGTCAGCCATGGTTGATCCTCCTAGTTGGTCGGACGCTAATGTGGCATGCACTATTGCGGGTGGGGTCATCGCTGGCCGATTCCTGCCAGCCGATTCCTGCCAGCCGATTCCTGCCAGTCTCCGGAAAGCCCAGTGTTGGCTGGAATGTGCAATTCGTCAATGCAGACTTCGCAACCGGCGACGCCCCTTTCGCTGCGGGGATCCGGTCGCCGTTTTGGTGCGCTGCAAATTGCCATTGCCCGCAAGCTCGCCGATCGATGCGCGCGGTGAACTACGACGGCAGGATGACACCCTTGCCTGAAGTCTGCTTGTCGAACAGCTTGTAGGCTTCCTCGGCCTGGTCCAGCTTCCAGCGTTCGGTGAACAGTCGATCGATGTCGATTTCTCGATCAGCGACATAGCGGGCACAGTCCGCCTGGCCAATAGTCGAGAAGGTCCACGAGCCGATGATCGTGACCTGCCGGCGCAGCATGTCGTTGCTGACATCCAGCGTCACGGTATCGCCTTCGCCGACGAAGCAGGCCTTGCCCCAGGTACGCACGCACTTGACGGCGTCGGCGCGCGCCTTCGGCGACGACGATGCGTCCAGCGACGCATGCGCCCCGCGACCGTGGGTCAGGTCGCGTATCGCCTGCACGACGTTTTCGGTTTTCGCCGGATTCAGGAGTTCGTCGGCACCGAACTCCTTGGCACGCGCCAGGCGTTCCTCGTTCGTATCGAGGGCGATCACGCGGGCCCCCATTTCCGAAGCCAGCAGGGTTGCCGAAAGTCCCACCGGGCCCTGGCCGAAAATTGCGATGGTCTGGTCTCCGGAGAGGTCGAGCCGATGCAACGCGGCCCAGGCCGTGCCGGTTCCGCACGAGATTGCCGCGCCGGCCTCGAACGAGAGTTGTTCCGGAAGCGGCACCACGGTGCGCGCCGGGCACTTCATGTAGCGCGCGTGGGCGCCGTGGCCTGTTGCTCCATACACCTCTTGCACGCCTTCCACGCACAGTTGCATCCAGCCGGTGCTGCAGTGCTCGCAAACGCCACAGCCGCGGTAATGGTGTTGCATGACCCGCATGCCCACCTTTGCCTGGTTCTCCGCGACCCCGGGACCGACCGCGGCCACGACGCCGCAAGGCTCATGTCCCGCAATCAACGGGCCGCTGATTTTGCCAAGGCCGAGCGAGGAAGCCCCGCCGACGGCTCGATAGAACTTGAGGTCACTGCCACACATTCCGGAAGCCTTGATCTCCAGCACCACTTCGCCGGGACCCGGGGTCGGGTCGGGAAAATCGAGGATTTGAAGCTTGCGATCGCCGTTGAACACCACGCCTTTCATTGGTCTCTCCTCCTTGTTTGTTCTGGTCCCACGCTACCAGGCGCTCCCACGTCACCAGGCCATGGGCCGCCGATGGTATCAGAATGAATTTTCCTCTTGGACTAATCCGGCCATGCTGCGTTCCGCTGCGCGCTGCCTGGGAAAGGCGCGTGGGGAAGCCCGGTATAATCCGCCATGCTTTCCCGACGGTACTGTCCGCGATGCCTCTTGCGCATCGTGCCCGACCCTCATCGATGCTCGGAAAACTCCTGAAAATCCTGGGCGGCGACAAGCCGCCGCCAGCCACGGCGTCGGCCGCCAGCAAGACGCCCGCTGCCCTCGCCAATGAATTCATCGCCGAAGGCAACCGCGCGGAACAAGCCGGCAATCTGCAGGCTGCCTGTGAACATTACCGCCGCGCGGTGGAAGCCGCGCCGCGAAATGCCAACGCGCATCTCAATCTGGGCATCGGCCTCGAAGCCGCCGGCGATATCGAGCTGGCCTGCAAGTCTTACGAGACCGTCCTTCGCATCGATCCTGTCAATTCGTACGCGAACTACAACCTGGGACGGCACTTCTTTTCCCGCAATGACCTGGTTCGGGCGGAGCCTTTGCTGAAACTGGCCGTGCAGAGCAACCCCCGGTTTCCCGAAGCCCGTGTGGTCCTGTCAATGCTGCTCGAGCGGAGTGGCGATCTCGCGGCGGCGGCCGCAGAACTCGAAGCCGCCCTGCGTGATCGTCCGGATTATTTTGGTGCCCTTGGCAACTATGCCGACCTGCTCCTGAAACTGGGCCGCCGTGACGACGCGCAATCCGCACTGCGAAAGGCTGCGGCCCTTGAGCCCGGCGACTTCGGTGCGAACTACAAGCTTGCGAACCTGCTCGTCCAGGCGGGGCAGCATGCCGATGCACAAAGGTATTTCGAGCAGGCGCTGCGAATCAAGCCCGATTCCATCGACACGCTCGCAGCAATGGACAACCTGCACACGACCGGGGGGCGATTGGACGCGGCGGCCAACGCCGCCGAAGCGGCACTCAGGCTGCGGCCCGACTGGC
>JBKJUC010000197.1:0-27559 GCA_046590325.1 Burkholderiales bacterium | reverse complement strand
CGCTCGGCCAACTGCCTCAAGGCCGAGAACATCTACTACATCGGCGACCTCATCCAGCGCACCGAGACGGAACTCCTCAAGACGCCGAACCTCGGCCGCAAGTCGCTCAACGAGATCAAGGAAGTGCTTGCTTCCCGCGGCCTCACGCTGGGGATGAAACTGGAGAACTGGCCCCCTGTTGGGCTGGAGAAGGTCTAAAGGGGTAGGAAATGCGCCACCGTCTCGGACTCAGAAAACTCAACCGCACCAGCAGCCACCGCCTGGCGATGCTGCGGAACATGACCAACTCGCTGCTGCGCCACGAGGTGATCAAGACCACGCTTCCCAAGGCCAAGGAACTGCGCCGCGTCGCGGAGCCGATCATCACGCTGGGCAAGAAGCCTTCGCTTGCGAACCGCAGGCTGGCGTTCTCGCAACTGCGTGATCGCGCTCTGGTGACCAAGCTGTTCGATGAGCTTGGACCGCGTTATGCCAAGCGTAACGGCGGCTACTTGCGCATCCTGAAGTTCGGCTTCCGCCAGGGCGACAATGCCCCGATGGCGCTGGTGGAACTGATGGATCGTCCGGAAGTCGCTGAGGAAGCGGCACCCGCTCAAAAATAAGCGGGCAGCAGCGAAGAAGACCGAAAGAGCCGGGCTTGAGTCCGGCTCTTTCTTTTTGCGGCTAGCCGACCGCTGCCCGCGCCTTGTTCTTGCTGCGGGTCTCCAGCAGGAATTTGAGATAAGTCCCGGTATGACTGTCCGGATGGCGGGCGATGTCCTCTGGCGTGCCTTCGGCCAGGATGCGGCCGCCGCCATCCCCGCCTTCGGGGCCGAGATCGATTACCCAATCGGCCGTCTTGATGACGTCCAGGTTGTGCTCAATCACCACGACCGTATTGCCATGATCGCGCAGCCGTTGCAGTACCTTGAGCAACAACTCGATATCCTGGAAATGCAGGCCGGTGGTCGGTTCGTCGAGTATGTAGAGGGTCTTGCCGGTATCGCGCTTGGACAGCTCCAGGGCCAGTTTGACGCGCTGTGCTTCGCCGCCGGAAAGGGTGGTCGCGCTTTGACCCAGGCGGATGTAGCCAAGGCCGACATCGAGCAGCGTATCGAGCTTGCGCGCGATGACCGGAACCGCAGCAAAGAACGCGTGGGCCTGCTCGACGGTCATCTCCAGGACTTCGTGGATGTTCTTCCCCTTGTACTGGATTTCCAGGGTCTCGCGGTTGTAGCGGTGGCCATGGCAAACGTCGCAGGGAACGTAAATGTCCGGCAGGAAGTGCATCTCCACCTTGATCACACCATCGCCCTGGCAGGCTTCGCAGCGGCCGCCCTTGACGTTGAATGAAAAACGGCCAGCTCCGTAGCCGCGCTCCCGCGCAAACGGCACCCCCGCGAAGAGGTCGCGTACCGGCGTGAACAGGCCGGTGTAAGTGGCCGGATTGGATCGTGGTGTGCGGCCGATCGGGCTCTGGTCGACGTTGACCACCTTGTCGAAGAAATCCAGGCCCTGGATCTCGTCGTGTTCGGCCGGTTCGGCAGTGCTCTGATACAGGTGTTGCGCGACCGCGTAGTACAGCGTGTCGTTGATCAGCGTAGATTTTCCGGAACCGGAGACACCGGTTACACAAACGAATAGTCCGACGGGAAGGTCCAGGTCGACGCTCTTCAGATTGTTGCCGCGGGCGCCGATGAGCCTCACCATTTGCTTCGGCTGCGGCTTATTGCGCAGGCGCGGCGTGGCGATGCTGCGGCGGCCGGAGATGTATTGCCCGGTCAGTGAGGCGGAATTGGCGGAAATCTGCGCGGGAGTTCCCTCCGCGATCACCTGGCCGCCGTGCTCGCCTGCGCCGGGGCCCATGTCCACCACGTAGTCTGCGTTGAGGATCGCGTCCTGGTCGTGCTCGACGACGATCACGGAATTGCCGAGGTCGCGGAGTTCCTTGAGCGTCGACAGCAGCCGGTCGTTATCGCGCTGGTGCAGTCCGATCGAAGGTTCGTCGAGCACGTACATAACCCCGGTCAGGCCTGAACCGATCTGCGATGCGAGGCGAATGCGCTGCGCTTCGCCGCCCGAAAGTGTGTCCGCGGATCGGTCCAGCGCAAGATAGTCAAGGCCCACGTTCACCAGGAACTGCAGGCGATTGCCGATCTCGCGCACGATCTTGTCGGCGATGACGTGCCGGGAACCGTCGAGCCGGACCTCGCGAAAGAACTTCAGCGCCTGGTTCAACGGCATGCCGCTGATTTCGTAGATCGGCTTATCGGCGACGAAAACATAGCGGGCTTCGCGCCGCAGCCGTGTGCCGCTGCACTCTGGGCAAGGCTGGCTGGCGAGATGCTTGGCCAGTTCCTCACGAACCGCTACCGAATCCGTCTCACGATAGCGCCGCTCGAGGTTCGGCAGGATGCCTTCAAACGGATGCTCGCGCTGGTATTTGTTGCCGCGCTCCCCGACATACAGGAAACGGACCTTTTCCTTGCCTGATCCGTTGAGTACCAGATCCTGGATGTTCTTCGGCAACTGCTCAAACGCCTCATCGACATCGAATATGTACTGTTGCGCCAGACTGGTCAGCATCTGGAAATAGAACTGGTTGCGCTGGTCCCAGCCCTTGATGGCGCCGGCGGCGAGCGACAGATGCGGAAACGCCACCACGCGCCTGGGATCGAAAAACGTGATCTGGCCAAGACCATCGCAGCGTGGGCAGGCGCCCATCGGATTGTTGAAGGAAAACAGCCGTGGTTCCAGCTCGGGTAACGAGTAGCTGCATATCGGACAGGCAAACCGCGCCGAGAACAGATGCTCCTTGCCGGAATCCATTTCCACCGCAAGCGCGCGACCGTCCGCGTGACGCAACGCGGTTTCGAAGGACTCAGCGAGCCGCTGCTTGGCCTCCGGACGGACTTTGATCCGGTCGACGACGATCTCGATCGTGTGTTTCTTGTTCTTGGACAGCTTCGGCAGGGACTCGATTTCGTAAGCCTTGCCGTCCACGCGCATGCGCACGAAGCCTTGCGCGCGGAGGTCTTCGAACAGCTCCTGGTTTTCGCCCTTGCGGCCGACCAGAAGCGGTGCCAGGATCATCAGCCGCGTATCCTCGGGAAGCTGCAAAACGTGATCGACCATCTGCGACACGCTTTGCGCCGACAGCGCAATGCCGTGGTCGGGGCAATGCGGTTCGCCCACGCGCGCAAACAGCAGGCGGAGGTAGTCGTGGATCTCCGTCACCGTGCCCACGGTCGAGCGCGGATTGTGGCTGGTCGCCTTCTGCTCGATGGCAATCGCCGGTGACAGGCCCTCGATCAGGTCCACATCGGGCTTTTCCATCAGCTGCAGGAACTGGCGCGCGTACGCCGACAGCGATTCCACGTAGCGGCGCTGGCCTTCGGCGTAAAGCGTGTCGAATGCGAGCGAAGACTTGCCGGAGCCGGACAATCCCGTCACAACGACGAACTTGTTGCGCGGCAGATCGAGGTTGACGTTCTTGAGGTTGTGAGTACGTGCGCCGCGTATGCGGATGAAGTCCATTCGCTGGGAATGCTCGCTGGAAGATTGAGGCTGCTTGCTGGAAAATTGCCGGGTCGACCTGCTAATATACTGCACTTCAGAAGCAATTCCCAAGCCGCGTTTGGCTCCATTCCCTGCATGTCTTTCCCACAGCGCATGACGCCTCAGGAGTTGCGCGCAAGTGTCGGTTTGGCCGGCATTTTCGGTCTGCGCATGCTGGGTATGTTCATCATCCTCCCGGTGTTCGCACTGTACGCACAGCGCCTGGGCGGTGGCCACAGCCACACCATGGTCGGCATTGCGCTCGGCGCCTATGGGTTGACGCAGGCCTGCTTGCAGGTCCCTTTCGGCTGGCTGTCGGACCGCTGGGGACGCAAGCGCACGATCTATTTCGGGCTGGCGATATTTGCCTTCGGCAGCTTCGTCGCGGCCGCTGCAAGCGATATTTCCCTGGTGATACTGGGCCGAGTGATCCAGGGCGCGGGTGCAATCTCGGCGGCCTTGATTGCGTTGACGGCGGACCTCACCCGCGACGAGCAGCGTACCAAGGCCATGGCGATCATTGGCATGACCATCGGCGGCACTTTCGCGCTGTCGATGGTGGCCGGTCCGCTGCTCGACGACGTCATCGGCGTGCCGGGAATATTTGCCATGACCGGCATCCTCGCGCTGGTTGCGATGCTGGTTGTGAGGTTTGTCATTCCCGATCCGCCCGTGATCGCCCGAAACGCTGCGACCCCACTTGTGCCGGTGCGTACCGTATTGCGCGATTCGCAGCTGATGCGCCTGAACTACGGAATCTTCTCGTTGCACGCGGTACTCATGGGTCTGTTCGTGGTGGTGCCGTTCTCGCTACAAGCGCATATGCCGTCCGGCGAGCATTGGCGGATCTATCTTCCCGTGATGCTGGGCTCCGTGGCGCTGATGGTGCCGCCGATGTTGATGATGGAACGTGGCGGCTTGCAGAAACCGGTGTTCCTGGGCGCGGTAGCGGTGCTGATCGCAGGCACTGTGTTGCTGGCGCTGAGCGGTGGCGGCCTGCTGCCGATCGTGGCGGGGCTGCTGGTGTTTTTCACCGCGTTCAATCTGCTGGAGGCTACGCTGCCCTCGCTGATTTCGCGGCTAGCCCCGATCGGCGCGAAGGGCACTGCCATTGGCGTATACGGCGCCATACAGTTCATCGGTACTTTTTGCGGCGCGGCCGCTGGTGGCTGGCTGTCGCAGCACTTTGGCGCGGCGGCGGTATTCGGCTTTTGCGCGATACTGGGCGCGATCTGGTTGCTGCTGGCCATCGGAATGCGGGTTCCCGCCTCGCTCGACACGCGCCGCTTTCAACTGCCGAAATTGGATTCGCAGGCGGTGTCGGGCCTGACGCGCAAGCTGGCCGGGGTCCCGGGTGTGCGGGAAGTTATGTTGTCTGGGGACGGGGTCGCCTACCTGAGGGTGGACAGCAAGGGCTTCGACGAACAGAATGTCATCAAACTACTTGCAGGGGAGGTTTAGCACATGGCTTCGATTAACAAGGTGATCCTGATCGGGAATCTCGGTAAAGACCCCGAAGTGCGTTACATGCCGAGCGGCGACGCCGTGGCCAATATCACCATTGCCACGACGGAGACGTGGAAGGACAAGGCCGGGGAAAAGCAGGAACAGACAGAGTGGCATCGGGTGGCGATGTTCGGCAAGACTGCAGAGATTGCCGGCGAGTACCTGAAGAAGGGCTCGCAGGTTTACATCGAGGGCAAGTTGCAGACCCGGAAATGGACCGACAAGGAAGGCCAGGAACGCTACACCACCGAGATCCGTGCCGATCGCATGCAGATGCTGGGCTCACGCTCGGGCGGCGCCGAGCGCATGCCTGCGCCCGATGACGAAGCACCCCGCACGTCCTCCGCGCCGGCCAAGAAACCCGCCGCGGCAGGCAAAGGCGGCAACTTCGATGATCTCGAGGATGACATCCCGTTCTGAACTTGTGGGAATTCACGGGACAGGCCGGCATTGCCGGCCTTTTTTTGTTGGGCCGTGACTGCCGGGCAGCCGGCGTCGGTCCAACGCATGGAACACTGTCCGGAACAGGTGGAGAACAAGTTGATTTTCCGCGAAAATAACAAAACTGTCCGGATGCCACGAGATGCCATGATCTGCAAGCATGGTCTGACCGGCGGCAGCGGCAGCGCCTAAAGGAAAAAGCTCATGACATTGCGTGACGTCACCCTGCAGGACAAATACGCGCTCCAGGACGGGCGCATCTACATCACGGGCACCCAGGCACTGGTGCGGTTGCCGATAATGCAGCAGGAACGCGACCACGCCGCCGGGTACAACACCGCCTGCTACATCTCCGGTTACCGGGGCAGCCCGCTGGGTGGTTTCGACCAGCAGCTCTGGGCCGCCAAGCCGCATCTCGAAGCGCACAACATCGTGTTCCAGCCTGGCGTCAACGAAGACCTCGCCGCCACGGCCTGTTGGGGTACGCAGCAGGCCCATCTGGACGGCGACAACAAGTACGACGGCGTATTCGCCATCTGGTACGGCAAGGGCCCCGGCGTGGACCGCACCGGCGACGCCTTCCGCCACGGCAATCTGGCCGGTTCGGCGGCGCTGGGCGGCGTCATCTGCCTGATGGGCGACGACCATACCTGTGAATCTTCCACCACTGCGCACCAGAGCGAGTTTGCGATGGTGGATGCGATGATGCCCATCCTCAATCCCGCGGGCGTGCAGGAGTTGCTGGACTATGGTTTGTACGGCTGGGCCCTGTCGCGCTATTCCGGGTGCTGGGTAGGCCTGAAGTGCATGAAGGACACGATCGATGCCAGCGCCTCGGTGAACGCCAGCCCGGAGCGCGTGAGCATTGCAATTCCCGCTGATTTCCAGATGCCCGAAGGCGGTCTCAGCATCCGCTGGCCCGACGCGCCCCTCGACCAGGAGGCGCGTCTGCACACCTGGAAGCTCGAGGCCGCAAAATCCTTTGCGCGCGCCAACAAGCTGGATCAGGTCGTCGTCGATTCGCCCGTTGCGAAACTGGGGATTGCCACCTGCGGCAAGTCGTACATGGATGTACGCCAGGCGTTGCAGTATCTCGGCATCGATGACGCTGAGGCGGCTCGGCTCGGCATCCGCATTTACAAGATCGGAATGACCTGGCCACTCGAGCCTGTCGGCGCCGCGAAGTTCGCGGAGGGACTGGAAAAAATCATCGTGGTCGAGGAAAAGCGGGGCCTGATCGAACCGCAGTTGAAGGACATTTTGTACGGCATGTCCAGCGCGCCGGCCATGGTCGGCAAGCGCGACGAATTGGGCCGCATTCTGTTCCAGTCCAACGCCGCGCTCGATCCCAACGAAATCGCCGTCGCGATCGGCAACCGCATCCTCGCGCGCATCAGCGATACGCAGCTTGCCGCGCGCGTGGCGCAGCAGGAGCACCTGCAGACGCGCATGCCGGAAAAGCCGGCCATGGATCGCACGCCTTATTTCTGTTCCGGCTGCCCGCACAGCACGGGTACCCGGGTGCCGGAAGGTTCGCGGGCCCTCGCGGGCATCGGCTGCCATTTCATGGCGCAGTGGATGGACCGCAACACCGCCGGCTATACGCAAATGGGGGGCGAAGGCGCAAGCTGGGTGGGCGAGGCGCCGTTCGTGAAGACATCGCATATGTTCCAGAACATCGGCGATGGCACCTACTATCACTCTGGACTGCTGGCGGTGCGCGCAGCCAGGGCTTCCGGCGTGAACGTCACTTACAAGATCCTCTACAACGATGCGGTCGCCATGACCGGTGGCCAGCACGTGGATGGTCCACTCAGCGTGCCGCAGATCACGCTGCAGGTGTATGGCGAGGGCGCGCAAAAAATCGCAGTCGTGACTGACGAGCCAGAGAAGTATCCGGCGGGAACGGAGTGGGCACCGGGCGTGACCATCCATCATCGCGACGACTACGACCAGGTGCAGCGCGATTTTCGCGAAATCCCTGGCCTGTCCGTGATCGTCTACGACCAGACCTGCGCCGCGGAAAAGCGCCGACGTCGCAAGCGCAACCAATATCCGGATCCCGCGAAGCGCGCATTCATCAACGACCTCGTCTGCGAAGGCTGCGGTGACTGTGGCGTGAAGTCCAACTGCGTGTCGGTACTGCCGCTGGACACGGAATTCGGCCGTAAACGTACCATCGACCAGTCATCCTGCAACAAGGATTACTCCTGCGTGAAGGGTTTCTGCCCGAGCTTCGTCACGGTCCACGGCGGCGGCGTGCGCAAGGGCAGGAGTTCCGCACCGGCCGGACAGAACGTGGAAACCCTGTTTTCCGCCGTACCGGAACCGAAGCTTCCGGGCCTCGATCAGCCTTACGGCATCATGGTTACGGGTGTCGGCGGTACGGGCGTCGTGACGATCGGCGCTATCGTCGGCATGGCCGCCCATCTTGAGGGCAAGGGTTTCGGCGGCCTCGACATGGCGGGCCTGGCGCAGAAAGGCGGATCGGTGTGGAGCCATCTGCAGATCTCGGCCAGGCCGGAAGACATCAAGACCGTGCGTCTGGGGTCCGGCGGCGCGTCGCTGGTGATGGGCTGCGATCTGGTGGTGTCGGCGAGTCAGAAAACCATGGACACGGCGCGCCAGGGCACGCGCGCCGTGGTCAATACCCACCAGCAGATGACTGGCGATTTCACGCGAAACGCCAATGTGCAGTTCCCGGCACAGTCGCTGCAACGCACAGTCACCAAGGGCGTGGGCGAGGGCAACGCCGAATTCGTTGATGCCACCCGCATTGCCACCGCGCTGATCGGCGATTCGATCGCCACCAACATGTTCATGCTTGGCTTCGCGTTCCAGCGCGGCCTTGTGCCGATCTCCAGCGAGGCCATCAACAAGGCGATCGAGTTAAACGGTGCCGCGGTGAAAATGAACCAGGCCGCGTTCTTGTGGGGCCGACGTGCGGCGGTGGACCTGCCCGCCGTGGAGCGCCTGATCGCGCCGAAAGCCGAAACTGTTGCCGCCACCCGGCAATCGCAGACACTCGAAGAAATGGTTGCGCGCCGCATCGAGTTCCTTACCGGTTATCAGGACGCCGCGTACGCAGAAAAGTACCGCCAGCTTGTCGACCGTGTCAGGCAGGCGGAGTCGTCGAGAGCAAAGGGCCTGGGCGGACTCGCCGAAGCGGTGGCGCGCTACTACTTCAAGCTCCTCGCCTACAAGGACGAATACGAGGTGGCGCGCCTGTACGTCGATCCGGCGTTCATGGAGAAGATCAAGTCGCAGTTCGAGGGCGATTACAAACTGCATTTTCATCTTGCTCCGCCGCTGCTCTCTAAACGCGATCCGGTCACTGGCGAACTGCGCAAGGCGGAGTACGGTACCTGGGTGTTCAGCGTGTTCAAGGTGCTGGCGAAACTGCGCGGCCTGCGTGGCACCGCGTTCGACATCTTCGGGTATTCCGCGGAGCGGCGCATGGAACGGCAGTTGATCGTGGACTATTCGACCGTGATCGGGGATATCGCCGGCAATCTCACGCCGGAGAATCATGCGCTGGCAGTGAAAATCGCTTCCATGCCCGAAGAGATCCGCGGTTATGGCCACGTCAAGGAGGCCAGCTTCAAGACGGCGAAGGCGAAGGAAGCCGATCTGCTGGCAGCATTCCGTTCACCCGAAAAGGTGCGTTCGGCGGCGTAATTTTCCAGGCACCGGTTTACCCTAGGGCAGCGGAAACGCTGCCCTTTTTCATGATGCTGTAATACTGAAGGGCTAAGCTCGCGTCGGTGCGTACAAAAGCGGGCTCAAACTGAAACCGGCCGATTCCGTGCAGAAACTGCTGCTGCAGGCGGGGCTTCGCTTTTATCCCGAGGCGTTACAGGAGAAATCCGTCCTGCCGCAAAAGCCGCGGGTGCGCTCGATCTTCCTCTCGGACATCCACCTCGGAACCCGCGCCTGCCAGGCGGGGCGCCTGCTTTCCTTCCTGCGCCAGTATGATTCCGAGCGCCTCTACCTGGTCGGCGACATCATCGACTTCTGGGCGATGAGCCGGGGCATCTACTGGTCACGCCAGCAGAACACTTTCATCCAGAAAGTGCTCAAGCGCGCACGGCACGGCACGAAGGTGATTTTCGTGCCGGGCAATCACGATGAAGCCTTGCGCGAATATGTTGGCACCTCGTTTGGCGACATCCAGCTTGTACAAGAGCACGTCCACGTTGCGGCGGACGGCAAGCGTTATGCAGTGCTGCATGGAGATGAATTCGACCAGGTCACCCGCCACCATCGTTGGGTCGCGATACTCGGCGACGTGTCTTACAACCTCCTGGTGAGACTAAACACCTGGCTTTCCCTGGTACGCCGCACACTCGGAATTTCGGGTTACTGGTCGCTGGCCGGCTACGCCAAGCGCAAGGTGAAGGGCGCAGTCAGCTTCATCTACGACTTCGAGGATTCCGTGATGCGCGCGGTGCGCGATCGCGGGCTCGATGGCGTGATCTGCGGGCATATCCACAGCGCCGAACTTCGCGACATTGACGGATTGACGTACATGAACTGCGGCGACTGGGTGGACAGCTGCACCGCCATCGTGGAACACCACGACGGCCGCATGGAATTGATCAACTGGATCGGGGAAGCGGCGGGCGCGGAGGAAGACCCGTCCGAACTCGCTCTCGAGGCTGGCGAGACCTTAATGTAAAGCGGACCGGGCGGCGATCAAACGAAATTAGGCGCGATGACGTCGAGTTGATCCGTCACCAGCGCATCGACTTCCCAACCCAGCAGGTCCAGCGCCAGTCCGGAGTCGTCGACCGTGTAGACGAGTACACCGTACCCCGCGGCGTGCGCAGCCTTCACTTGCGCCGCTTTCAGCTGGCGATGGCTTACATGCAGCGCGACGCATTGCAGGCGCTGCATCAGCGCCTGCCAGTTGGCAGGGATCGCCGTGACCAGCAGGGCACGAGGTAGTTCCGGTGCTTCGACTGCCGCGGCCTCCAGTGCCAGCGGCGAGAACGACGACAGCAGCGGCGGCAGGTCCGCGCCGGCCCAAAGCAGCTTCGCCATCCGGGCCACGACTTCACCCGTTTCCCGCTCGGTCCCGGGAGAGGGTTTCATTTCAACGTTCGCCCACATGTCCACCTCCCGGCACAGCGCGCTTGCCGCAGCGAAAGAGGGCACCCGCTCGCCGATGTATTCATTGCCGAACCAGGCTCCGGCATCCAGGTCTGCTATATCCGCATAGCTGGTCTCGGCGACCAGGCCGCTGCCGTCTGTGGTCCGCTCCAGCGTCTCGTCGTGCATAAGGACCGGGGTCCCATCCTCGGTAAGCTTGACGTCGAACTCCACGCCCAGGAATCCCAGATTGCGGGCCAGCTTTATGCCCGCCAGGGTGTTCTCCGGGGCAAGGAACCCGCCGCCGCGATGTGCAATCACGCGCGGATAAGGCCAGAGGGGCTGCTGCAGTGACATTTGTGGAGCAATCCGGTGGGTGATTGCAAAGCGGGAGATTATAACGAGGGATTTGCCGGGGCAGCGCTGGTGTTGCGGGTCGTATCTGAGTCATGGATGCGGCAACCGATACGGTATAATTCCATTGTTTTTAGAGGAATATCATGCCCATCTACGAGTACCGGTGCAGCAGTTGCGGTCACGAAAAGGAGGCCCTGCAGAAATTGTCGGACGCTCCCCTGACCGAATGTGCGGCGTGCGGCAAAAATACCCTGCGCAAACTCATTAGCGCAGCGGGGTTCCAGTTGAAAGGCAGTGGCTGGTACGCAACAGATTTCAAGGGCGGCTCCAGGTCCGTCCCGGGCGAAGACAAGAGCAAGTCCGCCGCGAAGGACGAAACCGGAGGTAAGAAAGAGTCTGGGGACAAGAAAGAATCCGGATCCAAGGAAGAAGCGAAGCCCAAGCAGGAATCCGGATCCAAGCCGGAATCCAAGCCCAAGGAAGAATCCAAGAGCGACGCGCCCGCCTCGGGCAGCGGCGCAAGCGCAGCCTGACGCCAGGGCGATTTCGTGAAGAAATATCTGATTACGGGCCTGCTGGTCTGGGCGCCGCTGGTCATCACCATTTGGGTGCTAAGCGTGCTGGTCGATACGCTCGACCAGACCCTGCTGCTCCTGCCCGCCGCCTGGCATCCGCGCTCATGGCTCGGATTCAACATACCCGGCCTCGGCGTGCTCCTGACCTTTCTCGTGGTACTCCTGACCGGCATGTTTGCGGCCAACATCATTGGGCAGCGATTGGTGCTGTTCGGTGAAAGCCTGCTGGCGCGCATCCCGTTCGTCAAATCGCTGTATTCCAGCGTCAAGCAGGTTTCCGACACGTTGTTTTCCTCTTCCGGCCAGGCGTTCCGCAAGGCCTTGCTCGTGCAGTATCCGCGCCAGGGCTCCTGGACCATTGCCTTCCTGACCGGGCAGCCTGGCGGCGACGTCGCCAACCATCTAACGGGCGACTATGTCAGCGTTTACATTCCGACCACGCCCAATCCGACGTCAGGCTTTTTCCTGATGATGCCGAGAGCGGACGTGATCGAGCTTGACATTAGCGTGGACGCTGCACTCAAGTACATCATCTCGATGGGCGTGGTTCCTCCGGACAGCAGGAATTCCACACCCAGCGGGAACTGACCCCGGGATCTATCGTCCGGTTTCGCGGCGCCCCGCCATATCAATCAACCCGAACCCCGATCCTCCGACCGAACTTATGCGCACTGAATATTGCGGCCTCATTTCCACCAAATTCCTCGATCAGACCGTCGTGTTGTGCGGCTGGGTACATCGCCGCCGCGACCATGGTGGTGTGATTTTCATCGATCTGCGCGATCGCGAGGGCCTGGTGCAGGTGGTTTGCGATCCGGACAACGCCGCGACCTTTGCCACGGCGGAGAAGATCCGCAGCGAATACGTGGTCAAGATCACCGGACTGGTGCGGCGGCGGCCCGCCGGCACGGTGAACGCGAACCTCGTTTCGGGCGAAATCGAAGTGCTGGCGCGGTCGATCGAGATCCTGAACGCCTCGGTTACGCCGCCCTTCCAGATGGACGACGAGAACCTGTCCGAGAACGTGCGCCTCGAGTACCGCTACCTCGACCTGCGACGCCCGCAGATGCAGAAGAACCTGCGGCTGCGGTACAAAGTGGCGATGGAAGTTCGCCGCTATCTCGACTCCGCGGGCTTCATCGACATCGAGACGCCGATGCTGACCAGAAGTACGCCGGAAGGCGCGCGCGATTACCTGGTGCCGTCGCGCGTGAATCCCGGCATGTTCTTTGCGCTGCCGCAGTCGCCGCAACTATTCAAGCAGCTCCTTATGGTATCGGGCTTCGACCGCTACTACCAGATCACCAAGTGCTTCCGCGACGAGGATCTGCGCGCGGACCGGCAACCGGAGTTTACCCAGATCGATTGCGAAACCTCGTTTCTGGGCGAACAGGAAATCCGCGCGCTGTTCGAGCAGATGATGCGGCACGTGTTCAAGACCGTCATGAACGTGGAGTTGTCGAACCCGTTCCCGGTGATGGACTACGACACGGCGATGGGCCTCTACGGGTCCGACAAGCCGGACATGCGCGTCAAGCTCCAGTTCACCGAGCTGACTGACGCGATGAAGGACGTCGACTTCAAGGTGTTCTCCGGTCCCGCCAACGCCAAGGGCGGGCGTGTTGCCGCACTGCGCGTTCCCGGCGGCGGCGCCATGCCGCGCAGTGAGATCGACGCCTATACGCAATTCGTCTCGATCTACGGCGCCAGGGGCCTGGCCTACATCAAGGTTAACGAGCGCGCCAAGGGCCGCGAAGGCTTGCAGTCGCCAATCGTCAAGAACCTGCACGACAAGGCGATCGCCGCGATCCTGGAACGTACCGGCGCACAGGACGGCGACCTGATTTTCTTCGGTGCCGATAAAGCGAAGGTCGTCAACGACGCGGTTGGCGCGCTGCGGGTCAAGATAGGCCACAGCGACTTCGGCCGCCAGAACGGATTGCTCAAGGGCGATTGGGAAATCCTCTGGGTAGTGGATTTTCCGATGTTCGAGTTCGACGAGGAAGCGCAGCGCTACAGCGCCGCGCACCATCCGTTCACCAGTCCCAAGGATGGTGACGAGAACTGGCTGGAAACGGATCCGTCCCGCTGCAAGGCGAAGGCTTACGACATGGTGCTCAACGGCTGGGAACTCGGCGGCGGATCGGTGCGTATCCACCGCGAGGACGTGCAGAGCAAGGTGTTCCGGGCGCTAAAGATCAACGCGGAGGAGGCGAAACTCAAATTCGGCTTCCTTCTCGATGCGCTGCAGTTCGGTGCGCCGCCCCACGGCGGCCTCGCTTTCGGGCTCGACCGCCTGGTGACGATGATGGCGGGCGCGGAGTCCATCCGCGACGTGATCGCGTTCCCCAAGACCCAGCGCGCGCAGGATCTCATGTGCCAGGCGCCAAGCCCGGTGGACGAAAAACAGCTGCGCGAGTTGCATATTCGCCTGCGCGCGGCCGAACAGCCCAAAACCGAGCAATCCAAAACAAGCTAGCCACAGAGGACACAGAGTTCACAGAGAAAAGCAGATGCTGAGATGCCAGGGAGGTGAGTTCACAAGATATAACCCTGGCATCCTATGTTTCGGATTTCGCCACTCCTCTCTGCGCCCTCTGTGACCTCTGTGGCTAAGAATTTCAAGATCCCAGTTTCGGTGCTGGTAGTGATCCACACCGCCGACCTGCAGGTGCTGTTGCTGGAGCGCGCCGACCACCCGGGCTTCTGGCAATCTGTGACCGGCAGCCAGGACGCTGGTGAAACGCTGCGCCAGACCGCAGTGCGGGAAGTCGGGGAAGAGACCGGTCTCGATGCCGATGCCCACGTGCTCACCGACTGGAACGTGCAGAACGAGTACGAGATCTATCCGGAGTGGCGTTGGCGCTATGCGCCGGGCGTCACCCGCAACACGGAGCACGTGTTCGGCTTGCGCGTGCCGTCGGTGTTGCCTGTGCGCTTGGCTGCGCGAGAGCACCTCGGCTTTGTGTGGCTGCCCTATGACCAAGCTGCCGACAAGGTTTTTTCCTGGAGCAACGCCAGGGCAGTCAAGGATTTGCCGCGGAACAGCGGGTGAACAATCGGTCCGGTTTACGGTCCTAGTGTGGTAAGGTTTTTGTATGCGCCGCGCAGGCAAGGAGCCATAGATGTCCGCAACAGCAACGGCAATTGGATTCGACCGCTACAGCAGCCTGCAGGACGACGACTGCGAGGCACGCATTCTCGCGGCCAAAAAGAAGCTCGGCGGCCGGCTGGTCATCCTCGGCCACCATTACCAGCGCGCCGACGTCTACAAGCATGCCGACCTGACCGGCGATTCGCTCAGGTTGTCCAAGCTGGCGTCGCAGACCGACGCCGACTACATCGTGTTCTGCGGGGTGCATTTTATGGCGGAAGTGGCCGACATCCTTTGCAAGCCCGGCCAGATCACCGTGTTGCCGGACATGGCCGCCGGCTGTTCGATGGCGGACATGGCGAGCGTGTCGAAAGTCCAGCGTGCCTGGCGCGAATTGTCAGAAGTGCTGGATCCCGACCAGCGCGTGACGCCGGTCACCTATATCAACTCCGCCGCGGACCTGAAGGCTTTTTGTGGCGAGCACGGCGGCATCGTCTGCACGTCGTCCAACGCGCGCCAGATCCTCGACTGGTCGTTTGCGCGGCGGGAGAAGGTGTTGTTCTTTCCTGACCAGCACCTCGGGCGCTGGACCGGTCACCAGATGGGCATCGCGCTCGAGGACATGCAGGTTTGGGATCCCGACGAGCCGATGGGCGGTTTGACCGTGGAGCAGATCAAGGCGGCGAAAATCCTGCTGTGGAAGGGGCATTGCTCGGTGCACCAGATGTTCCAGCCCCAGCACATCCTGAAGTTTCGCAACCAGCATCCGGACGGAATCGTAATCTCGCATCCGGAATGCAGGTTCGAGGTCTGCAAGCTTTCCGACCACGTCGGATCGACCGAGACCATCATCAGGACCATCGCCGCCGCGCCGCCGAATACGCACTGGCTGGTGGGCACCGAACTGAATCTGGTCAGTCGCATCGCGGAAGAGTTCAAGCCGCAGGGCAAGGTCATCAAGTTCATGGCGCCCCTGGTATGCATGTGCTCGACCATGGCGCGGATCGATCCGCAGCATCTGGCCTGGACGCTGGAAAACCTCGCGGAAGGTAATGTCGTGAACCGCATCAAGGTTCCGGCGCGCGACGCGGCCCCTGCCAAGATCGCGCTCGACCGCATGCTTGCCGTTTCCTGACCTTCAGGCCGGGGCGGCCAGCACGATCCCGCGGGGCTGTGTTGCACGCGCCTTCCCGATTGAAGCCTGCAAACTGCCGGTGCCGGCAGTCGAATTCTCGGAAGTGCTATCGGATGACAATGTCACACGCAACGAACGAATTTCCCGCCAGTCGGCCAATGGTCCGACGCGGAACATGGAAACGCTCCACGTAGTCACCTACAACATCCACAAGGGTTTTTCGCAATTCAAGCGCCGCATGTCGGTGCACGACCTGCGCGAAAAGCTGCGTGTCATTGGCGCCGACCTGGTATTCCTGCAGGAAGTACAGGGCCTGCACGAGCGCCACGCCGAACACCATAACAACTGGCCGGCGGCGCCCCAGTATGAGTTTCTTGCCGATTCGATCTGGAGCGCATTCGCATACGGCAAGAACGCGGTTTACGACAGCGGCCATCACGGCAACGCGATCCTTAGCAAGTACCCGATTGTGAAATGGGACAATGAAGATGTCTCAATGCACGACAGCGAGCATCGCGGCCTGCTCCATTGCGAAATCTCGATCCCGGGCTGGGGCCAGCCGCTTCACTGCATCAACGTCCATCTCGGACTGCTGGGACGCTGGCGCAAGAAGCAGATCCTGGCGCTGCGGAGCCGCATAGAGCGCATGGTGCCCGCAGGGGCGCCGCTGGTTATTGCCGGTGACTTCAACGACTGGGGGCGTAGCGCGGGCCGTGCGCTGGTGCACTCACTGGATCTGGTTGAGGTGTTCGAGTCGACGCTGGGCCGGCCGGCGCGCAGCTATCCGGCATTCCTGCCGATGCTGCATCTTGATCGCATCTATGTTCGAGGCTTTTCGGTCCGGCTGGCCCATGCGCATCGCGGGCGCGCCTGGTCACGGGTGTCGGACCACATCGCACTATCGGCGTTGCTCACCAGGAAAACGTAAGAACCTCGCCTCGTTTCATTCCGCAGTGCCGCCTGCGCTGGGTTGCAATTTCCAACTACCGCCGGCTTAAGGCACGGGCGACATCGGGCATTACTGACGACGCCTAGTTCTGCTTAAGGGGTAGCGGGGGCTTAGCTGGCGCGGCCTGGGCCGGGGTGGCGCCGATCGGCGCCGGGTCCTCGATGACATGGACGCCGGTGACGAAGTAGCGTGTCTCCGCAAAGCAGCTCGTGGGTATGCCGACGTGTTCCTCATAGGTCAGCGAAACGCGTTTGCCGATGGACTGGTTGATTCGCTGGGAGACGGCGTCGTCGCGGACGCTGAAAGGAAATTTCTCACCGACAGTGCCCGGCATAGTGACCAGCGCCAGTTCGCCCTCCCAGGTCTTGCACAGCCAGCCTTTCTTCGAGAGCTTCTGCACGTAGCCCGCGCGTTCACCCTCCGAATAGCTCCAGCTCAGGACCAGCCATGTATAGGCGAGGAATAGCAGGATGACGACAGCGACGAGGGTCAGCAGCAGGCGTGTAACAGCGCTCATGGCGGGAGGCTCCAGGTAAGGTGACGGGCGCCTGCCAGGGCGCTCGGGAAGCAAGCCAATATTACCGCATTGGCGGGCGCTAGCTGCAGGCTGCGCGGTGCTCAGCTAGCCGGCGAAGGAACGAAACCCCTGCTGAGCAGTCCACTGACCAGCGTACGTTTCGGCGTACTATCCTGCTTCTTCCGCCACGCCGGCTTGAACATTCCCCGTCCGCTTCCTTGAGAGACCACGCCCTGCCCTCGGTCGGCGCGCCTTCGCAGCGCCGCAATGACTGGCATACCATCCGCACGCTGCTGCCCTATCTCTGGGAATTCAAATGGAGGGTGGCGGCCGCGCTCGGCTTCCTGACCCTGGCAAAACTCGCCAACGTCGGGGTGCCGCTGGTGATGAAGGAAATCGTGGATTCGCTCGATCCCCGGCAGGCTATGCTGGTCCTGCCGTTTTCCCTGCTGGTCATGTACGGTCTGCTGCGGCTTTCCACGGTTCTGTTCGCCGAGCTCAGGGACATCGTTTTCGTCCGCGTGGCCAAGCGGGCGATCCGCCGGGTCGCGCTGCAGGTGTTCCGCCACTTGCACACCCTGAGTCTGCGCTTTCATCTGGATCGCCAGACCGGGGGCGTGTCGCGCGATATCGAGCGCGGCACGCGCGGCATTTCAACGCTGCTCAGCTACATGCTGTTTTCCATCATTCCCGTGATCATCGAGTTCGGGCTAGTGGCGGCGGTGCTGCTGGCCAAGTTCGACTGGCGTTTCATGGCCATCACGGCTGTTGCCGTCATCTTCTACCTGATTTTCACCGTCACGGTGACCGAATGGCGCATGGAAATCCGGCGGCGGGCCAACGAACTCGATTCGAAGGCGAACACCCGTGCTGTCGACAGCCTGCTCAATTACGAGACGGTCAAATATTTCAACAACGAGGATTTCGAGGCACGTCGCTACGACGAGAACCTGCAGAAGTTCGAGGCCGCCGACGTGCGCAACGAGATTTCCCTGGGCGCCCTCAATATCGGTCAAAGCTTCGTGATCGCCATAGCGGTCACGCTGCTGATGATCCTGGCGGCTCAGGGCGTGGTCGAGCAGAAGCTCACGCTGGGCGACCTGGTGCTGGTGAACGGCCTGTTGATCCAACTCTATATTCCCCTCAATTTCCTCGGCATGGTTTACCGCGAGATCAAGCAGGCCCTGACCGACATGGACAAGATGTTCAGGCTGCTTTCGGAAAACCGGGAGGTCGAGGACCGGCCGGGCGCGATGCCACTGCGGACCGAGCGTCCGGCTATTCGCTTCGAGAATGTCGACTTCAGCTACGAGCCCCGGCGCCAGATCTTGCATAACGTCAGCTTCGACATTCCGGCGGGTCACACGGTCGCGGTGGTGGGCGCCAGCGGTTCGGGGAAATCCACTCTGGCGAGGTTGCTGTTCCGATTCTACGACGTCAATGGCGGACGTATCGCCATCGACGGCATCGACATCCGTGACTTCACGCAGAAAAGCCTGCGAGCCGCCATCGGGATCGTGCCGCAGGACACGGTCCTGTTCAACGACACCGTTTACTACAACATCGCCTACGGGAATCCGAAGGCGCCGCATGAAGAGCTGGTGCTGGCCGCACAGTCCGCGCACATCCACGATCTCATAGAGAGCCTGCCCGACAAGTACCAGGCGATGGTTGGCGAGCGGGGCCTGAAGCTCTCCGGCGGCGAGAAGCAGCGCGTGGCGATCGCGCGCGCCCTGCTCAAGGATCCACGCATCCTTATTTTCGACGAAGCCACTTCGGCGCTCGACTCCAAATCGGAGAAGGCGATCCAGGCAGAATTGAAACGGATTTCCGCCTCGCGGACCACCTTGGTGATCGCCCATCGGCTTTCGACCGTCGTCGACGCCGATCAGATCCTGGTCATGGAAGCAGGGCGCATTGTGGAGCGCGGCAGCCATGGAGAACTGCTGGCCCAGCGCGGCGTGTATGCGCATATGTGGGCTTTGCAACAGGAGAAAGCCCGCGTCGAAGCCGCAGGCATGACGTCGACGGTTAAATTGGCGTAGCCAATTCAAGCGCCCCGACTTTAGCGGCGCGATAAGTCCGTCGGGCACAACAGTTGCATAGGGAAATACCCGAGGAATGAGTGAGTCAGAACCTGAAGCTATCGGGGGTTTTTAGAATCTTTCCTTAGTTATTGATTTTTGGTATGTTATCGCCGGGCGGGATCTGGGAAATTGCTGGATGGGCACGACCGCCGCAGAATATTCACCTGCAGAATCGGTGCGATCGCAGGATAAAGTTAATAACATTCAGTATCTTAAAAATTATTCCGACCGGATTTCGGCGATCATGAAAGCGTTTATTGGTGCCCTGATTTTGTGCCTGGTAGCTGCGGCGCTGCCTTCCTGGGCGGCAGGCGGCCTCCAAAAAACCGGCGTCAAGGCAGCGCGCTATTCGGCAAAACCCGCCGCGTTGCGTCTGCGATCCGGCGTTGTGCTGGTACTGGACCAGCAGTCCGGCACCCTGTTGTTCGCCAAGAATACCGATCAGGTGATGCCCATCGCCTCCATCACCAAGTTGATGACCGCCATGGTGGTGCTCGATTCCGGCCTGCCCCTGCTCGAATCGATAAGTGTCGAAAACTATGACGTGGACCGCGTAAAGGGATCCCGCTCCAAACTGAAAGTGGGCACGACGCTGATGCGCGCGGAAATGCTCAAGCTGGCGCTCATGGCCTCGGAGAATCGCGCCGCCGCAGCGTTGGCGCGCAACTATCCGGGCGGAGCCGGGGCCTTCGTCATGGCGATGAACGAGAAGGCCGCGGAACTGGGGATGATCCACTCTCATTTCCTCGATGCGACAGGGCTGAACCCCGGCAACGTCTCCACCGCGGACGACCTGGCGAAAATGGTGGAGGCCGCGCATAAATATCCGCTGATCCGCGAATACACGACTTCGGATTCGTTTCGCATCGAATCGGAGGAAAAACGCCGCCGGATCCTGTCATACGTGAATTCCAACAGGCTGATCAAGAGCCATCAATGGGACATCAGCCTGTCCAAGACCGGCTACATCAGCGAGGCCGGCCGCTGCCTGGTCATGCAGGCCATGATCGCGGACAAGCCCACAATCATCGTTCTGCTTGACTCCTGGGGCAAGATGTCCCGGATCGGCGACGCCAACCGTATAAAGCGCTGGATCGAAACCGACATCGTTCGTGTCAGGGGCTGAGGGCAGCGGCGCAACCGCGCGCTCCCGGATCGATAAAGAAATGCCCGCCACATGGCGGGCATTTTCATTTGCACGGGTTTCTACGCGGTCTTCACGCCGAGGCGGTGGCCGAGTGCGCGGGAAATCTGGTCCGCCACGTCCTTGACCCGCAGGCCCCAGGCCCGGTCGATGCGGTTCGACGGCGCGGAGAGGGAAAGGCCGGCTATCAACCGGCCTTCGTCGTCGTGGATGCCGGCGCCGATGCAGGACACCCCTTTCTCCGCTTCCTCGTTGTCGAATGCATAGCCGAGCTTGCCTACGCGCTCGAGTTCCTTGGTGAGCGCACCCAGGTCGCGAATCGTATTCTTGGTGAAAACAGGCAGCCCCGTGCGCTCCGAGTAATCTCTGCATTTCTCGGCGCCATCCTCGACCAGGAATATTTTTCCGGCGGCCGTGATGTGCAGCGGCGCACTGGCACCGATAAGGTGCACCACGCGCATGGCCGTGCGGTCCGACAGCAGGCGCTCGATATAGACCATTTCATCGCCCTGGCGTACCGAGAGATTGACGGTTTCATGCAGTTCCTGGTGCAGGCGCTGCATGAACGGCAGCGCCTCCTGGCGCAGGTTAATGCGCGATTTCACCAGGTTGCCCAGCTCCAGCAGGCGTATGCCCAGCCTGTACGTTCCCGGCTCGACGCGATCGACCATCCGAAATTCGACCAGCATGTTGAGAATGCGATGCGCGGTTGATGGATGCAGGCTGGTCGAATTGGCCAGCCGCTTCAAATTCACAGCGTCGTTGCTGCGCGCCAGCGCATCGAGCAGGTCCATCATGCGCTCGATGACCTGAATGGAAGTCTTGCCCTTCGCTTCTGCCACGCTTTTCCTTTCGGCCATTGCGGGAATTGTGCAATGCGGAAATTTTACATGGCGAAACTGGCGCCGACAACCTATAGGGAAAACCCCCGAGGGCGCCATGCTATGATGCGCGCCTTCCTGCGCTGCAGTTCTTATCTGATTGTTCAGGGACGGTGACTAAACCCCTTCCGACTTTCATGGTCCCACGGTGTCATTCGCAAGGGGATTAAAATGCGGCTCAATGCTGCCGCACAGCGTCCGCCGGCGCGCCGGATTGCGCAATGGAGAAAAATGAAAGTCGGATTGTTTGTAACCTGCCTGGTCGACCTCATGCGACCGAGCATCGGGTTCTCGGCCCTCAGATTGCTGGAGTCGGCGGGCTGCGAAGTGATCGTACCGGTGACCCAGACCTGTTGCGGCCAGCCGGGCTACAACTCCGGCGATCGCAAGGCGGCGCAGGCACTCGCACGGAAGGTCATCGATGAGTTCGACGCCTGCGAGTACGTCGTGGTTCCCTCGGGATCCTGCAGCGGCATGATCCGCGCCCACTATCCTGAATTGTTGTCCGAGTTTCCGGAGTACAGGAGCAAGGCGGAAGCGCTGGCAGGCAGGACCTACGAGTTAACGGATTTCCTGCAGAACATGGTGCGGCTGGACCGCGTGCCGGGCAAATTCAGCGGCACCGTCACTTACCACGACTCCTGTTCGGGGTTGCGGGAAATGGGTGTCAAAAGCCAGCCGCGCGCCCTGCTTGCCAAGGTAGCGGGCCTCACCGTAAAGGAAATGCAGCAGCCCGAGCAATGCTGTGGCTTCGGCGGCACGTTCGCAGTCAAGTATGGCGACATCTCCTCCCGCATCGCCGACCTGAAATGCGAGGATGCCCAGGCAACGGGTGCGGACGCCGTGGTTCTCGGCGACCTCGGCTGCATGCTCACCATCGAGGGCCGGCTGCGTCGCCGTGGCGACAACAAGACCCGGGTATTGCACGTCGCCGAAGTCCTGGCGGGCGACACCCAGCAGGACTGATCAGACGCTTGCCATGAGAGTTACTTCACAGGATTTCAAGCGCGTATCGAGCCTGAAGCTTGTCGATCCCGCACTCCAGAAGGCCATGGGCAACGCCAAGGGCAAGCTGGTGGTGACCCGTGCGAAATCGATCCTCGAACTGGACAATTTCGAGGAAATCCGCGAAGCGGCCGCACGCATCCGCGATTTCGGCTTACAGCACATGGACGTGCTGCTCGAGGAATGGGAAAGGAACGCCACGGCCGCCGGCACCATCGTGCACTGGGTGGAGTCGCCGCAGGACGTGAACGCCAAGGTGATCGAAATTGCGCGCCAGCACAGCGTGCGAAAGATCATCAAGTCGAAGTCCATGCTGGGCGAGGAAACCAACCTCAACCATGCGCTGGAAGCGGCGGGTCTCGACGTTCGCGAGACCGACCTTGGCGAGTACATCATCCAGCAGTCCGGGGAGACGCCTTCCCACATCATCGCGCCGGCCGTTCACAAGTCGAAGGACGATGTGGCAGATCTGTTTGCCGAAAAGCACAAGCGGCGGCGCCTCACGGACATCGCGGCGCTGACCCATGAGGCGCGCGAGATCCTGCGCCCCCACTTCCTCGACGCGGACATGGGCATCAGCGGCGCCAATTTCATCGTCGCCGAAACCGGCTCGACCATGATCGTTACCAACGAAGGCAATGGCCGCATGACCACCACCATGCCGCGCGTGCACGTGGCCATCACCGGCATCGAGAAAATCATCCCGACGCTGGAAGATGTTTCCATGATCCTGCGTTTGCTGACGCGCTCCGCCACCGGCCAGTCGATCAGCAACTACCTGTCGTTCACGACAGGACCGAAGCGCGATGCGGACCAGGACGGTCCGGGCGAATTCCACGTTGTTATCGTCGATGCCGGGCGCACGAAAATTCTGGCCTCGGAAATGCGCGAGGCTCTGCGCTGCATCCGTTGCGGCGCCTGCATGAATCACTGTCCGGTCTATCAGAACATCGGCGGACATGCTTACGGGTGGGTGTATCCCGGGCCGATCGGCTCGATCCTGACCCCTTCCTTGGTTGGCCTCGAAAACGCCATCGACCTGCCCAATGCGGCGACGCTCTGCAATCAGTGCGGCGTGGTCTGTCCGGTGAAAATTCCACTGCCCGACCTGATGCGCAAGCTGCGCGAGAAGCAGGTGGAGCGCGGATTGCGGCCATGGGCCGAACGCCTCGGCCTGCGGATGTGGGCGTGGGCGGCGGTGAGGCCCCGCGTTTATTCACTGCTGACCAGGATCGGCGCGCGTCTCGGCAAACTGGCCGGCGGGCGGGACGGCTTACTGCACAAGCTCCCGCCAGGCGCGTCCGGCTGGACCGACGGCCGTGACTTTCCGGCCCCGACGGGACAGACGTTCCGCGAACTGTATGCCAGGGGCGCCGTCGCCCGCGACGCGAAGCGGCGATGAGCGCCGGGGATATGAACGCGAGGGAAAACATCCTCAGGCGCATCCGCGCCGCCAATGGCAAGACGGGCAGCGCGACAACGCAGGAACGCGAAGCGGTCGTGGCTCGGCTGCGTGCGCAAGCACGGGGGCCATTGCCATCGATGAACTGGGAGCCGCTTCCGCGCTTCAAGGAGCGATGCATCGTCATGATGTCCACGGTGAATCAGATTGCCTCGCGCTCGGAATTACCCAAGGCGGTTGCTCGATATCTGCGGGAGAACACGCTGCCGACCCGCGGGGCATGCTGGCCGGAATTCGCTGACCTCGACTGGGCGGCGGCAGGGCTGGATTTCGAGGCTCGCCCGAGTCATGGCGATGACAAAGTCGGCATCACCGGAACCTATTGCGCGATTGCGGAGAACGGAACGCTGATGCTTCTGTCGGGGGAGCATACGCACGCGACCACCAGCCTGCTGCCTGAAACCCACATTGCCGTAGTGCCGGCATCCCGTGTGGTGCGCGCCATGGAGGACGGCTGGGCTCTGCTCAGGCAGGAACGCGGCGGCGAAATGCCGCGACAGGTGAACTTCGTATCGGGGCCGTCGCGCACGGCAGACATTGAGATGACGCTGGTGATGGGTGTGCATGGGCCATTTCGGGTTCACATTGTCGTTGTTGACGAGTAACTCGGGTAGAGGTCCCACGTTTACCTTGGCCTGTCCCGAAATGGCGCCGCTACCCGCAAACGGACCACTCCCGCTTACGAGTCCGCAGCGCTATTCCTTGGTGCGTGTGGTGGTGATATCCGACTGAGGCAACGCGAAACGGCTGCATCCTGTTCGTGTGCGCCATTCGTGTGCGCTATGGTCAAACCTGCGTATTAGGAAATGTAAAACGCATTGTCCGAGATGGGGCGATACGCGAAAATTCTTCAAACATAATAATTTAGCTTTACAGATCGTCTTGCGGCCTGCGTTGCCGCCCTTCACATAGCTTTGCTCATTCCGGGACTTTTGCCGCATGGATGACGCCAGCTTTTTGCCCACGTTTCCCTTCGCCGCCGCCAACCTGATGCTGGTGGGCGCGATCCTGCTGTGCGGACTCGCGGCAGGACAGGTGTTCGTACGCTTCCTGCGTCTTCCGCGCATCACCGGTTTCGTGGCAGCGGGGCTGCTGCTCGGACCCGCTGTGTTCAATCTGATCGACCAGGCCATGCTGGCGGAACTGTCGATCTTCGTCGATATCTCCCTGGGCCTGATCCTGTTCGAACTTGGCCGGCGCCTGGATATCCGGTGGCTGACACACGACCGCTGGCTGCTGGCCAGCAGTGTGGGGGAGTCACTCCTTTCCTTCGTGCTGGTATTCGCGACCCTGCGCCTGTTCAATGTCGGTGGAGTCTACGCGGCGACCGCAGCGGCGATCGCCATGGCCACGTCGCCTGCAGTTCTGCTGATGATCATTCATGACCGCCGTGCAAAGGGGCCGCTTACCGAGCGCATGCTGGCCCTGACTGCGCTTAACAATGTATTTGCGTTCCTGCTTATCACGCTGCTGTTCGGTTTCGTGCACCTCGAGTACAAGGCCGACTGGGTGAAGGCGGTGGCCCATCCCCTTTACCTGATTTTCGGTTCAATTTTTCTGGGCTACCTCGCCTTCATGATCGCGCGCTGGCTGGCGCGCTGGCTGGGCAAGCGCGAGGACGCCCAGTTTGTGATGCTGCTGGGTCTGATCGTGACCACGGTGGGCTTCGCGATCTCGTTCAAGCTCTCTGTCCTGCTCGCGCTGCTCGCGTTCGGCGTGTTCGTGAAGAACCAGGATCGGGATCACGACCTCATGGCTGTCGAGTTCGGTCCCGGCGCGCAGTTCTTTTTCGTGGTGCTGTTCGTGATAACCGGCGCCGGCCTGCAACTCTCCGAACTGGGGGTCGCCGGCGTGGTCGGCGCGGCCTTCGTGATCGCGCGCCTTGCCGGGAAACTGGTCGGCCTGATGATGTTCGCGCCGCTGTCGGGCCTTACACAGAACAAGGCCGCGCTGCTTGCCGTAGGCATGGTGCCGATGTCTGCGATTGCCGTGGTGATGGTGCAGGGAGCCTCCGCGCTTTATCCGGAGTTCGGCGCCCGCCTTTCCGCCATCGTGCTTTCCGCGGTGGTCATACTGGAACTGGTCGGTCCGCTGGCCACGCAGTGGGCCTTGACCCGCGCCGGTGAAACCGAAGCGGGGTCCAGGCTGCCGGAGGCAAGGCAGTGAGTCTCGAGTTCACGCACTCCGATGCCTTCACCATGGGCGTGGAGCTCGAACTGATGATCCTCAGCACCCACGACTGGGATCTGATGCGCGGCGCAGGCGACCTGCTGGCGCTGATCGGCAAGCAGGAGCATGCCGGCGAGATCAAGCCGGAAATTACCGAAAGCATGATCGAGATCAGCACTTCGGTGCATACCGACTACAGGGACATGCTGACCGAACTGCTCGGCATCCGCACGGTGCTGCTGGGGCAGGCGCAACGCCTTAACCTGGCGATCGCCGGCGGCGGCGCGCATCCATTCCAGCACTGGAGCGACCAGCGCATTTTCCCGAAAGAGCGCTTCTTTCACCTGCACGAAATGTACGGTTACCTCGCCAAGCAGTTCACGGTGTTTGGCCAGCACATTCATATCGGCGTACCGTCCGGGGACGATGCGGTCTATCTGACCCACATGATGTCGCGCTACATCCCGCATTTCATCGCCCTGTCGGCGTCCTCGCCTTATTTCCAGGGGACCGACACCGCTTTCGACTCGTCGAGGCTGAACAACATCAACGCGTTCCCGCTTTCGGGAACCATGCCTTTCGTTGCGGACTGGGCGGAATTCAACGACTACTTCGACTCCATGCGCGACCTCAAGGTCGTGGAATCGATGAAGGACTTCTACTGGGACATCCGGCCCAAGCCCGAATTCGGCACCATCGAGATCAGGGTCTGCGATACCCCGCTCACCGTGCACAAGGCGGCCATGCTGGGCGCCTATGCACAGGCGCTGGCCCGGCACCTGATGCTCGACCGGCCGCGCATCCCGTCGCAGGATACTTACCGCGTCTACAGCTTCAATCGCTTCACGGCTTGCCGCTATGGCCTCGAAGCGGGGTTCATCGATGCGCATAGCAGGGAACGCCGGTCCCTGAAGGAAGACATGGTGGAGACCGTCGCGGCGGTTGCGCCCCACGCCGCGGCCCTCGGCTCCGCGGACGCCATCGCCGCTGTCGCCCGCATCCTGGAAACGGGGCAGAACGACAGCGGATGGCTGCGCGAGGAGTTCAGGAAGACCGGCGCCCTGAGTGACGTTGTACGTCTGCAAAGCGGCCGCTGGGCCGGGGATTAGGGCATCTCCATGTGCGGTCCCGCATCTCAATGTTTGCCGCCCGCCCGCCCTGCCTCTATGATGTGCGCGGCGTGAACCGCGTGCGGCCGCCTTGAGAGCGGCGTTCCGGAGAGATGAAAGTTTGCCGATGAGAGTGCGACACGCGATTCGTTACGCCGCAGCCGGTCTGCTGGTCTGCGCCCTGCTGGATCTGTTCCTGCCCTCGGCGGCGCTAGCCGCCGGCGGCGCGGCGGAGCATTCGGCACGGCTATTTCTCTGGATTGCCGTGATCCTGCTTGCCGCTCGCGTCGGCTGCCTGGTCGATCGGATCGGCCAGCCCATGGTGCTCGGCGAACTTCTGATGGGCATCGTCCTCGGCAACCTGGTGATTTTCGGCTTCGACTGGCTGGAGCCCGTCAAGTCGGACGAAGTTGTCCTCTTCCTGGCCGAACTCGGCGTCGTCATCCTGCTTTTCCAGATCGGCCTGGAGTCCAGCGTGCGGTCCATGATGAAAGTCGGGA
>JBKJUC010000026.1:0-9661 GCA_046590325.1 Burkholderiales bacterium | reverse complement strand
CGTAGTATGCGGCGTCTCTCAGCATGCGGCCTCCACCTGGTTCCGGTTTAGTTTTAAGGACTTATACGGCGGACGGGCAAGTTCACGTCAGCAAGATGCGAATCATGCAGGAATCGGCCGCGGATGCAAATTGCCGAACGCTGTTGTTGCCGAAATATGAATTCATTGCCAAGCCAAAAACACTGCCTGGTCTTTATAAATCAGAGACTTGATTTGTCCGGAACGTTCGTGCGGCCTACCGGTCACACCGCAGCATCCCAATTTCCGATAACCATTTCCCCTTGGAGGTTCCCATGGTTCGATTTATGCGCCGGACATCGCTGATATTAGCGATCCTTACCTTAACCCCGCTAGTGGCGGGGGCCGACTCCGGCGGGATGTTCGCACCTGAGCGCGTCGGGCGTTGGTATCTGGGAGGCGGGGGTGGCGGTTATTCGGAGGAGTCCAACTCCCAGCTCCAGAATGAGAGTGGACAGTTCGGCGGGTTCTTCAGCGGCGGCTATCGGGCAACCCCGTATATCGCGCTTGAAATAGACGGCCTGTCTTCCTACCAAAGGGTCGATACGCCACCCACAGTTTCCTCGTCGAACGGTCGTTCCCACCTGACTACTTCAGGAGTCGCCGGCGTCGTGAAGTTCATATTGCCGCTCGACAGGATAGAAATCTATGCGGGGGGCGGTGCAGGGGCGTACTACACGTCGTTGAGGACAAAGGACAATCCCTTCAAAAGCGACGAAGAGCATGACACCGATTTCGGCTATCAGGGGCTGGTCGGGGCGGACTACTTCGTCACACGCAGTTTCTCCGTCGGACTCGAATACCGGATACTCAAGACGGAAGCGGACCTCGGACCAACCATACCCGGCGGGAAAATCGACGCGGGCGGCGATTTCCTGATGGCCACATTCCGCGGCCACTTCTGAAACCGCGAGGCGTTCACTAACCCCGAGAATCCGGCACCTTGAGTGCCGGATTGCATTTCAGCGCCACGATCCGATCGCGGACGTCGGCGTTTTTTTGGTAGCCTTCGGTCTTCGATATATGCGGGGTTCGCGAAGACATGACGCAAGGTTTCATCCGTCCTGAACTCCTGGTCGAAACCGAATGGCTGGCCCGGCATCTCGATGATCCGGACGTACGCGTGCTGGACTGCACCACCCATCTGCCTAGCCTTCCCGACAACAGCTATTACACGGTGCTCCCGGGACGCGATGATTTTCTCAAAGCGCACATTCCAGGTTCCGCATTCGTGGACATGGACCATGACGTTGCCGATAAATCGGCGCCTTTCCATTTCATGCTCCCTTCCAGCACCCAGTTCGCGGAGGCGATGTCTGCACTAGGCATCGGCAATGACACTTTGGTCGTCAGTTATTCCGGCGCCAACCATTGGTGGGCAACGCGAATGTGGTGGATGTTGCGTGTATTCGGGCACGCGCGCTCGGCCGTCCTCAATGGCGGATTCCAGAAATGGCGGCGGGATAACCGGCCAGTCGAAAGTGGCGCGCCACGCCATCGCGCCCGGGGACTTTTTAAGGCGCACCCCGCGCGCCGGGACATGATTGCCACCAAAGAGGACGTGTTGGCGGCGATCGGGAGGGAGCATATCTGCACCATCAACGCATTGCGCCCCGAGCAGCACCTTGGCACCGGTGGCGTATATTACGGCCGCCGCGGGCATATCCAAGGCAGCATCAACCTGGCCGCCATGGCGACGGTGGACGACAACAACGTATACAAGAGCGCTGAAGAACTGCGCCAGATATTTGCCACGCCTTTATCCAAGCCCGCTGTCATTGCTTACTGTGGCGGCGGCATCGCGGCAACGGCGGATACCTTCGTACTGGCGATGCTCGGCTACGACAAAGTCAAGCTCTACGATGCCTCGCTGTCCGAATGGGCGCGGGATCCGACTCTACCAATGGCAACGTGAGGGGGCGCTTGTGTTCAATCAATTCAGAGTTAATTCCAAGGATTTCGACGGGCCCGTACTGGTGACGGGCGCCGGCGGCTGCATCGGCAGCTGGGCGCTGACGCTGCTCTCTGACGCTGGCGTGCCGGTTACTGCGATGGACCTGACCGATGACAAGCGCCGTCCGAGATTGCTCATGGCCGAATCGGAACTGTCGCAGGTGCCCTGGCTCACGGGCGACATCGGCGATTCCGCCGCCGTGATGGGCGCCGTCCAGAAAAGCGGTGCAAAGGCAATCATTCACCTCGCCGCGCTACAAGTGCCGTTCTGTAAGGCGGATCCGATCGCGGGAGCCCTGGTGAACGTGGTCGGCACGGTGAACATATTTGAAGCCGCGCGCAAGGCCGGCATCAAGCGCATCGCGTATGCCAGTTCAATCGCAGCCCATGGCGTGTTCGATCCCAAAACCATGGCCACGCTATACGGCGCGTACAAGTTCTGCAACGAGCAGACTGCGCGGGTCTACGCCCAGGATTGGCAGATTCCCAGCGTAGGCCTGCGCCCAGGGGTGGTTTACGGAATCGGCCGCGACCAGGGCATGACGTCCAAGACGACCGTCGCAATCCTGGCGGCCGCGGCGGGCAAGCCCTATACGATCCCGTTCCGAGGACCGGTTTCCTGGCTGCACGCCGGGGAGGTGGCAAGCGCTTTTATCAAAGCTGTCTCCAAAGTCCGCTCCGGAGCAGAGGTCTTCGACATCAACGGCGTTGCATCGACGGTCGAACAATCCGTTGATCTACTTAAACAAATCGTTCCCGGCGCAGCGATTGAGATCGCCGGGGACGCATTGCCCTTTCCGATGGCTTTATCCGACCAGCCGGTGCGGAACTACTTGGGAGACTATGGTTCGACCCCCCTCGAACAGGGCATTCGCCAGACCTACGAGGTGTTCCAGTCGCTACTCGCAAAGGGTCTGGTCAGCACCGACAGCATCGCCTGATCAAACCTCCTGCCTCTTTAGCCGCTGGCGATGTTTCTTACGAAATATGGAAGTTGTATGAATGCACTTTTGAATTAGGGGCTTATCTGGCGCTGCGGATTGACGCCCTGTGCGGGAATGGGCACACTTCGCTCGCGCCGTATTGCAGGCACCTGAACGAATCTCGGGGAATAAAATTCCCGGTCCTTGAGAAAGCGGACGGATAAAACAGGCGGTGCATGTACGCATGAGATCGACCATTAAAAAACGGAGGAACTGAAGCATGAAGAAGTCAGGCATATTTGCCGCGCTGTTGGGCTTGTTGTTCATTGCGAGCTCGAACGCGGCATTCGCACAAAAACTTTATTGGACCACCAGCGGCATGTTCGGCCCGTTCGACATTCGCGGCCTGATTCCCGCTTTGCCCGCCGACAAGTCCCGCGACATCACCATCCCGGTGAGCATGTGGGTTCTGGATCACCCGAAGGGCCTGGTCGTGTTTGACACGGGCAACAACGTCGCCATTTCCGACAACGCAGACAACTGCAAAAAGTACTGGGCACCCGGCAATTGCGACTTCCTGAAGCCGAGCCAGACCCGCGCCGACGTCATCGACATGCAACTGAAGAAGCTGGGTTACTCGGCGGACAAGGTGAAGGTCGTCGTCACTTCGCACACCCACCTGGACCACGTTGGCAACATTGAAATGTTCCCGAACGCCATCCACGTCCTGCAGAAAAAGGAGTTGTACCAGGGCTGGTGGCCGGAGAAGTTCCAGGGCCGCACCTCCCCCGGCAGCTTCGTGATGGCCGATCTGGATAACGCCCGCGAGTTCAACTATCTCGAGCTGGCTGGCGACTATGACCTGTTCGGCGACGGCAGCGTCATGATCCTGAGCACCCCCGGCCATACCATTGGCCATCAGTCGATGAAGGTGAAACTGCCGCAATCGGGCACGATCATCATCTCCCAGGATGCCATCTGGATGCAGGAAAACCTCGACGGTTATCCCGCAGGCCTGAACTACAGCGTCCAGGACTACACCAACTCTGTTAACCGCCTGAAGTTCATGCGTGACCTCGAAGGCGCGCAGATTTTCATGGCTCACGACGGCGACCAGTTCAAGGCGAAGGGCGCGAAGTGGTATAAGTAAGTAGTTCGTTCTTTCCTGAAAAGCCCCCCCCGGAAGCGGGGGGTTTTTTTTGCCCTTTCAAACACGGTAATCCGCAGCAATGATCGCCCTCGAATCGGTATCCAAGCGTTACGGCTCCAACACCATCATCCACGACGTCTCCTTCAACGTGGCGAAGGGCGAGATCGTGGGATTCCTCGGGCCCAACGGTGCTGGCAAGACCACCACGATGCGCATGATCGCCGGCTTCACGACGGCGAGCTCCGGGCGGGTGAGCGTCGCCGGTTACGACATGGCCACGCAGAACGATGAGGCCGCGCGCAAGATCGGCTACCTCCCTGAACAGCCTCCGCTTTACGACGTGCTGGACGTTTCGGCTTACCTGCGATTTGTCGCCAAGGCGAAAGGCGTGCCGCGAGCGTCCATTCCAGCCGACCTCGATCGCGTGATCCAGGCCTGTAAGCTGGAAGCGGTGGTGACACGCGAGATCTACAAGCTGTCGAAAGGCTATCGCCAGCGCGTCGGCCTCGCCCAGGCGCTGCTCGGCAAGCCGGAGGTGCTGCTCCTCGACGAACCGACGGCTGGGCTCGACCCCGGACAGATCCAGGAAACCCGCGAAGTCATCCGTGCTTTCGGCGCGGATCACGCGGTTCTGCTCAGCACGCACATCCTTCCGGAAGTCACGTTGATCTGCCGGCGCGTGGCCATCATCAATCATGGCCGGCTGCTGGCCATCGATTCGCCAGCCGGCCTGCAGCAGGCCTCGGAACGGACCAACCAGGTTTCCCTGCTGGTGACGGGACCCGCCGATGCGATGCGCACCGCGATCCTAGCGGTCGACGGTGTCATCTCCGTGTCGGTGCGACAAGGCCCGGGCGCGGGCGAAATGCTGGCGATCGACTGCCAGGTGGAGGGTCGTGACGGCGTGGAGGCCGCGATCGCCCGGGCAGTCGCCGCGAGATGGTCGCTGCACCGCCTGGAACGCCAGCAAACGACGCTCGAAAACGTCTTCCTGCGCTACATCAAGGAAGCCGGCGAAGACAGGAAATCCCCATGAGACACGGCATTGGAGCATCAGGATGAGCGGCACGCTGGCGGTATACCAGAAGGAACTCGCGACTTATTTCCGCTCGCCGATCGCTTATTTCGTGATCGCGGTTTTCCTGCTCGGCACCGGGTACTTCTTCATCTACAACATTTTCCTGACCGGCATTGGCACCATGGATCAGACCTTCCAGAACATGGGCATCCTGCTGATCACGCTCATGCCCGTGCTGACCATGCGTCTGTTCGCCGGTGAGTACAGCGGCCGGACCATGGAGTTGCTGGTCACGCTGCCGCTCAAACCCTGGCAGATCGTGCTCGGAAAGTATCTGGGGGCAGTGAGCATCCTGGCCCTGATGACGGCGGCGACGGCCATCAACCTCGTTCCGCTGTTTCTCTACGGCAATCCCGAAACGACGACCATTTTGTCCGGCTACCTTGGTTTCCTGCTGCTAGGCATGGCTTGCCTTGCAATCGGACAGTTCTTTTCCGCCCTCACGCAGAACCAGATCGTCGCCGCATTGATCACCGTGCCGGTGCTTCTGGGATTCTGGTTCATAGGCCACCTGCAATCATTTCAGGCCACTGAATTCATGCGCGCCCTGTTCGGTTACCTGTCGTTCTCGGTGCAATTCGGGGATTTCATCCGCGGCCTCGTGCGCAGCGAAGCGGCGATCTTCTACCTCATCGTCAGCGCCATCGCGCTGACGCTCAATACCAGTTATCTGCAGTGGCGCCGCTAGCATGAATAACTCCTTTCGTTCCGGCATGATCCTTCTGGCGGGCCTGGCCCTGCTCGCCACTGCATTCGCAGTCAATTCAATTTTCCTGCAGTCGCGGCTTGCCGCCAGCCTGTTCGCCGCCGGCGGGGCCGTGCTTACGGGCTGGGGACTATATCTGCTGCGCATTGATTTGCGCGACCTTGTCCGGCAGCGGCGTGGCGAGATCCTCCTTTATACGGTCGGCGTCATCGGCATCCTGGTCGCGGCCGCCTACTTCTCGGTGCGCTTTCCCGCGCGCATCGACATGACCGAAACGCGGCTGTTTTCACTTTCGCCCGCGACCGTAACCATGCTCAAGCGGCTGGAGAAACCCATCCACGTTGTTTTCTTCCACGACCGGATGATGCGCGAGACGGTGGAAATCTACGAGCAGATGGCCGCACAGACCGACAAGCTCACAGTCGAGTTTTACGACCCGATGCTCAACCCGGCGCAGGCGCGGATGCGCGGCGTCGAGTTTGCCGGCACGGCCATACTTGAAAGCGAAGGCCGCAAGCTGACGGTGAACGGCCCCAGCGAAACGGATATTGCCAATGGCATCCTGCGCATTTCCCAGGGAGTGCAGCAGAAAGTCTGTTTTCTCGACGGCCACGGCGAGCCCGATCCTTTCAGCCTGGAGTCCCACGACCACACTGAAGGCAACGCCGGACACAGCCATGGGCTCGGTGCGAAGCTGGTAATGCACGAACGCCATGGCATGGCCAAGGCAAGGCATGGTCTGGAGTCCCTGAACTACGTCGTTGAAAAGGTCTCCCTCGTACAGGGAAATACCGGCCTGTCTGGCTGCGCCCTGCTGATCGGGGCTGGCCCCAAAATCGCCCTGCTACCGGCCGAGGTCAAGATAATCGATCGGTTCCTCGCCGACGGCGGCAATGCGCTGTTCATGGTCGATCCTTTCGTGCGCAGTGGACTGGAGCCCGTGCTCCTGCAGTACGGCATTGTCCTCGACGACGACATCGTCATAGACGAAGCGAGTCATTTCTGGGCCGACATCTCGGCCCCGGCGGTTACCGAATACAACCGCCACGAAGTGACCCGGGATCTGCCCCTGACTTTCTTTCCCGGCGCGCGCTCGCTCTCGCCGACGGCGGAAAGGGTTCCGGGCACCTCGGTCCGGCCCGTCATCAATTCATCCAAGAAAAGTTACGCCGGCACTAATCGCGACCGCGCCGAGTTCGATCCCGCGAAAAACCAGGCTGGACCGCTCACACTGATGGCAACCGCCAACAGGCGCCCCGAATTCGTCGCTTCGACCGAAGCGGTCGTACGCAGACTTCGCGGGACAGAAACCCCCGAGGACGTGGCGAAGAAGAAATCTTCGGCCGACAAAGCCAGGAACAGCTCGCGCATCGCAGTCATCGGGGACTCGGATTTCGCCACCAATTCGTTCTTCCACATCCTCGGCAACGGCACGTTGTTTCTGAATACAGTCAATTATCTTGCGGCCCAGGAAAACCTCATCGGGCTGGAGCCCCGCACCTATGATCGGCCGCAGGTGAATCTCACCAATAGCCAGATGAAGGGCACCTTTTTCCTCTCCATCATCCTCATTCCCGCGCTGATGGCAATCATTGGCATCGCGGTCTGGTGGAGGCGACGGTGAATCCGGCCGTATCGGGCCGCCTCAGCCGCAGGCTGCTTTTCGTCTGGGCGGTATTGGGGTTGCTCGCCGTGGCCATCGTGGTCATCGAGCGCAACGACCGCGCATCCATGAAGGCTGAAGAAGGCGCGCGTGACGACCGCATGCTCCTGCCGGCGTCGATTTTCGACATCGGCGCGGTCGAAGTACTCAACAAGGGAACGCTGTACAGGTTCGAGCGGGATGCGGCCGGCGTTTGGTTCTATCATGGCATCCACGCCGAGGCGCAGTCGCAGCATGAGCACAAGGTCGATCCGGTAGTCGCCGCGCGAATCGACAAGGCCATGACGGGATTCGGCCGCACGCGAATGGAACGCCAGTTCCCCCTCAACGTCCAGGCCGACGAGTTCGGTGTGACCCGTCCCGAGATTTTCATCATGGTGTATGCGCCCGGGGCGCTCCAGCCACTTGCGCGTTACGCGGTGGGCATCATCGCCCCCGACGGCGTGAGCCGCTACGTACTGCCGGTGGGCAAGTCTCATGTGGTGACGATCCCGGATTTTCACATCGACAACCTGCTCAATCTGATTGCCACATTCGAAGTGGCGCCCTCGCCAAAAAAAGCCGCTCCCGCAGCGCGCTGACCTTCGGGATGTGATCGCGCCCTCCATGACCCCGCTCGCATTTGTCGCGCTTGTTGGCCTGTCACTGGTAGGAATGGCAGGCGCCCATACGGGCGGCACCACCGGTATTGCGACCATCACGGTCAATGGCGCGACCGTGCGTTACGACCTCTCACTCCCTGACGTTGCGTCCGGGCCGCTCGCCGAACGGATGCATCTCGGCCGGCCGGGCGTGGCAGCGGATTACCGGCCCCTGCTCGAGGCGATCAGCGAACGCATCCGCATCGAGAGCGACGGCAAGGCCTGCGCGGCGACCCCGGGCGAAGTCGTGCCGCCTTCCGCCAGCGCCATCAGCGTTTCGGGCACGGTGACCTTCCGGTGCGCCGCGACAATCAAAAGACTGCGCATCCGCGACGACCTTCCCGACGTCCTGGGCACCGATCACCACACCATCGCCCTGATCGTCTGGACCGGCGGCAGCCATTCCCATGCGTTCGGCGCCGATGCCCGCGAAGCGAAAATCAACATCGCCAGAGCGTCCACCGCGACGAACAGTTCGGCAAGCTACTTCGTGCTGGGCATCGAGCACATCCTGACCGGATACGACCACCTGTTGTTCCTGCTGGTGCTGATCCTGCGCGGCGGCAGCCTGGTCCAGTTGCTGAAGATCATCACTGCTTTTACCCTGGCGCATACGGTAACTCTTGGACTTGCGGCCTTGGATGTCGTGACGCTGCCGGGCGCGCTGGTGGAAGCGGTGATTGCGCTGTCGATCGCCTATGTTGCGGCCGAAAACCTGTTCCCGAAATACGCCATCTCGCGGCGCTGGATGGTGAGTTTCCTGTTCGGATTGGTGCACGGGTTCGGTTTCTCCTCGGTACTCAAGGAAATCGGCCTGCCGCGGGACAATCTGCTGCTCTCGCTGCTGAACTTCAATCTGGGCGTGGAAGCCGGCCAGGCCGCGGTGGTGCTCCTTCTGGTGCCGATCCTGATGCGCATGCGCCAACGCCCGTGGGAACCGAAGCTGGCCATGACCTTGTCCGCGATCGTCCTCGCTGTCGGCCTGGTGCTGTTCGTCGAGCGCGCGTTCTTCGCGGCCTAGCCGCGACCGCTTAACGCTGCACCGTCAGCACGGTAAACCCTTCCCCTATCAGTTCGCGGCCTATCACGCCTTTCAGGCCCGCGTCCCGCAGCAGATTCTCCTGTTCCTCGCGCGTGGGAATGACGTTACCCCAGATCAGCTCCTCGAACCCCGTCTGCAGCGGAAAGCGGAATTCGGGGCGTCGCGCTTCCTCCAGCGTCGTCGGATACGTCTCGTCGATGATCACCATCCAGCCACCGGGTTTCAGCGTTCGCGCCGCGGCGCCGACCACCGCCGGGCGGATCGACGGCGCGATTTCGTGCAGCACTTCGATCATCACCACTGCGTCAAAGGCGCCCGCTGCATCGTCGACCTTCTCCTTGTGCACGGCAACGCGGCCGGACAGTTGCGCCTTGCCGATTTTCTCGCGCGCCAACGCAAGGCTTTCGTCGTCGATGTCGACGCCGGCAATGCGCGCGTTCGCAAACGCCTTTGCCGCCTGCAGCAGGAAATTCCCGGTGCCGCAGCC
>JBKJUC010000041.1:0-40558 GCA_046590325.1 Burkholderiales bacterium | reverse complement strand
TTGCGTCCTTTGCGCCTTTGCGGTGACAACTGCCCTTCCGTTCTAACCTATTTTGACCACCGTGCGGCCGCGGATCTGCGCCTTCATGACCTTGTCGAATACCGCCGGCAGGTCGGCGAAATCCACGGTGGTGACGATGCTGTCCAGGTGCTTCGGCTTCAGGTCTGTCGCCAGGCGCTTCCAGACCTTTTCCCGGATTGGCATCGGGGCATTGACCGAATCGATGCCCAGCAGGCTGACGCCGCGCAGGATGAAAGGCATGACCGTCGTATTGAAAGTATGGCTTGCCGCCAGTCCGATGCTGGCGAGGGTGCCGCCAATCTGCATGGTGCTGGCCATCCAGGAAAGGACGTCGCCGCCAAGGTTATCAACCGCGCCGGCCCAGGTCGCTTTGTCGAGGGGTTTGACCTTCGCGAAGTCGAGGCTGCTGCGAAACATGACTTCCGCAGCGCCCAGCCCCTTCAGGTAGGCCGTTTCCGTTTCCTTTCCGGTAAGCGCGACGACGTGATAGCCGGATGCGGCGAGGATATCGACCGCGATGCTGCCCACGCCGCCGGTCGCGCCGCTGACGATGACCGGGCCGTTGGCGGGTTTGAGACCGTCGTGCTCCATGCGCTCGACGGCAAGGCCTGCGGTAAAACCGGCCGTCCCGAGAGCCATCGCTGTGAATGGATCAAGGCCCTTCGGCATGGGCACGACCCAGTCCGCCGGAATCCTCGCGTATTCTGCGTAACCGCCATCCCGCGACACGCCGATGTCGTAGCTGGTGGCAATGACGGAGTCGCCCTTTTCGAAGCGCTTGTCCCCGGACTCCACCACCGTGCCGGCCAGGTCGATGCCGCCGACACAGGGAAAGCGGCGGATGATTTTACCGGCACCGGTCGCCGCCAGCGCGTCCTTGAAATTGACGCTCGAGCAGGAAACCTTGATCAGGACATCGCCCGGGTCCAGTTCCTCGATTTTCATGTCGACGAACCGGCTCGCCACCTTGCCGTCTTCGTTGAATATCCGAAATGCCTTCAGGGTTGTCATACCTCGTCCTCTTGAATCAGGTTACACCTTGAATTTGACCACGAAGGGCACGAAGGGACACGAAGAAAAACTGGTGCATAGCGATGGCAAGGAAAATATCGCATCGACTGAAGTTGGGCGAATCAATGGCCGATGCCCCTTATCAGTATTACGTTATAAGAAGATTCGATCCGAATTCATTTCCTTCACGTTCCTTCGTGGTAAAAATTTCATTATTCTCAACCAACGGGTCAGGACAGGTGCGGCTCGCTCAGGTACTGGCGTGTCTGCATTTCGACCAGCCTGCTGAGGGTGCGTTCGGTCTCGACATCGGCGTGCACTGCGCGAAACAGTTCGTGAAGATAGGTTTCGCCCGAGAGTATCAACTTGACCCGGCGATCATAGAATTCATCCACCAGCCAGGTAAAGCGGCGGCGCTTGTCCGCGTCGCTTGCGCCGAAACGGCGCACCCCGGAAACCAGAACGGTATGGAAACGCCGGGCTAATTCTATGTAGTCCGCCTGGCCGCGTGGGCCGTCGCACAGTTCCACGAAATCGAACCAGGCCACACCCGGCCCGATCTTCCTCGCGCCGATGGTGCGCCCTTCGATTTCAATTGCCGTCTCCCGTCCGCCGGCGCCGCCCGTGATCGCATCGAAGGTTGCCGCCATCGCCGCCTCTGTCTCCGCATTCAGGGCGCCGTGGTACACCCCGCCTTTCTCCAGCGCTCGCAGACGGTAGTCGGCATCGCCGTCGACGCGCACGATATCGAGGTGACGCCCGATCAGCTCGATGGCGGGCAGGAACTGGCCGCGTTGCAGCCCGTGGTTGTAAAGCTGGTCCGGATGCTGGTTGGACGTTGTGACCAGCACCACACCGTGTTCGAACAGTCCTTCCAGGAGATTGCGCATCAGCATGGCATCACCGATGTCGGAAACATGGAATTCGTCCAGGCACAGCAGCCGAACCTGACGTGCGAGGTCGCGGGAAACTGTAAGCAAGGGATTCTCCGCACCCTGCATCGCTTGCAGGCGCTGGTGGATTTCCTGCATAAAGCGGTGAAAATGGACCCTGCGCTTGCGCTTCAGGGGGACCGCGTCGAAAAAGCTGTCCATCAGGAAACTCTTGCCGCGCCCGACCCCGCCCCACAAATACAACCCCCGGATGGGCTGCTGGCGCTGGAACAGGCGAAACAGCGACCGGCCGGCCTGCTCCGATCCGGTCAGTTCGGACTGCAGTCGTTCGAAATGCGCCAGCGCGCCGGTTTGCGCGGCGTCAAGGGAAAATCCGCGCGCCGCCGCGATCCTGCCGGCCTTGCCGGAGAAATCCTCAGGCTCCGTTGCCAGTGCCGGTTGCGCCCCCGCGTCCATCAGAGGTTGATCGTGCGCTTGTCCACGCCGAGCGCTGCTTCGTGCAACGCCTCAGCCAAAGTGGGATGGGCATGGACGATGCGGGCGATATCCTCGGCCGATGCGCCGAATTCCATGGCGACGACTGCTTCCGAGATCAGTTCGGAGGCGTAAGGTCCGATCATGTGCACGCCGAGGATGCGGTCCGTCTTCGCGTCCGCGAGCATTTTCACGAAGCCTGCGGTTTCACCGATTGCCCGTGCGCGGCCGTTAACGATGAAGGGAAACTGCCCGACCTTGTATTCAACGCCCCTGGCTTTCAGTTCCTGTTCCGTCTTGCCGACCCAGGCGATTTCGGGCGAGGTGTAGATCACCCAAGGCACAGTATCGAGGTTCATATGGCCGGATTGTCCCGCGATCATTTCCGCCACCGCCACGCCCTCTTCCGACGATTTGTGCGCCAGCATCGGCCCCCGAACCACATCGCCGATGGCATAGACGTTCGGCAGGCTGGTCTTGCACTGGCTGTCCACTTCGACAAAGCCACGCGCATCGACCTTGAGGCCGACCGATTCGGCGGCCAGGTTGTTCGCGTTAGGCGCGCGGCCGACGGCGATGATCAGCCGGTCGAACTCGAGTTTTTGCTCGCTTGCGCCGTCGTTGAATTCAACCATCACGCTTTTCTTCGAATTCTTCACAGCGCTGATTTTCACGCCAAGCTTGATGTCCAGGCCCACGACCTTGGTGAAAATCCGCAGCGCTTCCTTTGAGATCTGGTCATCGGCCGCGGCGAGGAAGGACGGCATGGCTTCCAGCACGGTGACCTGGGACCCGAGGCGCTTCCAGACGCTGCCCATTTCCAGGCCGATCACGCCGGCGCCGATTACACCCAGCCGCTTCGGCACTTCCGGTAGCGACAAGGCGCCGGTGTTGTCCACGATCCGATCGTTGTCCACGGGTGCAAAAGGCAACTGGCGCGGGTTCGACCCGGTGGCGATGATGATGTGCTTCACCTCGATGGTCTCGACGGTGTCGCCATCCTTCACTTCAACCTGGTAAACCGCGCCCGCCGCGGTAATGCGACCGTGGCCGTGCATCGACGTGACTTTATTCTTGCGGAACAGCAGGCCGATGCCGCCGGTAAAGGTATCGACGATCTTGTCCTTGCGCGCCAGCATGGTGGCGACGTCGACCGAGACCTCTTTCACAGTGATGCCGTGATCGGCGAACTTGTGCAGTGCCCGTTCGTAGTTTTCCGAGGATTCCAGCAGCGCCTTGGAAGGAATGCAGCCAACGTTCAGGCAGGTGCCGCCCAGGCTGGCCTTGCCCTTGGCGTTTTTCCATTCGTCGATGCAGACGGTGCTGAGGCCCAACTGGGCAGCGCGGATCGCGGCGGTGTAGCCGCCCGGACCGGCACCGATTACTGCAACGTCAAAGGTTTTGGCCATGTTTGCTCACCAGATGCACTAACCGCAAAGTCTCTTTTCGGTACCCCCTTGAGGGGTGCGCAAAGGCGCGAAGGATGCGCAAAGGAGGATATGAGCAAAAACAGAAACTACTCTGGCGAAGCCAGGCATCATGTTTCGAAGTTGATCGTTTGATCAATTTCGCTTTCCTTTGCGTGTTCTTCTTTGCGCCTAAAAGGGTACTCCGGGCTACGCCGGGGTATTCGCACCTTTGCGGTGAAGGTCTATCAGAGTTCGAGAAGCAGCCGCGCCGGATCTTCCAGCGCATCCTTGATCGCCACCAGGAACAACACGGCTTCGCGGCCGTCGATGATGCGGTGGTCGTACGACAGCGCCAGGTAGTTCATCGGCCGGATGACGATCTGGCCGTTTTCCACCACCGGGCGTTCCTTGGTGGCGTGGACGCCGAGAATCGCGCTCTGCGGCGGATTGATGATCGGGGTGGACAACATGGAACCGAACACGCCACCGTTCGAAATGGAGAACGTGCCGCCGGTCAGTTCCTCGATGGTGAGCTTGCCGTCCTGGGCGCGCTTGCCGTAGTCGGCGATCTGTTTTTCGATGTCGGCAAAGGACAACTGGTCGACATTGCGAATCACCGGCACGACCAGGCCGCGTGGACTGCCCACCGCGATGCCGATGTCGAAATAGCCGTGGTAGACGATGTCGGTGCCGTCCACCGATGCGTTGACCACTGGGTACTTCTTCAGGGCGTGAACGGCGGCCTTGGCGAACAGCGACATGAAGCCCAGCTTCACGCCGTGCTCCTTCTCGAACTTGTCCTTGTAGCGGTTGCGCAGGTCCATGACCGGCTGCATGTTGACTTCGTTGAACGTGGTCAGGATCGCGGCCGTGGATTGCGATTCGACCAGGCGTTGCGCCACGCGCTGGCGCAGGCGCGACATCGCCACCCGCTGCTCGGGCCTGTCGCCCAGGATCTGGTCGATGTTCACGGGAGAGGGCAATGGCGCGGACGGCCTCGCGGCTGCGGCGGGAGCGGCCAGCTTGTTGACGACGTCTTCTTTCAGCACCCTGCCACCGCGTCCGCTGCCGTCGATCTGTGCGGTATCGAGGTTGTTGTCGGCCGCGATCTTTTTTGCGGCCGGCATGACCGGAGGGGAATCCGCCTTGAGTACCGCGGCGGGTTTCTCCGCCGCTTTCGGTGCGGGCGCTGCGGCAGCAGGCGCCGCGGCCGACGCACCTTCCGCGGCTTTGGCGTCAGTATCGATGGTGGCAATGATCTCGTTGCTCACCACCGTACCCCCATCGCCTTTAACGATTTTGGTCAGGACACCCGATTCCGGCGCCGGCAGTTCCAGCACCACCTTGTCGGTTTCGATATCGATCAGATTTTCGTCGCGCTTGACGAACTCACCCTGCTTCTTGTGCCAGGACAGCAGCGTGGCCTCGGCGACTGATTCGGACAGCGCCGGGACCTTTACCTCGACTAACATGATCTCTCCATTTTCTTTCCCGTCATCGGGATATTCAAACGCCGTGGGTCAGGGCTGCATCCACGACTGCTTTCTGGCGCTGATTGTGCAGGGCCAGGTAGCCGCCGGCCGGCGAGGAAGACGACGACCGTAGTGCATAAGAAAGTTTCTGATGCGGCAGCATCTGCCGCTGCAGGTAGTGCTGGATGCGGTGCCATGCGCCCTGGTTGCCGGGCTCCTCCTGGCACCAGACGATTTCCTTTGCATCCTTGTAGCGATCGATCTCCACCTTGAACTGGTCGTGCGGGAACGGATAAAGCTGCTCGATGCGCACGATTGCGATGTCGTCGATGGCACGCTCGCGCCGCGCCGCGGTAAGGTCGAAATACACTTTGCCGCTGCAGAACACCACGCGCTTCACTTTCTGCGTGTTCTGCAGGCCGGTGTCGGGAATCACCACCTGGAATTCGCCGTTCGCCAGTTCTTCGAGCGACGAAATCGACTCCTTGTGGCGCAGCAGGCTCTTGGGGCTGATGATGATCAGCGGCTTCCTGAACGGGCGCACCATCTGGCGGCGCAGCAGGTGGAACATCTGGGCGGGGGTAGAGGGCACGCAGATCTGCATGTTGTAGTCGGCGCACAACTGAAGCCAGCGTTCAATCCGCGCCGAGGAGTGTTCCGGGCCCTGGCCCTCATAACCGTGAGGCAGCATCAGCGCCAGGCCGCAGATGCGGCCCCATTTCACTTCGCCCGAGGCGATGAACTGGTCGATCACGACCTGCGCGCCATTGACGAAGTCCCCGAACTGCGCTTCCCAGACCACCAACTCGTTCGGTTCGGCTGTGGCATACCCATACTCGAAACCCAGTACCGCTTCTTCCGACAGGACGGAATCAATGACCACAAAATCGGGCTGGTTCTCGGCGATGCGCTGCAAGGGGATATAGGTCCCCGAGTCCCAGCGCTCGCGGTTCTGGTCGTGCAGCACCGCGTGGCGGTGGAAGAACGTTCCCCGGCCGCTGTCCTGGCCGGACAGCCGCACCGCAAAGCCATCCTTCAGCAGCGACGCGTAGGCCATGTTCTCCGCCATGCCCCAGTCGAGGGGGATGGTTCCCGCGGCCATGCTCCTGCGGTCCGAGATGATTTTCTCCACGCGGGAATGCAGCTTGAAATTCGGCGGAACGGTCGTAAGCTTTTCTGCGAGATGCTTCAGCATGTCCATCGGCACGCCGGTATTTGCCTTGTAGGTCCAGGGGATATTCTTGAACGGGGCCCAGTTCACCTGGAAAGGCGGCTTGAAGTTCGACAGAATGGTCTTGTTGGTGTGATAGCCCGCATCGAGGGCGTCGCGGTAAGTCTTGATCATTTCATCGACTTCTTCCGGCTTCACCACGCCCTGCCCCGCCAGCTTGTCCGCATAGAGCTTGCGCGTGCCGGGATGCTTGCTGATGAGCTTGTACATCAGCGGCTGGGTGACCATCGGCTCATCCTGCTCGTTGTGTCCTAGCTTGCGGAAGCACACCAGGTCGATGACCACGTCCTTGTGGAATTCCATGCGGAAATCGAGGGCGATCTCCGTGACCAGTGCCACGGCCTCCGGATCGTCGCCGTTCACGTGGAACACGGGCGACTCGACCATCTTCGCGACGTCCGTGCAGAAAATCGTCGAACGCGTATCACGCGTATCCGAGGTCGTGAAGCCGATCTGGTTGTTGATGATCACGTGCACCGTGCCGCCGGTGCCGTAGCCTCGGGTCTGGGACAGGTTCAGAGTTTCCATCACCACGCCCTGGCCGATGAACGCCGCGTCCCCGTGTAACAGGACCGGGAGCACCTGCGTGCCGTCCCTGTCCCTGCGGCGATGCTGGCGCGCCCGAACTGAACCTTCGACGACAGGATTGACGATTTCCAGGTGCGAGGGATTGAACGCCAGCGTGAGATGCTGGGGCCCGCCGGGCGTCATGATGTCCGACGAGAATCCCTGGTGGTATTTGACGTCGCCCATTGGCAACTGCTCGGCCTGCTTACCCTCGAATTCGGAGAACAGGTCCTTCGGCATCTTGCCCAGGATGTTGACCAGCACATTGAGCCGGCCGCGGTGCGCCATGCCGATCACGGTTTCCTGGATCCCCTTGGCGCCGGCACGCTGCAGCAGCACGTCGAGCAACGGAATCAGCGAATCCCCGCCCTCAAGCGAGAAGCGTTTCTGGCCGACGTAGCGCGTGTGCAGGTATTTTTCCAGCGTCTCTGCCGCGGTCAGGCGTTCCAGAATGTGCCGCTTGTAGTCCGCGTCATAGCCGGGCTGCGAACGGGCCCCCTCGAAGCGCTGCTGGATCCAGCGCTTTTGCTTGGTGTCGGTCATGTACATGTACTCGACACCGATAGTGCCGCCGTACGTTTCCCGCACCGCGCGCAGGATATCGCGCAGGGTCATCTGCTCTGGTCCGACCAGCGAACCGCTGTTGAACACGAGGTTCATGTCGGCTTCGCCCAAACCATAAAAGGCCGGATCGAGCTCCGGAACTTCGGGCTTTTCGAAACGCTTGAGGGGGTCTACGCTGGCATGGCGTACGCCGAGGAAGCGGTAAGCATTGATGAGTTGCAGGACTGCAACCTGCTTTTTCTCGACCGTGGCAACGGCCTGGGTCGGTGCGTGGGTGTGGCCGTTGCCCTTGTTCTTCGCCAGGCGGATGAAGGACTCCACGATCGGCGCATGCGCAACGTCGCGGGCCCCCGGCAGCGTCTGCATCTGGTCGAAATAGCCTCGCCACTCGGCGGAAACCGCGTCCGGATTCTCCAGGTACGTCTCGTAAAGATCTTCGATGAAGGGGGCGTTGCCGCCGAACAGATAGGAACTACCTAGGGACTCCTTCATCATTACCGCCTACCTCCGTATTTTTGGCCGCTGAAGTTGTGAACGCTCAATGGCCGGCTGTACTGGAATTTTCATAACTGGATGCGCGAGGTTACCGCTTCGCGATCGGCACCAGATCCCGCTTGGCCGCACCGGTATAGAGCTGGCGCGGCCGGCCAATCTTCTGCTCGGGATCGCTGATCATCTCGTTCCACTGCGCGATCCAGCCGACCGTGCGGGCCAGGGCAAAGATGCAGGTGAACATCGAAACCGGGATGCCCAGCGCGCGCTGCACGATGCCCGAGTAGAAGTCCACGTTCGGATAGAGCTTGCGGCTGACGAAATAGTCGTCTTCCAGCGCGATCTTCTCCAGTGCCATCGCCAGCTTGAACAGGCGGTCGTCGTGCAATCCAAGTTCATTCAGCACTTCGTGGCAGGTTTCGCGCATGAGTTTGGCGCGCGGATCGTAATTCTTGTAAACCCGGTGGCCGAAACCCATCAGCTTGATGCCCGAGTTCTTGTCCTTGACCTTCTTGATGAACTCGCCGATTTTCGAAACGTCGCCGATCTGTTCGAGCATGTTGAGCGCCGCTTCGTTGGCGCCGCCGTGCGCGGGCCCCCACAGGCAGGCAATCCCGGCGGCCACGCATGCGAACGGATTTGCACCCGAGGAGCCGGCAAGCCGCACGGTGGATGTCGAGGCGTTCTGCTCGTGATCCGCATGCAGGATGAAAATGCGGTCGAGCGCTCGCACCAGGACGTCGTTGACCTTGTACTCCTCGGCCGGCACCGCAAACATCATGCGCATGAAGTTGGCGGAGTAGGACAGGGAATTGAGCGGATAGACGAAAGGCTGTCCCATCGTGTACTTGTACGCCATGGCCGTGATGGTCGGCATCTTGGCGATCAGCCGGAAGGCGGAGATCTGCCGGTGCGCGGGATCGTTCAGGTCCAGCGAGTCGTGATAGAAGGCGGACAGTGCGCCCACGGTACCGACCATGACAGCCATCGGATGCGCATCGCGGCGGAAGCCGCGGAAGAAATTGTTTAGCTGGTCGTGCACCATCGTATGCCGCGTGACGATGTTGACGAACTGGGCTTTCTCTTCCTGGTTCGGCAACTCGCCGTAGATCAGTAGGTAGCAGACTTCGAGGAAGTCGCAGTGCTCGGCCAGTTGTTCAATGGGATAGCCGCGGTACAGCAGCACGCCCTCGTCCCCATCGATGTAGGTAATCGCCGAGCGGCAGCTCGCGGTGGAAAGAAAGCCTGGGTCGTACGTGAATTTTCCGGCCTTGCCCAGCATCGTCCGGATATCCACCACCTCAGGACCAATGGTGCCACCGAGGACCGGAAATTCGACGGGGGCGGTACCGTCGCTGAAGGAGATTGTTGCGCTGCGCTTGTTATCCATGCCCTCGCTCGCTTTTCAGACTCAGGAAAGATTCAAGTCTAACAGCTTCTTATGTCATTCAGCACCGAAAAACGCAGCGCAATATGGCTCTATTCGAATAATTCGACTAACTTTTTAATTTCTGGATCGGAAACGCCAGTCCTGCCACTCAGGAGATCCCAGAGATCGTTGTCTGGATAGTCCAAAAGTTCATTGAACACAGTACGTTGTGAATCAGACAGATATGGATAATATTTATCCAGAAATTTTGATAATACTAAATCGAGCTCCAATAGACCCCGCCGGCAGCGCCAGCGGATCCTCTCGTCCTCGACGGACATCGGGCTATACGGTTCGCTTGACCATGAGGTCTTTGATCCTGCCGATCGCCCGCGTCGGATTGAGTCCTTTCGGACAAACATCCACGCAATTCATGATGGAATGGCAACGGAACAGCCGGTAGGGATCCTCAAGGTTGTCGAGGCGCTCGGGCGTAGTCTGATCCCGGGTATCGGCAAGAAAACGGTAGGCTTGAAGCAGGCCCGCCGGTCCGACGAATTTATCGGGATTCCACCAGAACGACGGACAGGCCGTCGAGCAGCACGCGCACAGGATGCATTCGTAGAGGCCATCGAGTTCGGCGCGTTCGGCGGGCGATTGCAACCGCTCCTTCTCTGGCGTCGGATCGTTGTTGACCAGGTAAGGCTTGATCGAGTGGTACTGCTTGAAGAACTGCGACATGTCCACGATCAGGTCGCGGATCACGGGCAGGCCCGGCAGCGGCCTCAGCACCACCGGTTCCTTCAGTTCCACCAGTGGCGTGATGCAGGCGAGGCCGTTCTTGCCGTTGATGTTCATCGCGTCGGAACCGCAGACGCCTTCCCGGCACGAGCGGCGCAGCGACAGCGAGTCGTCCACGGCCTTGATGCGGATCAGCGCATCGAGCAGCATGCGGTCGGAAGGCTGCAACTCGATGTCGTAGTCCTGCATGCGCGGCTTGCTGTCCTGGTCGGGATCGAAGCGGTAGATGCTGAATTTCATTTCTGCCTGGCCCTCAATAAGTTCTCTTCTTCGGTTCGAATGCCTGCGCGGTAAGCGGCTTCAGGTGCACCGGCTTGTAGTCCATCCGGTTGCCCTGCTTGTACCAGAGCGAGTGTTTCAGCCACTTCTCGTCGTCGCGCCCGTTCGGATGCTCCGGCGTATCACTATGGTCGGCGCGGTCATGCGCGCCGCGGCTTTCCTTGCGCGCCTCGGCCGATATCAAGGTGGCCAGCGCTACTTCGATGAGGTTATCCAGCTCCAGCGCCTCAACGCGCGCCGTGTTGAACACCTTGCTCTTGTCCTTGATCATGGTGCGCTGGACGCGCTCGGCGGTGGCTTTGATCTTGCTGACGCCCTCGATCAACATGTCCGGAAAACGGAATACGCCGCAATGCGCCTGCATGGTCCGGCGCATCTCGGCGCCGACTTCGAACACGCTCTCGCCGTTCGTCTGGCTGTCGAGGCGCGCAAGCCGCGCCATGGTCATGTCGGCCGCGTCCTTCGGCAGATCCTTGTGGCCGGGATTCTCTTTGAGGAAACGGACCGTGCTGTCACCCGAAGCTTTGCCGAACACCAGCAGGTCGGTCAGGGAATTGGTGCCAAGACGGTTGGCGCCATGCACCGATGCGCACGCGCACTCGCCGGCAGCGTAGAAACCGGGCACCACGGACTCCGGATTTCCATTTTTCGGCACTACCACCTCGCCACGAAAATTAGTGGGGATACCGCCCATCTGGTAGTGGCAGGTGGGCACCACCGGAATCGGATCCTTGACCGGATCGACGTTGGCGAATTTCTTGGCGATCTCTCGGATACCGGGCAGGCGCTTTTCCACGACGTCCACGCCCAGATGATCGAGCTTGAGCAGAATGTAGTCGCCATCCGGCCCCGCGCCCCGCCCTTCCTTGATTTCGGTCGCCATGGCCCGCGATACCACGTCGCGGGAAGCGAGATCCTTCATAGTCGGCGCGTAGCGTTCCATGAAGCGCTCGCCGTCCTTGTTCAGCAGATAACCGCCTTCGCCGCGCACACCTTCGGTAATCAGAACGCCAGCGCCGGCCACGCCGGTGGGATGGAACTGCCAGAACTCCATGTCTTCGAGGGGAATGCCGGCCCTTGCCGCGATGCCCAGGCCGTCCCCGGTATTGATGAAAGCATTGGTGCTCGCAGCGTAGATACGGCCCGCACCGCCCGTAGCGAATAGCACTGCGCGCCCATGAAAGATGGACACTTCGCCAGTTTCCATTTCCATTGCGGTCACACCCAGCACCTGCCCTGAGGCATCACGTATCAGGTCGAGCGCCATCCATTCGACGAAGAACTGGGTATTCGACCGGACGTTGCACTGGTACAGGGTATGCAGCATCGCGTGACCCGTGCGGTCCGCCGCACAACAACTGCGTTGCACCGGCCGTTCGCCGAAATTCTGCGAATGCCCGCCGAAGGGCCGCTGGTAAACGGTGCCGTTATCATTGCGGTCGAAAGGCATGCCGAAATGCTCGAGCTCGATGACGACCTTGGGCGCTTCGCGGCACAGGAATTCGATCGCATCCTGGTCGCCGAGATAGTCGGATCCCTTGATGGTGTCGTACATGTGCCACAGCCAGTTGTCCTCGCCCATGTTGCCTAGCGCGGCGCCGATGCCGCCCTGCGCCGCGACCGTGTGCGAACGGGTCGGGAAGACCTTTGACAACACCGCAACTTTGTAGCCGGCCTCGGCGAGCTGCAAGGAAGCGCGCATCCCCGCGCCGCCGGCGCCCACGATTACTGCATCGAATTTTCTTACCGGGATCGCCATGTTGTTTAGAGGCTCCAGAGAATCTGTGTCGCCCAGCCGGCATAGGCCACCAGGACGAGTATTGCCGCCACTTCCAGTCCGAGGCGTATTGCCGTTGGCTGGATGTAGTCCATGAAAATGTCGCGCACGCCGACCCACGCATGCCAGAACAGGCTGATGAAAAACACGAACGTGGCGATGCGCATGAACTGGTTCTGGAACAGCGCGCGCCAGTCTCCGTAGTGCTGCGGCGGACAAACCAGCAGGATGCCGACCAGGACGAAGATGTAGGTTGCCATCACCACAGCGGTGAGGCGCTGAGCCAACCAGTCCTTGAGCCCGTAGTGCGCCCCGACGACGATGCGCCTCACCATATGCGGACCCCCAGGATCACGGTCAGCAACAGGCTGATGCCGAGCACGGCCCAGCTCGTCGCGCGCGCCTGTTTGAGGTCACCGAAGACATGGATGTCCAGGAGCAAGAAACGCAGGCCCGCGAAAAAGTGATGCAGCAGTGCCCAGAGCATGCCGATCAGGAACAGTTTCATCCACCACTGGTCGGCGAGCGCCCGGAACCTGACATAACTCTCGGGCGACTGCAGGCTTTCCTGGAACAGGTAGAGCAGCACGCCGGCGAACAGGAACAACGCGGCGCCGGCGATGCGGTGGAGGATGGAAACCAAAGCCGGGACGGGCAACCGGATTTTGGCGAGATCGAGGTATTTCGGTCGTTGGCTGGCAATCATCAGTGGGTCACGCGTAGGTCAAGTTCCGGCGACGCAGCCTCGCGGCATGCGCCGACGGTCAGACAATCTTGTTGCGGTAATGATGGTCCCTGGTATTGCACATGCTGCGGCGAAGTTCGACCGGTTTTTCCGCGTAAGTATAGGCCACGCGTTCAATGGTCAATAACGGGTCGCCCGGTTTGATGTTCAGGTGCTCGAGCGCCGCGCCGGTCGCGGCCACCGCCTTGATCTGTTCATCGACATGCAGAATGCGAACGTCGAATTCCGATTCGTACATGCTGTAGAGCATGCAATGGTGGCGTTCGATGGTTTCCAGCGACAGCCCGCGGAATGGGGTCGCTGGCAGGCGGATTTCCTCGTATATGACTTGTTCACCGGAGATCGACAGCGTGCGCACGATCAGAAAGCCCCCTGCTCCGGCGGCCAGCCCCAGGCCTTTTGCTGACGCCGCGTCGAGTTTTAGCTTGCGGCACTCCACAAGGGAGGCGGACAGGGATTCGAGACCGGAACGGTCCGGGGTAATGCTCAGGTAGGGAAACAGGCTGCGCTCTTCGCAATGCGAGGCGACGAAGGTGCCTTTGCCCTGCTGGCGCACCAACAGGTTTTCGCCTGCCAGTTCACCGATCGCCTTGCGTACCGTACCCTGGCTGACGCTGAAACGGCCGGCCAGTTCGATCTCGCTGGGAATCAGATCGCCGGGACGCCACTCCCCCGATACCAGGCTTTGGGTGATCAAGGTTTTGATCTGCCGGTACAGCGGCTGAAAAGCAGGCGCGATGGTCGAGGGCTTCATGTTGCGGTGCGTTTTTAACACAGTTTCGGCAAAAGCGTCCAGGCCAAGAGATGTCTTTTATAAGATACAAGACTTGTTTGACACTGTCGAATCCGCTTCGCTATGATGCGGGGCAAAATCCGCGTTCCCGAAGACGGCCGCAGGACAGCCGGAAGCGCGATAATCCCTTGTTTTTGCTGAAAACAACGGCTTAACTGACACCATAACGATCCCTTCGCACGCAGGAGTCCTTGCCCATGAAATCACCCGTCCGAGTCGCAGTCACCGGCGCCGCCGGCCAGATCGGTTACAGCCTCCTGTTCCGGATTGCGAGCGGCGAAATGCTTGGCAAGGACCAGCCGGTCATCCTTCAGCTCCTGGAAATTGCCGACGAGAAGGCCCAGGCGGCGTTGAAGGGCGTGATGATGGAGCTGGACGACTGTGCGTTCCCGTTGCTGGCCGGCATGACGGCCGCCTCGGATCCGAAAGTCGCCTTCAAGGACATCGATTACGCGCTGCTGGTCGGCGCCCGCCCCCGCTCCAAAGGCATGGAACGTAAGGACCTGCTGGAAGCCAACGGCGCGATCTTTACCGGCCAGGGCCGCGCCCTGAATGATTTCGCCAAGCGCAGCGTCAAGATTCTGGTGGTCGGCAACCCGGCCAACACCAATGCCTACATTGCGATGAAGAGCGCGCCGGACCTGCCGCGCGAAAATTTCACCGCGATGCTGCGCCTGGATCACAACCGCGCGCTTTCCCAGCTCGCTGCCAAAAGCGGCAAGCCGGTCGATGCCATCGAGAAACTCATCGTCTGGGGCAACCACTCCCCGACCATGTATCCGGACTACCGCTTCGCGACCATCGGTGGCCAGCCCGCGCCCAAAGTCATCAACGACGAATCCTGGTACCGCGAGACCTTCATCCCGACCGTCGGCAAGCGCGGTGCGGCGATCATCGAAGCACGCGGCCTGTCTTCCGCCGCTTCCGCCGCCAATGCTGCCATCGACCACATGCATGACTGGGCGCTTGGCAGCAGCGGCAATTGGGTGACCATGGGCGTGCCCTCCGACGGCTCCTACGGCATTCCAGACGGCGTCATGTACGGAGTCCCGGTGACCACTGCCGGCGGCAAGTACCAGCTGATCAAGGGCCTGGAGATCGATGCGTTCAGCCGCTCGAAAATGGACGCAACGCTCAAGGAACTCGAGGAAGAACGCGCCGGCGTCAGCCACCTGCTGAAGTAATTTCGAAGCCGGGTATCGCAAATGAACGGTTCGGGAATCCAGTGAGCCATCCGGAGGAAGTCCTGTTCCAGGGCGAGCGGGCTTTCCCCGCACTGCCGGCGTGCGAGCACTATGCCGGCAACGAAAAATTCATCCGCAAGGCTTTTGCGCTGCAGGCCGAACTGGGTCCGGTATTCGACCTCACCTGCGATTGCGAGGACGGCGCCGCGGCTTCGGGTAACGAGCGCGACCATGCGACGCTGGTTGCAAGGCTGATCAACTCATCCGAGAACCGGTACAAGCGCGCCGGCGTGCGCCTGCATGATCCCGGCCACGCGGCATTCCACCAGGATATCGACATCCTGGTTGACGAGGCCGGTGCCAGCATCGCCTATCTCACCGTACCGAAGCCGACGTCCTGTGACCAGACCGCACGGGCTTTCGATTACATACGCGAGCGCGCAGCGAAGGCGGGGCTGAAAGGCTGTCCGCCCCTGCATGTGATCATCGAAACCCAGACCGCGCTGCTTGAAGTCACGCGCATTGCCGCCCTGCCCGGCCTCGAGTCGATGGATTTCGGCCTGCTCGATTTCGTCTCCGATCATCGCGGTGCGGTCCCGGCCACGGCCATGCGCTCGCCCGGCCAGTTCGAACACCGGCTGATTGCGCGCGCAAAGGCGGAGATCGCCGCCGCTGCATTGGCCAACGGCCTCGTGCCGACGCACAACCCCTGCCTCGATCTCGCCAATGTCCAGGCACCGGGCAACGATGCACGCCGTGCCCGCCAGGAATTTGGATTCCTGCGCATGTACAGCATCCATCCGGCACAGATCCTGCCGATCGTCGAGGCCATGCGGCCGGAGGTGGACGACGTGCGCCGCGCCGCCGAAATACTCGTTGCCGCCCAGACCGCGGACTGGGGTCCGGTTCGTCACGACGGGGAAATGCACGACCGCGCCAGCTACCGTTTTTTCTGGGATCTGCTCAAGCGTGCCCGCACCACCGGCCTCAGCCTCCCGGAAGACGCAGAACGCAGCTTTTTCGCAAAGGCGGCCTGACCGCCAACGGAGAACAGCAATGCCCAATTCAGCAGGTAAGAAATTCCGTGCCGCAGTCGCGGCAGAAAAACCGCTCCAGGTCATAGGCGCGATCAATGCCTACCATGCACGTCTCGCCGAGCGCGTGGGTTACAAGGCGATTTATCTCTCCGGCGGTGGTGTTGCCGCCGGATCGCTCGGCTTGCCGGACCTGGGCATCTCCACCCTGGACGACGTGCTGATCGACATTCGCCGCATTACCGATGTTTGCAGCCTGCCATTGCTGGTGGACGTCGACACCGGATTCGGCGGAGCCTTCAACATCGCCCGCACCGTGAAGTCCCTGATCAAATTCGGCGCCGGCGCCATGCACATCGAAGACCAGGTGCAGGCCAAGCGCTGCGGCCACCGCCCCAACAAGGAGATCGTCACGCGCCAGGAAATGGTCGATCGCATCAAGGCGGCGGTCGACGCGCGAACTGACCCCGATTTCGTCATCATGGCACGTACCGATGCGCTGGCCGTCGAAGGCCTCGAGGCGGCGATCGACCGCGCGCAAGCCTGTGTCGAGGCCGGAGCCGACATGATTTTTCCCGAAGCGATGACCGAGCTTTCGATGTACAAAAAATTCGCCGACGCCGTGAAGGTGCCGGTGCTCGCCAACATCACCGAATTCGGTTCGACTCCGTTGTTTACCGTCGATGAACTGCGCTCGGCCAACGCCAGCATTGTGCTCTACCCGCTGTCGGCATTCCGTGCGATGAACCAGGCAGCGCTCAACGTCTATCAGACGGTGCGCAGGGATGGCACGCAAAAGAACGTGGTCGAAATCATGCAGACCCGTAACGATCTCTACGACTACCTCGATTACCACAAGTTCGAGACGAAACTCGACGAACTGTTTGCAAAGGAAAAAGGCAAATGAGCGAAACCAGTCCCACCACCCCCAAGCCGAAAAAATCGGTCGCCCTGTCCGGGGTCCCGGCAGGCAACACCACGCTGTGCACCGTCGGTCTGACCGGCAATGACCTGCACTACCGGGGTTACGACATTCTCGATTTCGCCGAGACTGCAGAGTTCGAGGAGATTGCTTTCCTGCTGGTTCATGGAAAACTGCCGTCCGTGGCGGAGCTCGTGGCTTACAAGCGCAAACTGAAGTCGCTCAGGGGCCTTCCGGCATCGGTCCAGGACATCCTGGAGTGCATCCCAGCCAATACCCACCCGATGGACGTGCTGCGTACCGGCTGTTCGGCGCTCGGCGCGGTTTTGCCCGAACCGCAGGATCACAAGATTACCGTAGCCCGAAATATCGCCGACCGGATGATGGCGAGCTTTGGCTCGATGCTGCTGTACTGGTACCACTTCTCCCACTCCGGCCGGCGCATCGAAGTTGAAACCGACGACGACTCGATCGGTGGACATTTCCTGCATCTGCTGCACGGGCACACGCCTTCCATGCTTTGGGAACGGGCAATGCACACTTCGCTCATCCTTTACGCCGAGCACGAATTCAATGCGTCCACATTTGCCGCCCGGGTTATTGCCGGCACCGGTTCGGATATGTACTCGGCGATCGGAGGTGCGATCGGCGCCCTCAAGGGGCCCAAGCACGGCGGCGCCAACGAGTTTGCTTTCGACACCATCGGCCGTTACGACACGCCCGATGAAGCCGAGACCGACATCGTCAGACGGGTCGCGGAAAAGCAGATCATCATCGGATTCGGCCATCCGGTGTATACCACCGGCGATCCGCGCAACCAGGTCATCAAGGAAGTTGCCCGGCGCCTGTCGAAGGATGGCGGAGACATGAAGCTGTTCGATATTTCCGAGCGGGTCGAGACAGTCATGTGGCGGGAAAAGAAAATGTTCCCGAACCTGGACTGGTACAGCGCCACCAGCTACCACATGATGGGAGTTCCCACCGCGATGTTCACGCCGATCTTCGTGATCAGCCGCGCCTCCGGCTGGGCTGCGCACGTGATCGAACAACGGATTGACGGCAAGATCATTCGCCCCAGCGCCAACTACACCGGTCCCGAGAACCTCAAGTGGGTTCCGATCGACAAGCGCAAGTGACAGGTTATCCCTTACCGCAAAGGCGCCAAGGCGCAAAGGGAACGCGAAGGAAGGCACGACGAAACAACAAGGAAGGAGCTGACGGGACCCAAACGGACAGAGTCTTTTTCGAGGAAGTTCTTTGTCCTTCCCGCATTTCTTTGCGTGCCTTTTTTGCGCCTTCGCGCCTTTGCAGTTAAAGATTCGAGTAAATTTGACCTAAGGAAGATTCATGTCCGCACACATCTCCAACGTCCGCCCGAAACCCGACAAGGTGCTGGTCGATATCGTCGACTACGTTGCCAAATACAAAATCACCAGCAAGCAAGCGTACGAGACCGCGCGCTATTGCCTGATGGATACCCTGGGCTGCGGATTCGAGGCACTCGAATATCCGGCCTGCACCAAGCTGCTCGGACCCGTCGTACCGGGGACAATCGTCCCGAACGGCGCCAGGGTTCCAGGCACGCCGTTCCAGCTCGATCCGATCCAGGCCGCTTTCAATATCGGCGCGATGATCCGCTGGCTCGACTTCAACGACACCTGGCTGGCCGCGGAATGGGGCCATCCGTCGGACAATCTTGGCGGCATTCTTGCCACTGCGGACTGGCTGTCACGCAACGCCCTCGCGAACGGCAGGAAGCCGCTGACCGTACAGGATGTCCTCACGGCGATGATCAAAGCGCACGAAATCCAGGGCTGCATCGCAATCGAGAACAGCTTCAACAAGGTGGGTCTTGACCACGTTGTGCTGGTGAAGGTGGCGTCGACCGCGGTTGTCGCTGAAATGCTCGGCCTTTCGCGCGAAGAGATCATCAACGCCGTGTCGCTGGCCTGGGTCGACGGCCAGAGCCTGCGCACTTATCGCCATTCGCCAAACACCGGTTCGCGCAAGAGTTGGGCGGCCGGTGATGCCACCAGCCGGGCAGTGCGGCTGGCGCTGATCGCGAAGACCGGGGAAATGGGCTATCCCTCCGTGCTGAGCGCAAAGACCTGGGGCTTCTACGACGTGCTGTTCAAGGGCAACGAATTCAAGTTCCAGCGCCCGTATGGCAGTTACGTGATGGAAAACGTGCTGTTCAAGATCTCCTTCCCGGCCGAGTTCCATTCCCAGACCGCGGTGGAAGCGGCGATGACCATCCACACGGAACTGCAGAAAGTCGGCAAGAAGGCAGAAGACATCAAGAAAATCACCATCCGCACCCACGAAGCCTGCATCCGCATCATCGACAAGAAGGGCCCGCTGAACAATCCGGCCGACCGCGACCATTGCATCCAGTACATGGTGGCCGTGCCGATCATTTTCGGAAGGCTTACAGCCGGCGACTACGAAGATGCGATCGCCACTGATCCGCGCATCGACAAGCTGCGCGACAAGATCGTCTGCGTCGAGGACAAGCAGTTCACCAAGGACTACCACGATCCGGAAAAACGCTCGATCGCCAATGCCCTCACGGTTGAATTCAGCGATGGCAAGAAGCTGAAGGAGCTCGTGGTCGAATACCCGATCGGCCACAAGCGCCGCCGCAAGGAAGGCATGCCGGTGCTGGTCGAGAAATTCAAGACCAACCTCGCACGCCGTTTCCCGGTCAAGCAGCAGAAGGCCATCCTCGACCTGTGCCTGGATCCGAAGAAGCTCGCCGCCACCCCGGTCAACGAGTTTGTCGACCTGATGGTGATCTGAACGCGGCTCGTCCCGCCCATGCCATGACTCGCCCGGTTCCGTTTTTGCTTGGACTTCTCTGCGCCCTGCCGGTGCATGCGGATTCGAATCCCATGCAGGCGGGCACCTGGGAATTCACACGGTCGGGCGGCATGGCGGCGAACCTTATCGGCCGCTTCTGCATCACAGCCGCCGACATCGCCGATCCGAAGTCGCCGATGAACGGATTTCTCTCCCGCGAGGAGAAAGGCACATGCGGCGACTGGAAGATCGAATGGCAAGGCGATCGTGCACAGTACTCAGGGTCCTGCACCATCGACGGGAAGGCGGCGCAGGTCAGCGGACGCGTCGTCGCGGCTACCGGCACCTATTCGGACACGCAGAATGTAAAGAAGGAAGGCGAAACTGCCGCTTCTCCCATACTGGACATCATCAACGGGCTGCGCCTGGGCCCTTGCGCTAACTGACCGGTTTTCATCCTGGAGGCAACATGGCTCACAACTTGTTCAATACGTTGCAGGACTTCTCGCCTGCCCGCGGCAAAAAAGCGAAGTTCTATTCGCTGCCCGCACTGGAGAAAGCCGGCATCGGCAAGATTTCGCGGCTGCCCGTATCGATCCGCATCGTGCTGGAATCGGTGCTGCGCAACTGCGACGGCAAGAAAGTCTCCGAGGAGCACATCCGCCAACTGGCCGCCTGGCAACCCACCGCCGCGCGGACCGCGGAAATTCCCTTCGTTGTCGCCCGCATCGTGCTGCAGGATTTCACCGGTGTCCCCTTACTGGCCGACCTGGCCGCTATGCGCGGTGTCGCTGCGAAAATGGGCAAGAATCCCAAGGTCATCGAGCCGCTGGTTCCGGTGGACCTCGTCGTCGACCACTCCGTGCAGATCGACCACTACGGAACCCGCGAATCGCTGGATCTGAACATGAAACTGGAATTCCAGCGCAACCGCGAGCGCTACCAGTTCATGAAATGGGGCATGCAGGCCTTCGACACGTTCAAGGTCGTGCCTCCCGGTATTGGCATCGTGCACCAGGTCAACCTGGAGTATCTGGCCCGCGGGGTCTACCAGAAAAACGGTATCTACTACCCGGATACCCTGGTCGGTACCGATTCCCACACGACCATGATCAACGGCATCGGCGTGGTGGGCTGGGGCGTGGGCGGCATCGAAGCGGAAGCCGGCATGCTGGGCCAGCCGGTGTATTTCCTGACGCCGGATGTGGTGGGTGTCAACCTCACGGGACGGCTGCGCGAAGGCGTGACCGCCACCGACCTGGTACTCACGATCACCGAAATGCTGCGCAAGGAGAAAGTGGTGGGCAAGTTCGTCGAATTCTTCGGCGAAGGCACCGAGAGCCTCGCCCTGCCGGACCGCGCCACCATCGCCAACATGGCGCCGGAATACGGCGCCACCATGGGTTTCTTTCCGGTGGACGATGCCACCATCGAATACTTCCAGGGCACCGGCCGCACCAGGGAAGAGATCGATGCGTTCTCGGCCTATTTCAAGGCGCAGAAACTCTACGGCGTGCCGAAGAAAGGTGACATCGACTATTCCAAGGTCGTGGAGCTGGATCTGACCACGGTTGCACCGTCGCTGGCCGGACCGAAGCGTCCGCAAGACCGCATCGAGATCGGCAACGTCAAAAGCAAGTTCGGAGACCTGTTCTCCAAACCCACCACTGAAAACGGCTTCTCGAAGAAACCCGAGGACCTGGGCAAGCGCTTCACGACACGGGACAGCATCAACATCGGTTCCGGCGACGTCCTGATTGCCGCCATCACGTCTTGCACCAATACTTCCAATCCGAGCGTGCTCATTGCTGCCGGCCTTCTGGCAAAGAAAGCGGTTGAGAAGGGGCTGACCGTCAAGAAGCACATCAAGACCTCGCTGGCGCCGGGATCGCGCGTGGTCACGGAATACCTAAAGGCCGCAGGGCTGCTTCCCTACCTTGAGCAACTTGGCTTTTACCTCGCTGGATACGGGTGCACAACCTGCATCGGAAATGCCGGCCCGCTGGCCGAGCCGATCGAGGACGCGATCGTCCAGAACGACCTGGTCTGTGCGGCTGTACTCTCCGGCAATCGCAATTTCGAGGCACGCATTCATCCGAACCTGCGCGCCAACTTCCTTGCCAGCCCGCCGCTGGTCGTGGCCTATGCCATCGCCGGCACGGTGCTCAAAGACCTGATGACCGAGCCGCTCGGCAACGGCAAGAACGGCCAACCCGTTTACATCGGCGACGTGTGGCCGACCTCGAAGGAAATCCATGCGCTGTTGAAATACGCGACCGATTCAAAGACCTTTCAGAAGCTATACGGAAATCTCACCAAGGATCACCCCCTCTGGGAGAACGTACCTTCGGCATCCGGCCAGGTCTACAACTGGCCCAAGTCGACTTACATCGCCGAGCCACCCTTCTTCGAGGATTTCGGCATGCAGACGGGCCCCACCGGCAACATTCTGGGCGCCCGCGCGCTGGGCGTCTTCGGCGACTCCGTCACCACGGACCACATCAGCCCGGCTGGCTCGATCAAGGACACCTCGCCCGCCGGCAAATACCTGCTGGGCAATAGCGTAACCAAAGCCGACTTCAACAGTTACGGTGCGCGCCGCGGCAATCACGAAGTCATGATGCGTGGCACCTTCGCCAATGTGCGCATCAAGAACCTGATGATGCCGCCCAAGGCCGACGGCACCCGTGTCGAAGGCGGCGTGACCCTGTTCCAGCCGACCGGCGAGCCGATGTCAATTTACGACGCGGCAATGAGCTACGTCACCAAGGGCGTACCCACCGTCGTCTTCGGCGGCGAGGAATACGGCACCGGCTCGTCGCGCGACTGGGCGGCCAAAGGTACGCAACTGCTGGGCGTCAAAGCCGTCATCGCCCGCAGCTTCGAACGCATCCATCGCTCCAACCTGGTTGGCATGGGCGTACTGCCCCTGCAGTTCAAGGGCACCGACAGTGCGGAAACGCTGGGCATCGAAGGCGACGAGGAGTTCGATGTCCTGGGAGTGGATGGCGCAATCCGGCCGCAGCAGGATGTCACCCTCGTGATCAAGACTGCCGATGGAACGCGCAAGGAGGTCAAAGTACTGTTGCGCATCGACACGCCGATCGAGGTCGATTACTACCGGCACGGCGGAATTTTGCCGTACGTGCTGCGCGAGCTGGTTGCGGCGGCTTGAGCGGCCGCAGCATCCTGCGCAAGCCGGGGAGCAGGCCGGACCGTCCGGCGGCACCGATGTCGACACGCGCCAAGCGCGTCAAGCGACCACGCGTCGCAAAGGCCGCGGAGATACCCCGGCCCGCCCCGGCAACCGTACGGCAGCAGGCGTCGAAACCCTCTTCACGCGCGAGGGCGCCTTCCGGAGCGCAAGCACCTTCACCAACGCAGGCACGTTCGCCAGTACAGCCCCCTGCACGAGTCAAGTCCCCCTGGCCAGGCAAGCCGGGTTTGCCGGCGAAGCAATCCGTCTCCAGGCCGCCTCTGCCGGCAAAGCAGCCCATCGCGACCGAAACCGGCATGGTCCGCGTTTCCAAGCTCATGTCGGAACGCGGGCTTTGCTCGCGGCGCGAAGCGGACGAGTACATCGAGCGCGGCTGGGTCTATGTCGACGGCGTCCGCATCAGCGAACTGGGCACCCGCGTGCTGCCGACCCAGGACATTACGCTCGACAAGCGGGCCGAGTCGGTTTCCAAAGTCACTATCCTGCTGCACAAACCGGTTGGATTTGTGTCCGGGCAGGCTGAGGACGGCTACAAGCCTGCGATCACCCTCATCACGCCGGCGACGCAATTCTCGGAAGGGACTTTCGTCCGGGAGCATCTCAAGGGTCTGGCACCTGCCGGCAGGCTCGACATCGACTCCACCGGCCTGCTGGTCCTGACGCAGGACGGCCGCATTGCCAAGCTCCTCATCGGTGAGCATTCGCCGATAGAGAAGGAATATCTGGTACGCGTCGAAGGCAAGCTGGACGATGCCGGCCTGCGCCTGCTCAACCATGGACTGAGCCTGGATGACGTCGCACTGAAGCCCGCGCAGGTCACCTGGCAGAACGACGATCAGTTGTGTTTCATTTTGAACGAAGGCAAAAAACGCCAGATCCGACGCATGTGCGAACTGGTCGGCCTCAAAGTCACCGGCCTCAAGCGCGTTCGCATCGGCCGCGTGAAGCTCGGCGACCTGCCCCTGGGGCAGTGGCGCTACCTTAGCGTCTATGAGAAGTTTTGATGCGTCTGGTGCTCGATACCAACATCTGGCTTGACTGGCTGGTATTTGACGGCAATGAAGTCGCCGGACTGAAGCAGGCCCGGCGGGACAACGCCGTTGAGTTTGTGATCGACGCCGCCTGCCTCGAGGAAGTGACTCGTGTTCTGGCCTATCCTGAATTCGCGCTTCGCGAACCGGCGATAGCAGCGAACCTGGCCACGATCAGTCAACTCGCCAGATTTTTTGTCGCCGCCGGAACGGGTACCCCGCTCCCCCGCTGCACAGATCCCGATGACCAGAAATTCTTGCAGCTTGCGTCTGCGGCAAAAGCAGACGCACTGATCACGCGCGATAAAGCGCTGCTGAAACTGGCAGGCCGCACTCGCCGGGACTGCGGTTTCTCAATCGACGCACCACGGGACTGGGCTGCGCTTCAAAACCTCTCAGCTAACTCGCTTCAATCGATAAAGCGTACTGAATCTGCGACTGGCGCTCGTTCGGTCCGGTAGCCGTTGATCGGATGGCTTTCGTCCGCGTAGCCGAACGAGATGCCGCATACCATTTTTCGGTTACCGGGCAAGCCAAAATAGCCGCGGATGAAATCCGGATAGGAAGCCAGTGCCGCCTGGGCTATCGTTGCCACGCCGTGATTTCCCGCGGCGAGCATGAAGTTGGAAACATACAACCCGCAATCCACCGCGCCGTAGACGCCCAGTTCGGCTTCAGTCGTGATGAGCGCCAGGTGCGGCGCACCGAACAGCCGGAAATTCTCCAGCGATTGCTCCTGCGCGGCCGCCTTGTCTTCGCGGCCGATGCCCAGCGCCTTGTACAGCTGCACACCGCAGACCTTGCGCCGGTCCCGGTAGGCGCCCTCATAGCGGGGCGGGTAGGCGAAATCCGGATTGATGGCCTCCCCTCTGGATGCATGCGCATGCATTTTCTCGCGGAAGCGATCGAGCGCCGCTCCGCTCACCAGGAGCACATGCCATGGCTGGGTATTGCACCATGACGGCGTCTTCTGCGTGAGTTCGAGAATCGCGTCGATGGTTTCGCGCGGCACGGCCTTCGGCAGGTACTTGCGGCAGCTGTAGCGGGCCGAGACGATCCGTTCGAGTTCCATGGGCGCGGTTACTTTCTCTTTTCCTTGCCGCCGGCCTTCTTCAGCGACCAGGGCTTGTCATCGTGCTTCGGCTTGAAGCGTTCATCGGGCTCCACCTGCAGGCCCATGGTGAGGCGGTTGCCGGCATTGGCCAGCGCCACGATTTCATTGAACTCGGCCAGCATGGCGTCGTCCAACCCGTGCTTGCGTGCCGCGAAAGTGTGGGAGGTAATGCAGTACTCGCAGTTGTTATTGACGCTAACCGCCAGGTAGATGAGTTCCTTGGTGAGCGGATCGAGCTTCGAAGGCTTGATCATGACCTCCTTCATCTGCCCCCAGAAGCGCTTCAACAGGGGAGGATGCACAGCGAGCGCCCGCCAGATGTTGTTGATGTAGTCGGTCTTGCGCGTTTTCATGATGTCGTCGAATACCGCCCGCACCTCCAGCGATGCTTCGTCGTAGTTGACCAGCCTGACCTGTGCCATATTCCCCGACTCCTTAATAGTGGAACCTGAATTTCCGGGCAGCATCTTAGCATCGGCCTCCCGCCCTGGCGGTTGGACAATCCCGTCCTGCGCAGACATAATGCCGCGATTGTTTTTTCCTTGGCTATCATGAAGTTCCTGTTTGATATCTTTCCCGTACTGCTGTTTTTCGTGGCCTTCAAGTTTTGGGGCATCTACATGGCGACAGCCGTGGCCATCGGCGCCACCATTGCCCAGGTAGCCTGGTCCTGGCTGCGCCATCGCAAGGTGGACAATATGCTCTGGGTCAGCCTGACGATCATCGTGGTCTTCGGCGGGGCCACCCTTTGGTTGCGGGACGAGACCTTCATCAAGTGGAAACCCACGGTGCTATACTGGTTATTCGCTGCAGTCCTCCTCGGTTCGGTCCTGCTGTTCCGCAAGAACCTCATCCGCACCATGATGGAAAAGCAGCTCACGCTTCCCGACCCGGTGTGGCAGAAGCTGAATCTGAGCTGGGCGCTGTTCTTCGCCGTCATGGGGGCCGCCAACCTGTACGTCGCCTTCCATTTTCCGACCGAATTCTGGGTGAATTTCAAGCTCTTTGGGGGGATCGGATTGATGGTGGCGTTCGTAATCGGCCAGGGATTGTTTCTCGGCCGTTACATCGAACCGGAGGAGAAAAAATAAGCATGATTTACGCAATCATCGGCGAGGACATCCCGAACAGCCTGGAGAAGCGCACGGCTGCGCGCCCTGCTCATTTGAAGCGGGTGGACGAACTGATTGCGGCCGGCAAGCTGGTGCTCGGTGGCGCATTCCCCGCCATCGACAGTAACGATCCCGGGCCCGCAGGCATGACCGGCAGCCTGATCGTGGCGGAATTCAATTCCCTCGACGAGGCAAAGGCCTGGATCAATGCCGATCCCTACGTGACGGAAGGTGTGTTTGCCAAAGTCACCGTGAAACCCTATCGAAAGGTGTTTCCCAAGTAATGAACATGATAGAGACGATACGCGAGCGGCTCGCACCGCTGGATCCTGAATCAGTGGAAGTGTTCGACGATAGCCACGAGCATGCCGGCCATGCTGGCGCACGGGACGGGGGCGGACACTACCAGCTCGTGATCGTCTCCCGTGAATTCGCCGGCAAACCCGCTGTGGCCCGTCATCGGCTCGTCTATCAGGCGCTCTCAGACCTGATGCCGGGCCGCATTCACGCACTAGCCATCCGCGCGTACACGCCGGAGGAAATGGGCCCCTCAGCAAAGAGTTGAACGCTGAACAGGATCACGAAATAACCCGCCCAGCACTGCATGCAATTCGATTCTAACTCCATCAAACCAAAGGAACTGTAATGCAACCGGTCAAAACCGCATTGCTGCTTGCCCTGTTTACCGCATCCGCCGCCTTGTTGCCGGTGAGCCATGCAGAAAACGCCAAGCAGAAGAACGCCGCCATCGTGAACGGCGTGCCCATCCCGCAGGAGCGCGTCGATTTCGTCGCCAAGAACCAGATTGCGCAAAGCCAGGGGCAACAGCAGGACAGCCCGGAGTTTCGCGAGAACGTGCGCGAAATCATGATCACCCGCGAAATTCTTTACCAGGAAGCCGTCAAGCGAAAACTGGACAAGAAAGCCGATTACATTACGCAGCTCGACTTGGCGAAACAGCAGATCATGCTCAGCGTGCTGCTGGAGGATATCGGCAAGACCACCAAACCCAGCGAAGCCGACGTGCGCAAGGAATACGAGCGCGTCAAAGCGGAAAGCGGCGGCGATGCCGGCAAGCAATACAAGGCGCGCCACATTCTTGTCAAGGAGGAAGCGGAAGCCAAACAGATCATTGCCGATCTTGCCAAAGGTGGCGACTTCGCCAAGATCGCCCAGGAGAAGACCCAGGATCCCGGCTCAAAGGAGTCCGGCGGCGAACTCGACTGGAGTGAGGCCGAGGTTTATGTTGAACCGTTCGGCATGGCGTTGAAGGCTCTGAAAAAGGGCGAGATCACCAGGGAACCGGTCAAGACCAGTTACGGCTACCACGTGATCGAATTGCAGGACGAGCGGGCAAAGACTTTCCCCGAATTCGATGCGGTGAAGGCCCAGGTCGAGCAAACCCTGGCAGGCAAGGCCCGCGATGACTTCATCGCCGGCCTGCGCACCAAGGCCAAAATCACCAAGCTGGACGAGAAAAAAGCAGAAGAAAAGAAGTAGCCGGAACGACGCACACGAAAAAAGGGCACCGCAAGGTGCCCTTTCCATTTGCGCCACGCTCGGTCGTCCCCAGCGGGTTCTAACCGACCCAGCGGCGCGCGTTGCGGAACATCCGGATCCAGGGACTGTCCTCGCCCCACTCGCGCGGATACCAGGAATTCTGCACGCTGCGGAACACCCGTTCCGGATGCGGCATCAGCACGGTGAACCGGCCGTCCTCAGTGGTCAGTCCGGTGATGCCTTGCGGTGAACTGTTCGGATTCAGCGGATATGTTTCTGTCGGCCTGCCGCGATTGTCCACGAAGCGAAGCGCCATCAGCTTGCGCGCCGCCGTCAGTTGTGCCGACGACGAAAATTCCGCGTATCCCTCGCCATGTGCAACGGCGATCGGCATGCGGCTCCCTTCCATGCCCTGGAAGAACAGCGACGGACTCTTAACCACCTCCACCATCGCCACGCGCGCCTCGAATTGCTCCGAACGATTGCGTACGAAATGTGGCCAGTGTCCGGTACCCGGAATGATTTCGTGCAGGTTGCTCATCATCTGGCAGCCGTTGCACACGCCCAGCGCAAAGGAATCGCGGCGACGGAACAGGGCTTCGAACTCGTCCCGCGCACGTGGGTTGAAGAGGATGGATTTAGCCCAACCCTCGCCGGCTCCAAGCACGTCGCCATAGGAAAATCCGCCGCAGGCGACGAAGCCACGGAATCCCGACAGGCCGGTGCGGCCGGTGATGATGTCGCTCATGTGCACGTCGATGGCCTCGAAGCCGGCCCGATCGAAGGCCGCGGCCATTTCGATCTGCCCGTTCACGCCCTGCTCCCGCAGGATGGCGACTTTCGGCCGCGCGCCTTTGCCAATGAATGGCGCGGCAACATCTTCCGAAGGGTCGAACGTCAGTTTCGCGTGCAGTCCCGGATCGGTTGCGTCAAGGATGCGGTCGTACTCCTGCTGCACCAGCACCGGGTTGTCGCGCAATCGCTGCATCTGGAAGGTCGTCTGCGACCAGGCTCGCTGCAGTTCGATTCCGGATTTCGCGTACAGCTTCTTTTCCCTCGAGCGGATAATGAATTCGCCGGATCGGTTGATTTCACCCAGGCAATGGAATTCCGCGTCCAGACCGGCCTTGGCAAAGGTCTGCCTGACTGCATCCAGCTCCGCAATGCGGATCTGCAACACCACACCCAGTTCCTCATTGAACAAAGCGGCCAGGAGGTCACCGCCAAGTATGCCGACGTCGACGGTCACGCCAACATGCGAGGCGAACATCATTTCTGCAAGTGTCGCGAACAGGCCGCCATCGGAACGATCGTGATAGGCGAGCACCCGGCCCTGTTCGTTAAGCTTTTGCACCGTCTCGAAGCAGGCCTTGAGCTTCGGTGCCGAATCCACGTCAGGCGCTACATTGCCGGTCTGACCATAAACCTGGGCAAGCGTGGAGCCGCCGAGCCGGTTGCGGCCCGAGCCCAGGTCGACCAGCACCAGAACGGTGTCCAGATCCGCTGTCAGTTGCGGAGTCAGCGTCTTGCGCACATCCAGGCAGGGCGCGAAGGCAGACACGATCAGCGACAGCGGCGAAACGACTTCCTTCTTCCTGCCACGCTCCTCCCAGCCCGTGCGCATGGACATCGAATCCTTGCCGACGGGGATGCTGATGCCCAGCGCAGGACACAACTCCATGGCCACTGCCCTGACCGTGTCGAACAGGATTGCGTCCTCACCGGGATAGCCGGCCGCCGCCATCCAGTTCGCCGAAAGTTTTACGTTTCCTATATCTTGGATCCGCGCCGCGGCGAGATTCGTGAGGGCCTCGCCCACCGCCATGCGGCCCGATGCAGGACCGTCGATCACGGCCAGCGGCGTACGCTCGCCCATCGAGAAGGCTTCGCCGCGATCGGTCTTGAATCCCATCAGCGTGACGGCCACATCGGCGACGGGCACCTGCCACGGACCGACAAAAGGATCGCGCGAGCAAAGCCCCCCCACGGTGCGGTCGCCGATCGAAATCAGGAAAGTCTTGTCCGCCACCGCCGGAAAGCGCAACACCCGCAGCGCCGCTTCTTCCAGCTTGATTCCGGACAGATCGAGTGCCGACAGCTTGCGTGCGCGGTGCTTCACGTCGCGCGTCATTTTCGGCGGCTTGCCGAGAAGGACGCCAAGATCCATGTCCACCGGATCGTTACCGAACAGCGGGTCTTCGACTTTAAGCCGATCGTCGTCGGCAGCCTTGCCGACCACGGCATACGGGCAGCGCTCGCGTTCGCACAAAGCCTTGAAGACTTCAAAACGGTCGGCGGCGACCGCCATCACGTAACGCTCCTGGGCTTCGTTGCACCAGACCTGCGCCGGCGTCATGCCCGGTTCTTCCGAGGGAATCGCGCGCAGATCGATGCGGCCGCCGCGGTCCGAACCATGGACCAGTTCCGGCAACGCGTTCGAGAGGCCGCCCGCGCCCACGTCGTGAATGGAAAGAATCGGATTGGATTCCCCCATCGCCCAGCAGCGGTCTATTACCTCCTGGGCACGGCGCTGGATTTCCGCATTGCCGCGCTGGACGGAATCGAAATCCAGGTCGGCGATGTTAGCGCCGGTATTCATGCTCGAGGCGGCGCCGCCCCCCATTCCGATCAACATGCCGGGACCGCCGAGCTGTATCAGCAGCGCATCGGGCTGGATTTCCAGTTTGAGGGACTGGCTCGCCGTAATGGCCCCCACCCCGCCCGCCAACATGATCGGCTTGTGATAACCGCGCGTTTCGCCGTCGACGTTCTGTTCGTAAGTCCGGAAATAGCCCAGCAGGTTCGGCCGGCCGAACTCGTTGTTGAACGATGCGCCGCCGATGGGGCCTTCGAGCATGATCGACAACGCCGAGGCAATGCGGTCCGGTTTGCCGATGCCTGCCGGCTCCCAGGGCTGCTCGAATCCGGGAATGCGCAAATGCGAGACCGAGAATCCGTTCAGGCCGGCCTTCGGTTTGGCGCCGCGGCCGGTCGCACCCTCGTCACGGATTTCTCCGCCCGAACCCGTAGCTGCGCCCGGAAATGGTGAAATTGCCGTGGGATGGTTGTGGGTCTCGACCTTCATCAGCGTATGGGTCGTTTCGGTCGAGTACTTGTACGACCCGTGCTCGTCCGGATAAAGGCGCGCGACATCGATGCCTTCCATGATGGCCGCGTTATCCGAATAGGCAACTATAGTTCCACTGGGATTGGAAGCGTGCGTGTGCCGCACCATGCCGAACAGCGACTTGTCCTGTTTCTTTCCGTCGATGATCCAGTCGGCGTTGAAAATCTTGTGGCGGCAATGCTCCGAATTGGCCTGCGCGAACATCGTCAGTTCGACGTCCGTCGGATTGCGTTCCATACGCGTGAAATTCTCGACCAGGTAGTCGACTTCATCGTCCGACAGCGCCAGGCCCATTGCGCGGTTGGCCTTCACCAGCGCGGCGCGACCACCTGCCAGGAGATCGACCGTCGACAAGGGTTTGGGCTGGACGTGGCGGAACAAGTCCGCTGCCTGTTCCAGCGAGCCGAGTACCGTCTCGGTCATGCGATCGTGAATCAGCGGCAGCAAAGCCCGACGGTCAGATTCGGAAAGTTTTCCCGCCGCGCGCAGGACAACGTGGCAGGCAACACCCCGCTCGATGCGGTCCACGGCCCCAAGGCCGCAGGAATGGGCAATGTCAGAGGCCTTGGACGACCAGGGCGATATCGTGCCGATGCGCGGTACGACCAGGAGCATTTCGCCCGTTCCGGCGGCAGGCTTCGAGGCCGGGCCGTAGACCAGGATGCGTTCGAGGATCTTGTGCTCGGCGGGCGATAGCGGCGCCCTGAGGGAAACGAAGTGCCAGTATTCCGCGGCGATCGTGGCGATGCCGGGTGCGGACTGCTTGAGGAGTTGGGTAAGCTTCTTGAGGCGGAAGTCCGACAGGGCGTTGCGGCCGCGCAGCGTCAGGAGGTCGGGCATTTCAACGGATCTTGGGTTTCAAAAGCGGATTATACCCACCGAATACAGCCGCCGCGACCCGGCCGCTCTTTCCGCTAAACTCCCTGGATGCAATCCACCGCCAGCCCGATATTCCTCGCCAGCGAGATTCGCCAGTTCGAGCAACGGGAACTGTCCCGCTCCCCTCGTCCCGATCTGATGGAGCGTGCCGGGCGGGCCACGGCGGAACTCGCACGCGCCCTGCTGCGTGAAAAGGAAAAGCGGATCCTGTTGTTTGCCGGTCCGGGCAACAACGGCGGCGATGCCCTGGTGGCCGCGCGGCATCTCAAGCAATGGTGGTTCGATGTGGCCGTCGTCTTTACCGGCCATGAGTCGAAGCTGCCGGACGATGCAAAGGCAGCGCTCAAGGGCTGGAGGGAATCCGGCGGACAAACGTCCGCCGGGGTGCCGGAACACTTCCGTCCGGACCTGATCGTCGACGGATTGTTCGGAATCGGCCTGCAGCGGGCGCTTGATGGCGCTCACGCCGGGCTGGTCGACTGGATCAACGCGCACGGCAGCCGCGTGCTCGCCCTGGATATCCCCAGTGGCCTGCATGCCGATACCGGTGCCATTCTCGGTCACGCGGTGCGCGCCCAGCACACGATTACGTTCATTGGCCTGAAACCTGGCCTGCTAACCCTCGACGGTCCGGATCATGCAGGAGAAGTCCATGTCGATGACCTGGGCCTCGACCTTCCGCAAAGGACTACTCCCGGCGGCTGGCTGATTCCTGCATCTCTGCTCGGCGAGGTGCTGGCGCCGCGCCCGCGCAACACCCACAAGGGAAGCTTCGGCACCGCAGGAATCATAGGCGGCGCACCGGGCATGACCGGCGCAGCCCTGCTCGCCGGGCGGGCGGCGCTGAAGCTGGGTGCGGGCAAGGTCCGGATCGGTCTGCTTGCCGACTCCCCGACCGTCGATCCGGCGCAACCGGAACTGATGCTGCGGCCGGCCCAGGATTTACTCCGGATGCCGGAACTCTCGTGCATCGCATGCGGACCGGGACTCGGCCAGTCGCAGGCTGCCGGCCACGCGCTGGCGGCCGTGATCGAGCACTCGGCCCCGCTGGTTCTCGACGCCGACGCGCTCAACCTGCTGGCGACCGATGCAGTTCTGCAGAGGGCATTGCGGGCACGCCGATCACCATCGCTGCTGACGCCCCATCCCGCAGAAGCCGCGCGCTTGCTCGGAAGCACGACAGAAGACATACAGGCCGACCGCATTGCCACGGCGCTCGAACTTGCGACCCGGTTCAACGCCTCGGTCGTGTTGAAGGGTAGCGGCAGCATCTGCGCGCTGGCCGGTGGAGGCTGGCATGTGAACACCACGGGTAATCCGGGCATGGCCTCCGCGGGAATGGGCGATGTGCTGACCGGCATCCTTGCCGCGTTGCTCGCACAGGGCGCGGAGGCCGGAATGGCGCTCCTGGCCGGGGTCTACCTGCACGGATCGGCGGCTGATCAGCTTGGCGAACAGGGCATCGGTCCGGTCGGCATGACGGCGTCCGAAGTCATCGACGCAGCGAGGCGAGTTCTGAATTCCGCTATGCGGCCAGGGCTCGGACCGTGAAGATGCCAAGCACCGTCATGAGGATGGAACCGACCAGGTGACTGCAGATGAGGGCGGTCGCCCAGGCATACTGGGCGCGCATCAACAGCCCCACCGCTTCGGCGGAGAAGCTTGAGAAAGTCGTCAGCCCGCCGAGAAATCCGGTGATCACGAACAGGCGAAGTTCCAGCGGAATGCTGCCCTGCTGCCCGAAATATTCCACCGCGATACCGATCATGAAGCCGCCGACGAGGTTGGCGGCCAATGTGCCGAGCGGCAGGCTGGGCACAACGGTGTTGAGAACGATGCCCAGCCACCAGCGCAACCAGGCACCAAGCGCGGCGCCGACACCTACCGCTATAAAACCGGAACCACCCATCTTCCGCTCCACGCCTTCACGAAGCGGAAGATCATAAACCGAGAATCAGTTGGGCGGGTATTCGTAGCTGCTCGCCACCTGCCTTGAAGCCATCTTCAGCGCGAAAATTTCCTTTTCGCGGGCGGAAATCAGGGCATCGGCTTCCTTCGCCGGGAAATCGCCGGCTTCCACGCTCTGCGCCAGGGCGATGGAGAAGGCGAAATGTCCGGCGCTGTCGGCATCACGACCGTAAATATTCCAGTACTGGTCACGCAGTTTTTCCTGCTCCTGGACGGCGGTTATGGTGCCGGCGTCGCGCTGCTGGCGAACCGCGGAACGGTAGGCCTCGAACTCCTGGTCCGGTGTGGACCGGTTCATGTGGGCACATGCCGTCAATGCTAGAGCGATGCCGATCAGTATCAACTTTTTCATTTCATTTCTCCTTTGGACTGCACGCTTCACTCATCGTCCGGCAGAATGCGATGCAAGGATCGCCGCATCGCCGGCAAACTTCGGATTGGGGACGCCGTGGCGCCGCAACAGGCTGAACACGACGGGAACGAAAAACAGCGTGGCGACAGTCGCCATGATCAGGCCGCCGATGACGGCCCTGCCCAGCGGGGCATTCTGTTCGCCGCCCTCGCCGATCCCGCTGGCCATGGGCGCCATGCCGATGACCATTGCCGCGGCCGTCATCAGCACCGGGCGCAGGCGCGTCGACCCGGCTTCGAGCGCCGCGTCGATCGGGTTCTTGCCTTCGCGCAGCATTTCGTTCGCGAACGACACCATCAGAATGCTGTTCGCCGTCGCAACACCTACGCTCATGATCGCGCCCATCAGGGAGGGCACGCTGAAGTTGGTGCCCGTCAGGAACAACATCCAGATGATTCCGCAGAAGGCCCCAGGCAGCGCCGTGATGATGATGAACGGATCGGTCCACGACTGGAAGTTGATGACCATGATGAAATACACCAGTAGCACCGCCGCGATCAGGCCGATGCCCATGCGCGTAAACGCGTCGTACATGCTTTCGGCCTGGCCGGAAATCTCGATGCGTGTGTTGTTTTTTTGCTCGCGCGCTTTCGGAATGAACTCGTCGACCACCTTGCGCACGTCTGCGGCGACCGCACCGAGGTCCCTGCCCTGGACGTTGGCATAGACGTCGAATCCAAGTTCTGTGTTGACGTGGTTGATGATCGCGGGCAATTCTACGTGCCTCACGGTCGCGACGTTGCCCAGCGACTGGGTCGGCGACTGTCCCTTTCCCGGCAAAGGAATATTGAGGATCGCCTCGACCGAATTCAGGGCCGTTTCGTGCGGTTGCACCACCACAACCTGATACGGACGCCCGGTCTTTGGATCGTTCCAGTAGTTCGGGGTCACCACCACGCTGGACGACGAAGCGATGAGGAAGTTTTCGGCGATTTCGCGCTGCGAGAATCCGAACTGCGCAGCCCGTGTCCGGTCGACTTCCAGCCGCAGGGCCGGCTGGTTCATGACCTGGTGGACGTGGACATCGACGGCACCCGGGATGCGTTTCATCCTGGCCTCGATTTCCCTGGCTAGTTGGAAATTCCTGTGGTCGCCGCCGATGATCTTGACGTCGATGGGTGCCGGCAGCCCGAAATTCAGGATCTGGTTCATCATGTCGCCAGGCTGGAAATAGAAAGTGCATTGCGGAAAGCGCTCTGGTAGCACCTGGCGCAGCCGTCTTATGTATTCCTGCGTGGCTATTCCGTGACCTTCCGTCAGGGATACCAGGATCTCGCCGTCGCTGGAGGACAACGTCACGTTGTCGCTGTATGCGAGGTTAGTGGATGGCGGGATGCCGATATTGTCGATGATCACATCCAGGTCATCAGGATCGATGGTCCGGCGTATCTCGTCCTCGACCCGCGAAAATACGACGCCCGTATCCTCGATCCGGGTACCGGGAGGCGCATTCACATGCAGCCGGATCTGCCCCGCGTCGACAACCGGGAAGAATTCCCAGCCTATGAACTGCACGGCCCCCCCTGATCCCAGCACCAGGACAATGAACAGCGCAAACACCGTGCCCCTGCTTATCAAGCACCACCGCAGCGCGGCCAGATAATTTCTGCGCAGGCGTTCGAAATTTCTTTCCACGGCGGTGTGCATCCGCGCCATTAGGCCGCGGCCGTCCCCATACTCGTCTTCAAGGAGCAGGTAACGCGACATGACCGGCACGAGCGTGCGCGATATCGCGTATGAAGCAACGATGCAAAAAACCACCGCGAGGGCCATCGGCGTGAACAGGTATTTGGCGGCCCCAGTCAGCAGCAGGACCGGCAGGAACACTATGCAGATGCACAACATAGATACCAGCGCCGGCACCACGATCTGCTGCGATCCTTCGAGGATCGAAAGGGTCAGGCCCTTGCCCATCGCCATGTGCCGGTGGATATTCTCGATGGTCACCGTCGCGTCATCGACCAGGATGCCCACCGCAAGTGCCAGCCCGCCGAGCGTCATCAAGTTCAGCGAATAGCCCATCATCGAAAGCATAATGATGGAGAACAGGATGGCCAACGGGATTGAGGTGACCACAATCAGGGTCGAGCGCCAGCTCCCCAGGAACAGCAGGATGAGCAGGCCGGTCAGCGCCGCCGCCATCAGCCCTTCCACCACTACCGCATGCATGGCGTTGGCCACGAACACCGACTGGTCGAACAGGAACGAAAGCTTCAATCCGTCGGGTATCGTGGCGTTGGAAAGGCGTTCGCGCACGTCGCGGATGATGTCTAGCGTCGAGGCGCCGCCGCTTTTCAGCACGGTGATCAGAGCAGACTTGCGCCCGTCGTGGCGCACCAGATTGGTCTGTTCGTTGTAGCCGTCGCGAACGTCTGCAACGTCATTGACGAATACGGTCACGCCATTCACGGTCTTCACCGGCAGCAATCCCAGCTCGGCGATTTTTTCGGGACTGTTGTTGATGCTGAGAATGTACTCGCGCTCCCCCATCTGCGTCAGCCCCGTGGGCAGGTTGACGTTCTGGCGGTTGAGGGCGTCGTTGACCTCCTTGAGCGTAACCCCCTTCGCATGCATGCGCACCGGGTCCGCGTCGATCATGATCAGTCGCGGTCGGCCGCCATACGGCAATGGTACGGTCGCGCCGGGCACGGGCACCACTTCGTTGCGGACCAGCCACAGCCCCTGGTCGTAGAGCTGTTGCTCGCTCATGGTGTCGCTGCCCAGCGCAATTTGCAGGATCGGCACGCTGGAGGCGTCGTACTGCACGATTTGGGGGGGCTGCGTGCCTGGGGGCATGCGCCGGATGATAGTCTGCGAAGTGGCGGTGATCTGACTGACGGCCTGATCGATCCGCACCGAGGGCTGGAAGTAGATGCGGATGACGTTCTTGCCGTTGATTGTGTGGGACTCGATTCGGCGGATGTTGCTGACCGTCGTGTTGACCTGCTGCTCCGAGAAAATGGTGATCTGCTTCTCAAAGGCGTCCGCAGGGATGCCCACGTATTGCCAGATCAGGGTGACGATCGGCTCGGAGATCTCGGGGAAGATGTCCTTCGGCATGCGCGCGATGGACACGACGCCGAGAATGATCACTAGCATCGCCATCACTACGAATGTATAGGGCCGGCTAAGCGCAAGTCTGACAATCCACACGCTTTGATGTGTCCCCGTAATGTTGCATTGAAGTTTCATTAATGTTACAAGTTTATCGTCAGGAACAACAAGAAAAAACGTTATAAATCATAATGAAATATTGTGCGACGCAGGAGTGGAATACAGTGTCCCAGCCGTAGGAAGAGTGAAAATGAGTGAAGCACCGAGAAAGCTTTATGAAAGCTGCAACATCCGTGCTTCCATGCGGGGGCGCTTCTCGGAAATCGCCCTGATCATCGGATTGGTGTTGGTTTTGGGAGGGCTTTTCGCTATCGGCCTGTGGCCGAAATGGAATGCCCTGAAGGTGGCGCAGGCCGAGGCCGGAAAAGACGACCTGCAGGCGGTCAGTTATGTCCCGGCCAGACGCGGCAACGGAACGGTCGAGCTGACCCTGCCTGCCACGCTCTATGCCATGCAGGAAACGACAATCTACGCACGCACCAACGGCTATCTCAAGCGCTGGCTGGTGGATATCGGCGATCAGGTGAAGATGGGTCGGGTGCTTGCGGAGATCGAGGCGCCGGAAGTCGACCGGGAGATGGACCAGGCCCGCGCCTCGCGGGCCCAGGTCAGGGCCAATCTCGACCTGGCGAAAATAACCGCCGAACGCTATGCCGCCCTGCTCAAGGAAGAGGCCGTCTCGCCACAGGAAGTGGACGAGAAGCAGGGTGTTTACGCAGCGCGCAGCGCCGATTATGCCGCCGCCGAAGCCAACCTGCGCCGGCTGGAACAGGTGAAGTCCTTCCAGCGGGTCATCGCGCCTTTTTCCGGGACCATCACTGCGCGCAACGTCGAAGTAGGTTCCCTTGTCCAGGCCGGCAGTGCGTCCTCGTCGGGCTGGCTGTTCAAGCTGGCACAGACCGAAACCATTCGCGTGCATGTCGCCGTGCCACAAAGCAGCATGCGGCTCATCAAGCCGGGCATGACCGTCGACCTCGTGGTGCCCGAGTTGGGTGACCATGCTTTCCCGGCGAAAGTAATGCGCAACGCCGGGGCCTTCGATGCCGCGACTCGCACGATGATCGTCGAAATGCATGTGCCCAACCGCGGCGGGCCGCTGCTGCCCGGCATGTATGCCCAGGCAAAACTGAATCTGGTCAATCCGCAACCCAACCTGCAGGTCCCGATCAATGCGCTGATGGTCGGCGGCGAAGGCGCTCGCGTCGCCACGGTGGATGCAAACGGAGTGATCCAGATCAAGCCGGTGAAGATCGGCCGCGACCTGGGCAAGGAAGTCGAGATCGTCGCGGGACTGACTGAGAACGATCGCGTCATCAACAATCCGCGCGACAGCCTCGTCAATGGCCTGAAAGTACGGGCAACGCAAATGCAGGCGCACAGCGAAAAGAAGGATGCGCCGAAAGCCGCGCCTGTCCCGACCGCCGAGAAACCCAAATCCTGATCGGGCAACCATGAGACTTCTTTATCCGCTGCTGGCGAGCGCAGCGCTCGCGTGCGGCTGCATGCAGGCTGGAAAGGACTACGTCCGTCCGCCGTCAACTCCGCCTGCCGCTTTCGTCGAGGCGGGCCCCTGGAGGGAAGCCGCGCCCAGTGATGCCATCGCCCGTAGCAACTGGTGGGAGATCTTCCAGGACCCGGTACTGAACCGGATCGAGGAAGAAGCCCGCGCGTCGAGCCCCAGGCTGCAAGCGGCAGCCGCCCGCGTCGAACAAGCGCGCGCCATCCTCGGTTATTCCGATGCAGGCAAGATGCCCACGCTTGAATTTACACCCGATGCATCGCGCTACGCGGTCTCAGGCAATCGCCCGGACCAGCCGGAAAAAGTGCCCGGCAACCACGAATACACCACCAGCCGATTCCGCCTGCCGCTGTATGCGTCCTACGAAGTTGATTTATGGGGCAAAGTCTCCCGGCAACTCGAGTCGGCGGGCAAACGCATGGAAGGCAGCGTGGCGGCCTATCACACGGTCCTGCTGACGTTGCAGGGCGACGTGGCGCAGACCTACTTCCAGCTGCGCGCCGCTGACGAGGAACTCGCCCTGCTCAAGCGCGGCATCGAATTGCGCTTAAGGGCACGGGATCTGGTCGCCGCGCGCAAACGCGGCGGCCTTGCCAGCGAACTCGATCTGGCGCGTGTCGAAACCGAACTGGCGATCACGGAGGCGGATGCACATGCGGCGGAACGGCGGCGCAATGAACTGCTGCACGCCCTCGCCGTCCTCACCGGCACCCTGCCCGGCCGCCTGGCCCTGGAACCCGGGACAATCGTTTCCCAGGTGCCGCCGATTCCGACAGGACTTCCCGCGGACTTGCTCGAACGGCGTCCGGACGTGGCCGAGGCCGAACGGCTGCTGGCCGCGCGAAACGCGGATATCGGCGTTGCGCAGGCCGCCCTGTTTCCCTCGATCCGCCTGACGGGCGGCTTGGGCTTCGAGAGTGCGGAACTCTCGGACCTGCTCGATGGCGAAAGCCAGATCTGGTCGCTCGGCGTATCGCTTGTGCAGCCCATATTAGATGGCGGCCGGATGCGCGCCAACGTCGATCGCGCCAGAGCCCAATACGCCGAAAACCTGGCGACTTATCGCGAGCGCCTGCTGGTCGCCTTCAAAGAAGTGGAGACCTCGCTTGCCGCGCTGCGCATCCTGGACCAGCAGTACGAGAGCCAGTTGCGCGCGGTCAACTCGGCGGAACGCGCGGAACAACTGGCCACATCCCGCTACAAGACAGGGCTGACCAATGTTCTGGAACTGGTGGATGCGCAGCGCACCCGCCTGCAAGTCGAACGTGTGCGTCTGCAGGTGCGCCAGCAGCAAATGCTGGCCAGCGTCACGCTGATCCGGGCACTGGGCGGGGGCTGGGAAGACCGCAAGTACGAAGTCCAGGCGGCTCCGGAATCACGCCCGCCCGGCGGCTAAGAACAGGCTGGCCGGGGCGCCAGCCATTTCGCACTCCGTTCCTGCCAGCGTGCGGACTTCAGGGTTTCCCGAAACCGTATTTCTGCAGGATTTTCTGCGCCGGTCGCTGATCGATGAATGCCATGAAATCCCGCGCGAGTTTCTCGTTGCCATTACCCTTCACGGCGGCAATGGGGTAAAGGATCCGCGTGGCCAGCGGCGGTTCGAAGGCAATCGTTACCCGGCCCGGCATGATCAACGCGTCCGTCGCATAGACAAATCCGGCGTCGACCTCCCCGCGCGCGGTGTAGTCGAGGCTTTGGCGGGCATTGGTGGTGCTGATGGTTTTGTCC
>JBKJUC010000242.1:0-4326 GCA_046590325.1 Burkholderiales bacterium | reverse complement strand
CGCTGAAACCAGAAATTTTCTCCGCGGCAGCTCCATGCGGTTCATTCGCATACGGTGCAATTAAAATGAATGGATTCCAACCCTGCTTATTATGACTTATTACCGTGCAGGCAGGGCACAAGCACCGACGCCCTCGTATCGTTGTTCGTCTCGATGAGTGGGGAAAGTGGGAACGTTCAAGACGATTGTGGTATCGGGTTTATCGTCCAGCCAGGTGCTTCATCAATTGCCCGAGCCCAGCGCCTTTTTTGCGGCGAGCCAACCTTTCCCTGCTCATGCGTCAGTTCAGTAGGGAGGGCTAAACCCAGACCATAAATAGGGGTAGGCAAAAAACAAGACCTGACCATAGTTCCCCCTCGTTCTTGACATCCCTTTTGTGCAGTTCCATGCTCGATTCCTGCGTTCGCCGAGCGCTCACCAAGGAGGAATAACTGTGGATACAGGGAAATTTCACCTCATAAAACTAATGGCCGTCGTTTTTGCTTTCGTCGGCGCGACGGGACTACTGGTAGTGTCGGGAGACGCATCGGCGCAGATCGCCAAGAACGTGGCGGCGAAGAGTCCATGGGGGCCGGCCGACGAGATCGGCACGCTCAACATGATGACCGACAGTTCCCGGCTGGACATCCTCAGGCAGGTCGCTGGCGGCAAGGTCTACGATCTGGGCGTGGATCTGTTCGTGGGCATGCCGACCTGCTGCACCGCGTTTGGCGATCCCACCTTTCAGATCTTCCTGACCCATGCGCCCTCACGCGGTGATCCCGCCAAGGAACTGTTGTCCTACGCAGGCGATGCCGTGAACATGTACACGCATACCGGCACCCATCTGGACGCACTCAACCATTTCGGATTGCACGGGAAAATCTGGAATGAGTTCAGCGCTGCGGACCATCTCGGCGTGCGCGGATGGACCAAGGCAGGCGTAGACAAATATCCGCCTATCGTTGCGCGCGGTGTTCTCATCGATGTGGCGAAATCGAAGAACATGGTGCCCCTGCCGGCGTCCTATGCCATTACGGTCGCGGACTTGCAGGATGCGCTCAAGAAGCAGGGGACAAAGCTTCAGCCGGGCGATGTGGTCCTGGTACGCACAGGCCTCATGACCCTGTGGCCGGATCAAACCAAGTACCGCCTGCTGGATGAGGCAGGTTTGAGCCTCGAGGCCGCGCAATGGCTGGTTGAAGGGCAGAAGGCGATGCTATTGGGCAGCGACAACCTTGGTGTCGAAAGCCTGCCTTCACCTGACCCCGCTAATTTCGTGCCGGTCCACAGCTATTTGCAGGCCGAAAGGGGCGTCTCGATTCTGGAAGCGGTGTGGCTGGAAGACCTGTCGAAGGATCAGGTGTATGAATTCCTGTTCATGGCATCCCCGCTGAAATTCCGGGGCGGAACGGCGTCTCCGGTCCGGCCGTTGGCGATTTCGATTCAGCGGTAATAGAGCGTCTGCGCTGGACGGGGGGGGCAGCCCGGCGGCGAATTGCCGTGTTGCCCTCCAAGAAGATCGAAGATCTCAGTGAAGGCTAATCTGCTTGAATCTGTCCCCGATTTGGTCCTCATTTGCGGCGCCCCTCAAAAATGCGCGAGAATTGTCCTGGAATCACTCGCCGGGTGTGCCCCCATGTCCCACATCATCAAACCCATTGAACCTGCCAGGCCGATGTTCGGCGGCGAGGTTTCAGGCATTGACCTGACGCGTCGCCTCACGGAGGCCGGAGTCAGCGCGATCCACGCCGGCATGGATCGCTTCGGCGTGCTGGTGTTTCACGACCAGCACCTGGAGGACGAGCAGCAGATCGCATTCACCCGCCAGCTCGGTGTGCTGGAGCAAGCCACCGGGGACATCATGTCGGGAATGGACCGCCGCCTGGGCATGGACTTGAACGATATCTCGAATCTGGACAAACACGGCGAACTGCTGCCCCGCGATGACCGGCGACGTCTGTTCAGCCTGGGCAACCTGTTGTGGCACTCCGACAGCTCGTTCAAGGACGTGCCGGCCAAGTATTCGCTGCTCTCGGCGCGCAAGATCCCGGCGACGGGCGGTAACACCGAATTCGCCGACATGCGGGCCGCTTACGACGCGCTGGACGATGCAACGAAGCGCGAGGTGCACGATATGATCTGCTCGCACAGCCAGATTTTTTCGCGTGGCATCCTGGGCTTTGATGATTTCACCGACGCCGAGCGGAAGAAGTGGTCGCCGGTGCGCCAACGCCTGGTGCGGCGGCATCCGAATACCGGGCGCCTGTCGCTGTACCTGTCGAGTCACGCCGGTGCAATCGAAGGCTGGCCGGTACCCGAGGCGCGCTCGTTCCTGCGCGACCTGACGGAACACGCCACGCAGCGCCAGTTCGTCTACGCGCATGTCTGGCGCCGATGGGACTTGGTGATGTGGGATAACCGCGTCACGATGCATCGCGCCCGTCGCTACGACCCGGGCGAGGCGCGGGACATGCGCCGCACAACATTGACAAACGAAGTGTCGAGCCTGGAGCAGGCGCCCGCCTGACAGGGCAGAAGGCTCGAAACGACTCAGGCTCAGACTCAGCGTTGAAACCGTGGTCTGTCCCAATTTAGTCCTGACGATGAAGCTTGTTGGCGTTCCGCGTTCCGAGGACTGCGACATCTGCGGCCGTCAGCTCACCTTGCGTCCGGATGGAGGGGCCGACCAGTCCGAACAGCTTGATCAGGAAGTTTTCAAAACCCTGCATCCCATGAATCGCGCTGAGCGGCAAACGGGATCCGTCACGCAGTCTCAGCAACACGACAGTAAATTGCTCCGCGTTGACGGCGGCAAATGGTTTCTGCAACGCCTTGTGTTCGCTGAGAATCGGGACCGTATCGACAATTTCGCTGAGCTGGACTGTCGATGTGTCGTTCGCGCCAAGGACCAAGTGTTGGGTGGTCAGCGTGAGATGGGCCCGATCCATCATCCGCCCGATCTTTCGATGGATGACGACCGTCGATACCACGGCGCCGAAAACCCAGGCGATGAGGTAGGCAGGGTGTCCGGTCGGCAGACCGAGCGGAATGACCAGGAACATCGGCAAGAGCCCGAAAAACATGGCGCCGAAAAGGTACATGCCAACTCTTTGTATGGCGGATTTCTGGGGCCGGACGGCGGCCAGTACGTCATCGGATGCCTGCTCCATCACTGGACTTGACCCTGAACGCGAAACACCGGTTCGCAGCGCACCGGGAAATTTACCGAGTTCGCGACGAAGCAATTCTGATGCGCCTCATGATGCAGTTCGCGTGCGAGGTCGACATTTGACCCCGGGGTCAAGGTTATGACCGGATGCAGGATGACCTCGACGAACTTGCCGCCGCCGTCCGCAGACTCTTCCATGGTGCCGAGGGCGTTGTCCCGGTAGTCGAGGACGATGACCCTGTTCCGCGCGCACAGGCTGAGGTACCAGAGCATGTGGCATTCGGAGAGCGAGGCGACCAGCAGGTCTTCCGGGTTATAGCGCGCCGGGTCGCCGTGGAAGGCGGGGTCGGAAGAGGCCAGGATCACCGGTTTCCCGGGTGCGCTGATTTCGTGGTCGCGGCTGTAGGCGCGGTAGGACGAAGTGCCGCTACCCTGGTTGCCGGTCCAGGTGATCGTGGCGTGATAGTGGTGCTGCTTTTCCATGTGCTGCTTCCTCCTTCAATCTCAACATGGAGCCACAGAGGACACAGAGAGCACAGAGGAAAACTGGAAACAACGGGAATATTTGGGAGTAACACATCCGCCAATGCCACATAGACCGCCGATACGTGGTCTTTACTAGCGGATATTTTCTTTCCTCTTTCCTCTGTGCCCTCTGTGTCCTCTGTGGCTATCTGTTGGGTTTTTGCCTTTCCTTAGCGGTGCTTAAGCATTTTCTCCAGCCGGGCGACGCCTTCCGCTAGGCGCTCTTCGCTGGAGGCGAAGCACCAGCGCACCCAGCCTTCGCCCTCCGGGCCGAAGGCGATGCCCGGCGCCAGGCCGAGCCCGGCCTCGGTGACCAGCCGCTTGCAGAATGCCAGGCTGTCGGTCACGCCGTTGACCTTGAAGAAGGTGTACATGGCCCCGGCTGGCAGCGTCGCTTCGACGCCGGGAATCTCCGCGAGTCGGGCCGCGAGGAAATCGCGGGCTTTCTGGAAGCGCTGTTGCGTGCGGGCGATGACGGGGTCGCCTTTTTCGATGGCCACGACGCCGGCGCGCTGGACGAAGCTCGGCGCGCAGGAAGTGTTGTACTCGAGCAAGGTGCCCAGGTAAGGCATCAACTCCGCGGGCGCCACGATCCAGCCCAGCCGCCAGCCGGTCATCAGCCAGGATTTCGAGAACGTGTTGGCGCTGAC
>JBKJUC010000128.1:0-10031 GCA_046590325.1 Burkholderiales bacterium | reverse complement strand
AACGGCAGCGTCGATCACACATTCCTGACTTCACTGACCGATCAAAGTGGCACGCTCAGGGTGCAATACCTCGGCACACGGTTCGACCCCGCCGAGTTCACGGAGGACATCCGCTCGCTGCTGAAGGAGAAGGCGAAGTGATCGCGAACTGGCTTCCGAGCCGGGTGGCCAGGATGCGCGCGTCCATTCACAGCAAACTGCTTGGAGCCTTCCTCCTGATCGTGGCGATGCTACTGGCCTCCGGCATCGTCGGTCTGCGGGCGCTGAGCGAAGTGAATCAGCGGACCGAGGACATGGTCCAGTTGCAGAGAAAAATCGCGGCTTACCGGCAGCTCAACCATGACACCGTCGCTCAGTTGTACGCGGTGGCTTCGTCGCTTCTGAAGCCGGAGGAGCGCACGCTGGAAGCCACCTTGCGCCAGCTCAACCAGTTTGGCTACGACCTCGATCGATTGCAGTTTGTAGCGCAGGATGAGAAGGAAATATTTTCGCGCCTGCGGCAGGACTACGAAGAGTTCATCCGGATTGTCACGCAGGTGATCGAACTGATCCGCAGCGGCAAGGTGGCGGAAGGGCGCGACCTGCAGCTCACCCGGGCAACACCCCACACCGAGCGCCTGGAGCGACTGACCAACGAACTGGTCAACAAAGCCGAATCCGACATGGTCATCGGCATCGAAGCGAGCCATGATGCCTACGAAACGTCGCGAAGGGCGGTGATTGGCTTCGTGCTGGCGAGCATCCTGCTTGCGTTGCTGTTGGGCTATACCATCTCCTCCTCGATCGTCGGTCCGGTCCGGCAGATGGAAGCGCGCATGCGTGAAATCGCATCCGGGGATTTCTTCAAGACGGTCGCGGTACCCAACCGGGACGAACTGGGCGCCCTGGCCGCGGACCTGAACCGGATGAGCGAACAACTCGGCCGCGCGTATCACGAACTGGAGGCGGTGAGCCAGCATAAATCCGAGTTCCTCGCGAACATGTCCCACGAGTTGCGCACGCCGCTCAACGCGATCATCGGGTTTTCCGAGGCGCTCAGGACCGGACTGTTCGGGCAAATGGCCCCCAAACATGCTGAGTACATCCATGACATCCATGCATCCGGACAGCACCTGCTATCCCTTATCAACGACATTCTGGACCTCTCCAAGGTCGAGGCCGGGCGCATGGAACTCAGCGTAAGGCGCTTCGACATGCCGACGGCGATCGACAATGCGCTCCTGCTGGTCCGTGAGCGCGCCGCCCGTAACGGCATTGCCCTTTCGAGCCGCATCGAGGGACCGGTCGGCAGCTTCGCGGGCGACGAACGTATGGTGAAGCAGATCATGGTCAACCTGCTGTCGAATGCCGTGAAATTCACCCCGGCGGGCGGCAGCGTCGCGGTGGTGGCAAAACCGACTGCCGACGGGGTGCAGGTTTCGGTCAGCGACACGGGAATCGGCATCGCCAGCGAGGAGCACCGATCCATTTTTGACGCCTTCCACCAAGGCGATGGCGGACGGGAAAGCAACCGCGAGGGGACTGGCCTCGGCCTTACGCTCGCGCGCAGGTTCGTGGAACTGCATGACGGGCAGATATGGCTGGAAAGCGAAGTGGCCAGGGGAGCCACATTCAGTTTCACCCTGGTATCCCGGACATGAAGCTGCCCCTGATCCTGATCGTCGAGGACGATCCCAACAGCCGCAAGCTATTGCGGGACGTACTGGGCACGGTGGGCTACGAGACGGTCGAGGCCGAAACGGCCGAGGATGGAATACGTATCGCGCGTGATTCCCATCCGGCCCTGATTTTGATGGACATCCGGTTACCCGGAATGAGCGGAATCGAGGCTTTGCGCCACTTGCGCGAGGACGCACGAACCCGGGCGATCCCCGTGGTGGCCGTAACAGCATCGGTCATGCAGGCGCAGACGGCACAGGCGCTCGATGCAGGATTCGATGCCCTGGAGCAAAAGCCGATCAGCATCGATGCACTCCTTGCCACGGTGCGGCGGATCCTCGGCGAATGCAAGCCACTTCCGGAGACGACATGAGCGAACGCCGGGGCAAACCGGTGCTCCGGCGCTGGGCTGCATGAAAGATACTCACCGCATCCTCATCGTCGACGACCAGGCGCCCAACCGGAAACTGCTCGCCGACCTTCTGGCGGCAAGTGGCTATAGCGTGGAATCGGCGTCGAGTGGCAACGAAGCGCTCGGGAAAATTCGCTGCGAAAAACCGGACCTCGTCCTGCTCGACGTGGTCATGCCCGGTCTGAACGGCTACGAAGTCTGCAAGGCCATCCGGGCCGATGCAACGCTGGGGATGCTGCCGGTCGTGCTGGTCACGGCACTGGATGCAAACGAAGAAAGAATCCGCGGGCTGGAATCGGGGGCGGATGACTTCCTCACCAAGCCCATCAACCAGCCCGAACTGCTGGCGCGCGTGAAGTCCATGCTCCGGATCAAGGACTTTTACGACACCGTGCAAACCCAGGCAGCGGAACTCGCCGCGCTGAATGCCGGGCTAGAGGCCCGCGTTCAGGAACAGATCGGCCAACTGCAAAGGCTGGGGCAGCTAAAGCGGTTTTTCCCGCCGCAGCTTGCCGAACTCATCGTTTCCGGAGACCTCGGCGATCCGTTGAGAACCCGCCGTCGCGAAGTCGCTGTCGTAATGCTGGACCTGCGCGGCTTCAATGCCTTTGCCGACACGTCGGAGCCGGAGGAGGTCATGGAGCTTCTGCGCGGATTCCATCATGAGATGAGCCGCCTCATCCATGCGCATGGAGGCACGCTCGAGGAATTCACCGGGAGCGCCATGATGGTGATCTTCAACGATCCTGAGGTGGTGGAGGATCCTGCGGGACGGGCTGTGCGTTTGGCGCTCGAGATGCAGTGCAGTTTCGACAGCCTGTTGTCCGGGTGGCAAAAGCATGGCTACGACATCGCGCTGGGCATCGGCGTTTCCCATGGCTTCGCCACGATAGGGGCAATCGGTGACGAGTCGCGCGCGAGTTATGGCGTGATCGGGCGCGTCGTCAATATCGCCGCCCGCCTGTGCGCCGAAGCCGCGCCAGGGCAGGTTCTGGTCAGCGCACCGGTCAGCGCGCTAGTGGAGGACACGGTTGAACTGGAGGAGGCCGACCGCGTGAACATGAAAGGATTCGCGCGGCCCATGGCCGTTTACAAGGTGATCCGCCTGAAGGCAGGGCCGGCACCGGAGCCCGGTCGCGATTGGCCCGTGAAAATCCACACCTTGGGGCGTTTTTCGGTCGAGATCAACGGCCGGCCTCTTCAGTTCAGCCGCAAGACCCAAAAAAAACCGCTCGACATGCTGCGTATCCTGATCGCCCATGGTGGGGTCCGGGTCGAGGCCGCAACCATCGTCGAACAGCTTTGGCCAGGCGCTGAAGGCGATGCCGGAAAAATGTCGTTCGACAGCAATCTGCATCGACTGCGCAGACTGATCGGGGTGGAAGATATTCTGGTCATGTCCGAGGGAAAGCTTTCCATCGATACGACCAAATGCTGGATCGACATCATTGCATTCGACGACGTGGTCGCAAGCCTTGAACGGGCAGTCGACGGTAGACCAGCGGAGAGTGGCGAACCCGTCGCCAAACTCATGAGGGAGCTCCTGCAACTCTATGCCGGGCACTTTCTCGACAGCGAAACCCAGGAGGCCTGGGCGGTTGCGGCACGGGACAGGTTGAGGGCAAAATTCACCCGTGTGGTTACCCGAGTCGGAGGCACGCTCGAAGCCCGCCGCGAATGGGACCAGGCTGTTGCACTTTTCTCCCGAGCGCTGGAGCTGGACAATCTTGCCGAGGCCCTGTACCGCCGCCTGATGATTTGCTACAGGGAACTGGGCGAGCCCGCGGAAGCACTTGTTGTGTACCGGCGCTGCCGGGAAATGCTGTCGATCGTACTCGGTGTGAAGCCTGCGCCGGATACGGAAGCTATTCGCTCAACCCTGGGCTGAGCGGGCGCCCGGAAACGGTGACGCGATGTTTCGCCATAAGGGGGGTGGCCCCAGGCGGAGGACTCGGATAACCTTGCCTGTTCAAATCAACGGAAGGCAGGCGCCCGATGATCACCGTCCACCACCTCAACAACTCCCGCTCCCAGCGCGTGCTCTGGCTTCTGGAAGAGCTCGGTGTCGAATACGACATCAGGCGCTACCAGCGCGACGCGAAAACCATGCTGGCGCCGCCTGAATTGCGCAAGGTCCACCCGCTCGGCAAGTCCCCGGTGATCACCGACGGCGACCTGACGATCGCCGAATCCGGCGCCATCGTCGAATATCTGGTGGAGCGCTTCGGCAACGGCCGGCTGATTCCGCCCCCCGGCTCACCGGAGAAGCTGCGTTACACCTACTGGCTGCATTTCGCCGAAGGTTCGGCGATGCCTTTTCTGTTGCTGAAGCTCATCTTCGGGCGGATCGCAAAGGCGCCGATGCCGTTCTTCGTGAAGCCGGTCGCGAAGGCGATCGCGGCCAAGGCGACGGAGTCCTTCATCCAGCCCAATATCGACCGGCAGCTCGACTACATGGAATCTGAACTCGGCGCGCGCGCGTGGTTCGCCGGCGCCGAATTTACGGCGGCCGACATCCAGATGAGTTTTTCACTGGAAGCGGCTGCGGCACGCGGCGGCCTGGATTCGCGCCGGCCGCATCTGATGGCGTTTCTGCAGCGTATTCACGAACGGCCGGCCTACAAGCGGGCGATCGAACGGGGTGGCGAGTATCAATTGATGAAGTAACAGGCGGTCTTGACCGGGACAAGGCAATGGCGCGAATCGAAACCAGGCTTTCAGGCGGCGTACCGTGGCGATCCGCGGCTGCCGCATGGTTGTTCGTCGCTCTTGTCCTTCCGCAAGGCTTTGCCGCCGACGATTCCCTGAGCTTCGACAGCAAGCGGGTGCTGGACCTGTCCGGTGCGCTGACGGAGCGTTCCCGCCTGAAGTTCGCCAAACGGCCGGTCAGCATCGAGACCGTCAACAGGCAAACCGGTTCTGTGGCCTCGGTGCTCGAGAAATCTGAAGTCAGAAGGGGGGATCCCGGCGTCATGGTTGCCGGTGCCTCCAAAAAGGACGAAGCGCGCCGGATATCCGCACGGCGCGGCAGCGTAAGCCGCAAGGGAAAAATGCTGACCATTGCGTCGCGTGCGGGCGCTCCTTTCCTGTTCCGGGACTGGGTAAAAGCGGCGACGAGCGAAGCCGACGGCGATGAGGAAACCTACATCTATGCCGGATTGCTGAAGGGTATCGGCTACCACAAGGTCGATGTTCACTTCGGCCACGACTCGCCGGGGACTTTTCTGGTGCATCCCCGCAGTGGCAAGGCGCTATTCGTGCATGCGGAGGACGACGTGGCCGCACTGTCGCAGGACCAGCGCCGCCTCCTGGTCCTCAACAACGGATTGAATCCGCCGTTTGGCCTGGTCCTGGCTTCATTGAGGCCGGATGGCCCAGCCGTGCGGCTGCACTGCCTGAGCGAGGGCGGACAGCGGGTGATTCCCGCCTTCCGCGGCTGGCATGCCAGCCCGGCGATCGGCTTCGACCTGGTCCTGGTGGTGCGGCAACCGGGCGAACAGGAGGTCTACGAAGCCATGCCCATGCGCTTCATTTACCTCAATAACGAGTGGCGCGCGCTGGTCCTGGATGCAGAACGCCTGCAACAGGCGACCGGGCTGAACTGCTGGCAATAGCTTCAGGGATATCTGCCGGCATGGCGTCGGCAGGGAGCCTTCCTTGCACTGCTTTTCCCGATTGTGCGCAGGCCTGAGTGGGTGGCGGCACGCGTTCAATGAGGGGCACACTTCAGTTCGCCGACGATCCGGATTCCAGTGACTTCGCGCGCGCGGCCTCGCTTAACTGCGCGTTGACTTTCGACAGGCGTTCCACGCGTTCCAGGAGAATGCGGACGAAGGCCCGGTTGAACTGCTTCTGGCACGCGTCGCTCGACTGGCGCAGCGCCGTTGCATTGACTTCGATAATCGTCAGCGGCGTGATCGAGGTCACGGAACTGGTGCGCTTTCCCCTGTCTTCGAAGTAGGGAATTTCGCCGAAGCAGTCCCCGCCTGACAGGACTGATAGCGCGCGTCCTGCACTGGTCACCTGCGCTCCGCCGTCAGCGATCAGGTAGAAACTTTCGCAAACCTCGCCTTCGCGGACCACGGTTTCACGGGGGCCGAGCCGGCGGAAGGCCGCGATGCGCACCATTTCCCAGACGTCGAGATGCGCGAATTCCCGGAAAAAAGGCACGGCCTTGATGGCGCCGTACTTTTCCGTGTCCGAAATTGAAGCCGCCGTCAGGACGAGGGACTTGTTGGTCCTGGCGAGATCGGCGGAGAATTCATCCCAGGTCTGGTAACGATCGTCCAGGGTCTTCGCCAGCGCCTTCATGACGATGCGGTCGAGGTCTTCCGGCAGTCCCGCACGATGCACGCCGGGTGCGGAAGGGACCATGTTGACGACTTGATAGAGCAGGCTGGTGCTGTTCGATGCTGAGAACGGCGCCTTTCCGGTCAGCAGGCGGTACATGACCACGCCCAGCGAGTAGATGTCCGTCTGGTGGGTGAGCTCGTGGTCCTGGGCCTGCTCCGGCGACATGTACATCGGCGAACCGACGCCTTCGAGTTGTGTCATTTCCGCGTCGCGCTGCAGGGCAATGCCGAAATCCGTGATCTTGATGTCGCCGTTACTCCCGAGCAGGATATTTGCGGGTTTGATGTCGCGATGGATGATGCCTGACCGGTTTGCGAAATCGAGGGCAAGGCCGCACTTGAACGCGATTTCCACCACGCGCTCCAGGGGCAGGAGATCGGCGACTTCGCAATAGTGTTCCAGCGTCTGCCCGTCCACGTACTCCATCGCAATGTAGCAAAACTCGCTTTCAATGCCCGCGTCGTAGATGCCGATGATGTTCGGATGGGTGAGCTTTCCCACCAGAGATGCCTCGTTGAGGAACACGCGGTCAAAACGGTTCCGGGCCAACTCGTCCGTGCCGGCATTCTCGTGCATGACCTTGATGGCGACTTTGCGCCCGGCGAAAGGGTCGCGTCCCAGGAACACACGGCTGGTGGTGCCATGACCCAGTTCGCGCAGGAGCGGGTATTTTCCGATCCGATCCGGTATCGAACGAGGCGTCACAGCGGCGAAATACCCTTGTCGGGAAGCAACCGGGTCGTTGCCATGCGGAAAGCGGGGTTCACGGCAAAATTCCGGGAGTCAAAAAAAGCCGGGCAGGGTTCTGCCCGGCATTCAGTTTACACAACGAAGGGAGCCGCCGTTTCGTCCCTTGCCGTCAGCCCGCGCGCGGGCTCACACATCCCAGGGATTCGGCCGGTCGGTCGCAATGCCGTACTTCTCGATCGCGCGGCCGACGATCTTCCTGTCGATGGCGCCTTCGTCGGCCAGCGATTTCAGCGCGGCGACCACGATGTGGTTGCGGTCCACTTCGAAAAAATCACGGAGCGCCGCGCGGCCGTCGCTGCGGCCGAAGCCGTCCGTGCCAAGGACCGTGTACTTGCGCGGCACCCAGGTGCGGATCATGTCGCCGAGGCTGCGCATGTAGTCGCTTGCCGCGACGACCGGGCCGCAGGTTTTCTCCAGGCATTGCTCGACCCAGGACTGCTTCGGTTTCGCATCCGGGTGCATCCGGTTCCAGCGTTCGACACCAATGCCATCGCGCCGCAATTCGGTGAAGCTGGTCACGCTCCAGACGTCGGCCGCGACCTTCCAGTCTGCCTCGAGCATTTCGGCGGCAGCCAGGACTTCGCGCAGGATCGTGCCCGATCCCAGCAACTGGACCTGGGGCGTTTCCTTTTTCCCTCGTCCCTCGCCCCTCGTCCCTCGCCCCTCCCGAATTTGATACATCCCTTTGAGGATGCCTTCCTCCGCGCCCTTGGGCAGTGCGGGATGGACGTAGTTCTCGTTCATCACCGTCACGTAATAAAACACGTCTTCCTGATTTTCCAGCATGCGGCGCATGCCGTCGCGGATGATCACCGTGACTTCGTAGCCGAAGGCCGGATCGTAGGCCACACAGTTAGGCACCGTGGAGAACAGGATGTGGCTGGAACCATCCTCGTGCTGCAGGCCCTCGCCGGACAGTGTGGTGCGGCCGGCGGTGGCGCCGAGCAGGAAGCCGCGCGCGCGCGAATCCGCCGCGGTCCAGACCAGATCGCCGATGCGCTGGAAGCCGAAGCAGGAATAGAAAATATAGAACGGCAGCATCGGCACGCCGTGCGAGCTGTAGGAAGTGGCGGCGGCGATCCAGGACGAAATGGCTCCCGCCTCGGTGATGCCTTCTTCGAGGATCTGGCCGTCCTTGGCTTCCTTGTAGTAGAGCAGCTCGTCCTTGTCTTCCGGTTCGTAGAGCTGCCCGTGCGGCGAATAGATCGCCACCTGCCGGAACAGCGACTGCATGCCGAAAGTGCGCGCCTCGTCAGCGACGATCGGAACGATGTTCTTTCCAATGGCCTTGTCGCGCAGCAGTTGCGAGAGCATGTTCACGAACACCATGGTGGTGGATTGTTCGCGGTCGCCCGTGCCGTCGAGCAGCCTCTGGAACGATTCTAGCGCCGGTACCGGCAGAGCCGGTCCCTTAGGCATGCGCGACGGGACGTAGCCGCCGAGCGCCTGGCGGCGCGCGTGCAGGTATTTCATCTCCGGGCTGTCGTCCGCCGGCTTGTAGAAACGCAGGTTCTGCACGTCTTCGTTGGAGAGCGGCAGCGCAAAGCGGTCGCGGAAAGCAAGCAAGGTGTCGTCTTCCAGCTTCTTGGCCTGGTGCGCGGTCATCTTGCCCTGGGCCGAGGTGCCCATGCCGTAGCCCTTCTTGGTCTGGGCGAGGATGACGGTGGGCCGGCCCTTGTGGTTGACCGCCGCGTGATAGGCCGCATAGATCTTGATGGGATCGTGGCCGCCGCGGCGCAGCCGGTCGATGTCCGCGTCGGACATGTCCGCGACGAGATTCTGCAGCTCCGGATACTTGCTGAAGAAGGCCTCGCGGTTGAAGCGTCCGTCGGTGGCGGCGTACTTCTGGAATTCGCCGTCCACGGTTTCATGCAGGCGCTTCAGGATCACGTGGTCGCGGTCGCGCGCGAACAGCGGATCCCAGTCGGACCCCCACATTACCTTGAGCACGTTCCAGCCCGCGCCCGCGAACAGCCCCTCGAGTTCCTGGACGATGGAGCCGTTGCCGCGCACCGGTCCGTCGAGCCGCTGCAGGTTGCAGTTCACCACGAAGATGATGTTGTCGAGGCCTTCGCGCGCCGCCAGCGCCAGGCCGGCGATGGATTCGGGCTCATCCATTTCGCCGTCGCCGACGAAGCACCAGACCTTGCGGCCCTTGGTCTCGAGGATGCCGCGGTCCTCGAGATAGCGCATGAAGTGCCCCTGGTAGATCGCGGTGATGGAGCCCAGGCCCATGGATCCGGTCGGGAATTGCCAGAAATCCGGCATCAGCCAGGGATGGCAATACGAGGACAGTCCCTTGCCTGCGGTTTCACGGCGGTAGTGATCGAGCTGCTGCTCGGTGAGCCGGCCTTCCATGTAGGCGCGTGCATAGACGCCAGGCGCCGAGTGTGGCTGGAAATAAATGGCGTCGCCGTTCTGGCCAGCGCGGAAGAAATGGTTGTAGCCGACTTCGAACAGGTCGGCCGAGGAAGCGTAGGTGGCGATATGGCCGCCCAGTTCGGAATTCGCGCGGTTGGCGCGTACCACCATGGCCAATGCGTTCCAGCGCACCAGCGCGGAAATGCGGGCCTCGATTTCGGGATTGCCGGGAAACTGCGGTTGATTCGCCAGAGATATCGTGTTTGCGTACGGCGTATTCAACACTGGCGGCATCGGCACGCGCATCAGTCGTGCGTGGTCCAGCAGTTTTCTCAGGACGAAGGTGGCGCGTTCGGCGCCTTCGTTCTCGACGATCGCATCGAACGCGTCCAGCCATTCCTTGGTCTCGATGGGATCGAGGTCCTGGGAGATGACGCGCCAGAGGCCGGAAACGCTGATGTCGGAAAGGTCGGTCATGCCGGGAATCTCCTCGCGG
>JBKJUC010000115.1:0-22084 GCA_046590325.1 Burkholderiales bacterium | reverse complement strand
GCCGCAGCGTCGGAGGCCGGAGCAGCAGTGGCGATCGTTCCCGCAGCGGTGGTGGGCAACCTGCCCGCCGCGAGGGCGGCCGTTCGCGGCCGGCGGGATCGTTGATCGGTGGCAATCGCTAGCGCGAAGAACCAGCCAAAAGGTTAAAGGTAAAAGGTGAAAGTAAGGGGGCCGCGATGCGGCCCTTTGCTTTTGGTCTCTTGATACTAACTTTCACCTTTCACCTTTCCACTTTTACCTGTCTTCTTCCGCCTGTTTCCTGATCAATTCCGCAAAAGCGCGCGCGGGCAGGGGGACGCTGAAGTAGTAGCCCTGGTAGACGTCGCAGCCCGCGTTGCGAAGGAATTCGAGCTGGTCGCGGGTTTCGACGCCCTCGGCGGTAACTTCCAGTCCGAGGTTGTGCGACATGGCGATCATGGCGCTGACAATCGCTGCATCGTCCCGGTCCACTGTCAGGTCGCGCACGAAAGAGCGGTCGATTTTGAGCTGGTGCACCGGAAACTGCTTGAGGTAGGCCAGACTCGAGTAGCCGGTTCCGAAGTCGTCGATGGACAGGTGCACACCGAGTTCCGCCAGCCGGTTGAGCGTGGCGATGGTTTCCGACGAGCGGTCCATGATGGCGCTCTCGGTGATTTCCAGTTCCAGGTGATCCGGCGCCAGCCCGGTTTCACGCAGGATCTCGCTGATGGTGCCGAGCAGATTCTCCTGGCGGAACTGCAGCGGCGAAAGATTGACCGCCAGGCGCAGTGGCGGCATCCCTTCGCGCTGCCAGGTCCGGGCTTGAGCACAGGCCGCGTGCAACACCCATTTGCCGATGTCGAGAATCAGGCCTGATTCTTCCGCCAGGGGAATGAAATCCGAGGGCGGGATCATGCCTTCCGCGCTTTGCCAATGGATCAGCGCTTCCATACCCGTGACGCGGCCGGACTTTACATCGACCGTGGGCTGGTAGTGCAGCACGAACTCGCGGTTCTCGATCGCGTCCTTGAGCCGGGCTTCCATTTTCAGGCGCCCTGCCGCCAGGGGCGCCATGCCCGCATCGTAGAACTGATATTGCTGGCGGCCGCCGCGGTGCTTCGCGTGGTACATGGCGATGTCCGCGTTCTTGATCAGGTTCTCAATGTCCTCCGCGTCACGCGGAAAGAGCGTGATCCCGACACTGGCGGAAACCAGCATGTCGTGGCCGTCCAGTACGACGGCTTCGGCGAGCGCGGCCTTGATCTTTTCGGCTACGGACGCGACCTGTTCGGAGTCCGTCACGCCCTCGATGATCACCGTGAATTCGTCGCCGCCGAGACGGGCAATGGTATCCGCTTCGCGCAGGAAACCCTTGAGCCGGTCCGCGACCACCCTGAGCACCCGGTCGCCGGCAGCATGGCCGAGACTGTCGTTGATCTGCTTGAAGCGGTCGAGGTCGAGGAACAGCAGGCCGACCATGTTTTGCTCGCGCTTTGCACGGACGATCGCCTGGCGCAGGCGGTCATAGAACAGTGCGCGATTCGGAAGTCCGGTCAGCACGTCGTATTGGGCGAGGAATGCGAGCCGCTCCTCGGAACGTTTGCGGTCCGTGATGTCGTCGACGATGCCTTCGAGCATCACCACGTTTCCGGAATCGTCGCGGATGGCCTGCGACTTTTCCGAGATCCATTTGACCTCGCCGTCGGCGCAGACGATCTGGTACTCGAGGATGGAGCGCTCTCCGCTATTGAGGGTGTCGTGGATTTCGCTGCTGACCCATCCGCGATCCGCGGGGTGGACCAGGTCGCTGAAGGACAGCAACCGGTTGCCGACCAGGTCGGCAGGCCGGTAGCCGGTGAGTTGCAGACAGCCTTCACTGGCAAACTCGAGGGTGCGGCGATCGTCGGCGCGGCAGCGATAGGCCATGCCCGGCAGGTTGCCGAGCAGCGTCGACAGGGCCCTTTCGTTCTCACGCAGTGCCGACTCGGCGGCGTGCCGCTGCATGTCGTGCTCGATGGTGTCGAGCCCGAATGAGAGGTTGAGCGCCATTTCGTCCAGCAGGCCGATCACCACTTCGTCGAATATCTCCGTGTCCGAGGAATACACGGCAAGTGCGCCAACGACCTTGTCCGCGTGCCGCAGCGGAAAGGCGCCACCCGAGCGGAAGTCGGCGTCGCGCGCCAGGTCGCGCCAGTACGCCGCGCTGGGGTCGGCGAAGAAATCGTTCGAAATGCAATGGGATCCCCGGCGCACGGCGGCGGCTACCGGAGCCATTCCCGGCGGACCGTCGCTGTGGATCTCCAAGCTGAGGCCGAGAAAATGGGCCTGATGCTCGCCGTGGGCGGCCACGAATCGTCCGCTGCGTCCGTCCTCGCCGATTTCCATGACGGCCGCAAGACTGAACCCGCCCTGATCGACGGCAATCCGGCAAACCTCGCGGAACAAGGCGTGCGGGGTCGACAGTCGGGCAATGGCCTTGTGGGTCTGGCTCAGCGCCGCGTAGGTGTTGGACAGCCTGATGATCTTCTGTTCATCGCGCTTGTGCGCAGTGATGTCGCGGAAAATGCTCTGGATCGCGGGCTTGCCCGCGTAGACGAAGTAGCGCGACGTAAGCTCCACGTCAATGATCTCACCGTCAATCCGCACGAACTTGAATTCGACGCCAGGTATTTCGCCGCGGCCTTCGTACAGTTTCTTTACCTGCTCCCGGGAAAACTGTTCGTAGTCGGGATGCAGGATGAAAAAAACATCTTTGCCAAGTATCTGCGAAACATCGCCGGCGCCCAGAATCTGCAGTGCTGCGCGGTTGGCGAATACGTAGCGGCCCTCGCAGTGCACCAGGATGGCATCCGGTGAAAGCTGCACGAGGTCGTGGTAGCGCTCCTCCGTCTGGCGGCGGAACACGAATTCTCCTGCGAAAACGCCGACGCTGGCGGCCGTCATCCGCAGGCGCTCGTCCCAGTGCCGGGGCTCGCGGCTGAAGAACTCGAGTGCGCCCAGCACCTGGCCACCCGCAACCAGCGGAAACGCGAGGGCGGAACGCAGTCCCGCGCGTGTGGCAGCTTCACCGCGCCCCAGGCCCGAAGCCTCGGAGATGTTCTCCACCAGCATCGGCTCGCGCGTCCTCAGCGTTGTGCGGATGAGCCCGTCAGGTGACGGCATGAACGTCGCGCTGCGGCTCATTTCGATAAATACGGTGTTGGTGAGGAAGGGCGCGTGCCAGCATTGCGCGCACGCAGTCTGGTGGGTCTGTTCGTCCGCGCGCCAATGCGCGCCATAGTCGAACTGAAGCTCTGAGCAGAACACCGCGATAATTTTCTCGAGGGCCTGGGGCACGGTCAGGTCGGAGGCGATGGCCTGGCCGACTGCATGCATCAGCGCCAGGTAGATGTCCGGCACATTGTGCAGCGGAGCCTGGCCTTCCATGGGTGCCGGGGAAAGGGCGGGACGATCCATATCGCGAGTCCGTTAGTTCCAGGGTCCGGAAGTAATGCCGGTGCATGACCGGGAAGATGGATCATCCGGGCGGCCCGGCCATGCCGAACAGCCTGAACGTGGAATTATGCGGCAATCATTATGCGGGAAACCTGATGCTCGCGTGGGATGAGTCGTTGCCGCGCGGCAGCCGCAAAACTGCTAAATTCCTGCAGTCATTAAATCCGCGCCGCATGGTCTGCGCCAAAGGTCTGCCCTAATAACCTGCCCACATTGGTCTGCCCTAATGGCCTGCCCGCTGGTCTACCACCCTGGTCCGCCCCTGAACCGATGAAATCCCTGACCGAACAACTTGTTGCATTGCGCGTCATCCCGGTACTGAGGCTGGCATCGCGAGCCAGCGCAGAAACGGCGATCGACTGCCTGGTCGAAGCCGGCTTCCGGACGGTCGAACTGACCCTGACCACGCCGGATGCGATTCGTCTGATTGGCGACTTGCGGGCCAGGATGGACAAGGGTTTCCTGATCGGTGCCGGTACCGTGCTTGACCTCGAGAATGCCAAAGCCTGTCTCGACGCCGGTGCCGACTACCTCGTGTCCCCATGCCTGGTGCCGGGGATGGGCAAGCTCGCCGCCGATCGCGGCGCAGCAGCCCTGGCCGGAGGCTACACGCCGGGGGAAGTGCTGGCCGCCTGGCGCGAGGGCGCGGCAATCGTAAAAGTGTTTCCCGCCTCCAGCGGAGGACCTACCCACCTCGGCGCGCTGCATGCCGTGTTTCCGGAGATCCCATTGTGTCCGACCGGCGGCGTTTCGACCGCCAACATGCTGGATTACTTCAAGTCCGGCGCGGCACTTGTGGGCATCGGCAACAACGTCATCGATCAGAAGGCGCTCGCCGCCGGCGATCGCGGCAAAGTGATCGAGCACGCCTTCGGATTCCTCGAACTGGCGGCGCAGGCGGGTACACGATGAAGGCATTCGACGTCGTCTCGCTGGGCGAGCCGATGTACGAGTTCAGCCAGATCCCGGGCGAGGGCAGCCGCTATCTGCAGGGATTCGGAGGCGACACCATGAACTGCGCGATCGCCGCCGCGCGGCAGGGCGCGCGCGTCGCTTATGTCACCCGTCTGGGCGACGATGAATTCGGTCGCCAGTTCCTGGAACTGTGGAAAAGGGAAGGCGTGGATGCGTCGGGCGTCGGTATCGACGCGGAGGCCCATACCGCCGTGTACTTCATTACACACGGCCCCGGCGGACATGCCTTCAGTTACCTGCGCAGGGGGTCGGCCGCAAGCCGCATGAGGCCGGCGGACCTGCCGCTGGAACTGATCGCGTCGGCGAAGTTCTTTCACGTGTCCGGCATCAGCCAGGCCATAAGTGAAAGCGCATGCGACAGCGTTTTCGCCGCGATCGCCGCTGGGCGCAAGGCCGGGGCGCAGGTTGTCTACGACTGCAACCTGAGGCCGCGTTTGTGGCCTGTTGCGCGCGCAACCGCTGTGATCCGGGCGACCATTCCGCTGGCGGATTTTTTCCTGTTGAGCATGGAAGACGCCCAGGCCTTGTGCGGGGCGCAGGACGCCGATGTCATTCTCGACTGGTGCCACGGCGCCGGCGCAAAAATCGTTGCACTCAAGCTGGGTGCGGAAGGCGTGATCGCCAGCGATTCGAAGCGGCGGGCTCGGCTGCCCGGCATCAAGATCAACTGCGTGGATGCGACAGGGGCTGGTGACTGCTTTGCCGGCGCGCTGATGGCGCGACTGGCGGCGGGCGGGGAATTCTGGGACGGTTTGCGCTATGCCAATGCGGCAGCGGCGTTGACAACGACCGGCTACGGAGCAGTGGCACCACTGCCGCGGCCCGATGCGGTTAAAAAACTGCTCTCAGGCGGGATTGTCGCCTGACCGGGTGACGTGCGCCGAGGTGGCGGCTCAGCGTTTCTTGCGGGCGACGATCAGGACAATGAGAAGAAGGACGCCTACACCCAGCGAAATATCCAGAACCGACATCTGTAGTCTCCCTTGATTGCGCAGTTCTTCTGCTGCAAACGTTCATTCCTGAAACAGGTACCAGCCTAACGCCCCGGATTGTAACTGTTTTATATGAAAAAACCGAGGCCTGTGGATTCTTGCGGGGAACCGGGAGACGCGGCCTATTCGCCGTCGTCATTCACGTATTCGTATTCCACGACCTTCTTGTCCCGGACATAAAGCGCCGAGGCGGTGTTGAATTGCGCGAAATGCTTCGATTTCAGGTGGAAATCGAATGCCGCCCGGTCCTTGTAGATTTCGTAGAGAAGGATGTGATCGGGCATGCCCCTCTGTACCAGCACGTCAAACCGGTCGCATTCGGGTTCGTCGGCCAGCGACTTGCGGGCGTTCTCCCGGATCAAGTTGAGGAAGGGGTCGAGCGCGCCGGGGTACAGGTAGAAATCGACGGTGATGACGTAGCGGGACATGGCGATCAGCGACTGGGTTGTTGTGAAATATGGTTGCCGGAATATCCTGCCAGCATGGGGGGCGGGGGTAAAGGGAAAAGGTGAAAGCGAAAAGGTAAAAGGTGAAAGTTGAAGGTCCGAAGCCCCAGGTAGTCATCGCTCTTACTTTCCCCTTTCCACTTGGTGAAGCGGCCGGCGTCAGCCGGCAGCGGGCGGCGCTTGTGTCTTGATGCCTGCAGTGAGCAGGAAACGCAGCGCTTCTTCGCGGGTCATGTCGACGGGGCGCAGCAACTCGCGCGAGAGCAGCACGGTGTAGCCCCCAACCTGGTAGCTCATCGGCAGGTAGACCGCCACTTCTCCCTCCTTGCCCACGCCCGCCGGCAGGTCGCTGAAGTCGCTGCGGGTGATGAAACCGAGCAGGCGCATTTCGCTGCCGGGCAACTGCACCGAAACCACCTGCAGCAGGTCGGTGTTGCTGTCGTTCGAGAACAGGCCGAAGAAGTCCTTCAACGCCTTGTACACGCCCTTGACCAGCGGCACGTGCATCAGCAGTTCCTCGCCGCCCCTGACGATCTGACGGAACAGCCACGCCCGCATCAGCAGGCCGGTCACGAACACCAGGACAATGCCGGCAACCAGGCCCATTCCGGCGCGGTAGGAATCGTCGGGGAGCAGGAACAGCAGCGGCCGGCCGAGGAAACGCTCGATCGTCGACAGCAGCCAGATCACCAGGTAGACCGTTGCCAGAACGGGCAACACGGTAAAAATTCCGGTCAGAAAGATCTTGCCGATCGATTTCATTTTCACTCCCAGAGGCACGCAAACCGGCAAGTTACCAGACGGCGGCTGCCGTGTGTCGGTCGTGCGAGGCCGTATCATCAGCCCGGCTTACGGCACAACCGGCACCGGCATGCAGGGAAAAGCATGGTTGAAAGCGGCAAAGACCAGAAGATGCGCGCGCTGGATGCGGCGGTGTTCTTTTTCCCTGAGGTATTTCACCAGCGCCGGCACGCCTTCACGTGCGCTGAATCCCTCGGGCGGACAGTAGAACATGTCGGACCGTTCGCGCCACGCCGACCAGGCATGGCCCCAGATGAATCCGTCGACGAATGCGATGCAGGAAACTGCGGCCTCGCGTTGTGCGGGAGCGAGACCCGCTGCACCTCCGGCCCCGATGATCTGCAGCGCCGGCTCGCAGCGGGCGAGCAGTTCGTCGCCGCTCTCGCGTCCGATGGACGCGAGCGGGGAGGCGGCGGTGGCGGTGGCCAATGGGAGCAGAAGCAGGAGGATGAGGAGACGTTCCATTTTGACGATGATAGATCGTGAATGCCGTGAATGTCGTGAATATCGTGAATGCCGTGAATGCCGTAACTGCTGTAACACCTAAGGATTTAGAGTACTTGCGATATTCACGACATTCACGATATTCACGGCATTCACGGCATTCACGACATTCACGAATTCACGCGATAGCGCTCCATGAACCTCCGATCGATCCAGTCCTTCCATTTCCATACCCAGTCGCCCTCGAATGCCAGCTTATCGCGCGACGCAACCGCATGGCGGTCGCCGGTGCTGATCAGGGCCAGGGCGTGGGGTTGCGGTTTCCAGTCGAGCAGCGGTTGACCGAGCACGGCGCGGCGCAGGTTTTCCGCCAGTGGTGGGCCGGCGCGCACGGCGTAAACGCCGGACTTCGGCCGCGGATGGTCGCGCAGGGTGGCAATGTCGCCGCCGGCAAAAACGTTCGGATGGGAAACCGACTGGAGGCAATCGTTCACCAGGATGAAGCCGCGGCCATCGGTAGCGAGTCCCGCCGATCGTGGCCAGAGAGGGGCGGACGCACCTGTCGCCCACACGATCAACCCGGCTTCGATCGTGCTGCCGTTGCGCAGCCGGATCGCGCCGGCTTCCACCCGTTGCACCGGCACGCCGAGATGCAGTTCCACGCCGCGCTCCGCGAGCACGCGCCTGAAAATTCTCCGGGCCTGCTCATTCAGGGTGGGCAGGGTGTCCGGCTGATCCCCCGCCAGCAGGAACTTCACGGATGCGGACGGTGCGATCGTCTTCAGCCGATGCTGCATCGCCAGCAGGACTTCGGTTCCGGCTGCGCCCGCGCCGACGATCGCAATGCGATCCGGTCCGCGGCCCGAAACCAGGGCGCGGCAGGCTTCTTCCCATTTGCGGACGAACTGTTCCACGGGCCTCACCGCCACTGCATGCTCGATCGCCCCTTCGACTTCGAAGGCCGGAGATCGGCTGCCGATGTCCACGGAGACCTGGTCGAACCGGAGGTGCTCGCCGTTCTCGCAGAACACGAGCCCGGCCTGGGGATTGATGCCGTTGCAGGCTGTGCGCAGGAACCTGCAGCCGGCGAATCGTGCCAGTGCCGCAAGGTCAATGTGGCAGTCCTCGCGGGTGTAATGTCCCGCAATCCAGCCGGGCAGCATGCCCGAGTAGGGCGCATCCGCATGCGGGCTGATGAGTACGAGTTCGGTTCCGGCCACGGGAGCCTTGCCGAAACGGCGCAGGACTTCGACATGGCTGTGGCCGCCGCCTATCAGCACCAGGCGCTTCATTTCGGCGCGGCGCGGAAGTTGATGTCGCCGAACATTGCGGTGGCGGATTCACCCGTGTTGTCGGTATCGCTGACGATGGCTACGCCGGAAACCTCTGGCGGCTCCTCGCCGAACGCGGCACGAAAATCAGCGGCCACGTCGCGCTCCTCGCTGCGCCAGCGATCCAGATTGCCGCTGCCGCCTTCCACCACGATCATCCGCACGCGGTCGCTGTACGCGCTCCAGGCTGAGGTGCCGGCGGCCGCTTTCCCGTCCCAGACATAGCAAAGCGCGGCCGTCGGGACGTCGGCGCCATAGCGCTTGCGGGCAATGGCCAGTTTCATGCGCTGAATGACCGGCAGCTTTCTGGTGTCGTAGTCGAACAGCACGTAAACCCGTGCTGGAAAGTCATCGCCCGCCCTTGTACGGATGTCGGAATTGCGCAGGACGTTGGAGATTTTCCAGCGCCAGGAGACGATGGGGAACCGCCCTGCATCGAGTTTAAGCGGATGCACGATGCTGGCCATCGAGGCTGCCGCATCCGCGCGCAGGACAACACTCTGGCCGTCGTTTACGAGCGTGTAGCGGGTGTGGTTCTTGATGCCGGGCAGCGTCGCGAACCGCCAGGGCGGGGGAAGCGCCAGACCCGGAACGGCCGTGGAAAACGGCGTGACCAGCGTCGCGTCGCCGGCAGCCGCGAATGGCATGCCGGCGTGGGCAAGCAGGAACAGTATGGGGAAAAACTTCAAAGTGCGCGGTTGATCGGGATCGGCGCTGCCATGAGGCCTTCGCGCACGAGCCGCAGATAGTCTTCCGGCCGATCGACGTCCCAGCCTTCCGCAAGCTCGTGCCAGCGCCAGCCAAGGTTATGCAGCCGCTGGCGCGTTTCCGCCATGACCGTATCGGTGCCCCAGGGCATGGCTTCGAACAATGCCGGCAGGGCATGCGAAAGCCCGACCAGGATGTAGCCGCCGTCCTCGGCCGGGCAGAAGACCGCATCGCGCCCCTCGCGCAGCGCGCGTGCTGCGGCCCTCAGGTTGGCGGCGGTCAGCGACGGACAGTCGCTTCCCACCAGAAGCACATGGCGGGAGCGTTCCAGGCCGTCCTCGAGCGCGTCCAGCATTTTCGCGCCGAGGTCGCCGCCGCACTGGCGATGCAACGTCACCCCGAAGCGTTCGCGGCAGGCTCTGAAAAAATCGTCATCGGCATCCGGCGTACACCACAGTTCAACCTGTCCGAGTTCCGACTCGCGCGCGACGCCCAGGGAATGTTCGACCAGGCTGCGGTGCAGCGCCGCAGCGCCATGATCGCCGAGCAGGGGGATCAGCCGCGTCTTGACGCTGCCCGCCACCGGCGCCCTGGCGAAAACCTGCAAACTTGTTTCATTTCGTGCGGCCATGGTAGATCTCCTCCAACCGGCCGGGCCTGGCGCCCAGGAAGTACGCAAGCCGCAGGCGCCACATGAGCATTATGGTGCGCCAGATTCCCTGCTTTTCCCAGCGGCGTGACGAAGCGGTTATTTTTGCCGAAAGACACAGGGGCGCGGAATGCCGCTTCAGTGCCCGCGAAATGGCGATGTCTTCCATGAGGGGGAGCGGCGGAAATGCGCCGATGCTCTCGAACAGCGGACGTTCGACGAAAATGCCCTGGTCACCGGTGCATATGCCGGTAATGCGCGAGCGCCAGTTCATCATCGTCTCGACCGTGCGCAATAGCCGGGCCGTTCCGGAGAGGCGCACGTCGAAGCGGCCCCAGCGATGGTCCGAGCCCGGCAACGCGGTGGCGATCAGCAGGTCGGCATCGGCGGGAAGCGAGCAGTCCGCATGCAGGAACAGCAGGACATCACCACGGGCTATGGCTGCGCCGACGTTCATTTGCAAAGCCCGCCCGCGCGGGCAGGATATCAAGTGGTCTACCAGCGGAGTGGCCAGCGACACCGTCGCGTCGAGGCTCCCGCCGTCGGCGACTATCAGTTCGACGCCGCGTTCGCGCAGCGGCTGCAGGGCTTGCAGGAACTCTGCGACGCCCTCCGCTTCGTTCAGCGTTGGAACGACGATGGACAGGGGCGAGGGAAGGACCGCGGGCGAGGGACGCCCGACTTCGCTGGACAAGGGAACACTTGTGCCGCTTGCGGCGACCTGGCGTTGCCCATAAGGGACGCCCGACTTCGCTGGACAAGGGAACACTTGTGCCGCTTGCGGCGACCGGGCGTTGCCCATAAGGGACGAGGGAACAGCAAGACGGTCTACCGCAAACGGTTCGGGCTGTTCCCTTGCCCCTCGCCCCTCGCGCCTCATCCTTCGCCCCTCATCCCTCATCCCTATCTCTTGTCGTTCAATGTCCAGTCGTAATCGAGGAAATCGAGCCTGGCCTTCTTGTCGCGGATGAGTTGCTGCTGTTTCGGGTCGCCGGTAAGTTTGTCCGCGTATCTGGCGAGCCAGCCTTCGACGGACCCTGCGCGTGCCACGAAGTCCTTGCCGTACCAGTCAAAAATCCTGGAAACCTCCAGTTTTTCAGACTGGGCGTTGTAGCGGTTGCGCGTGGGGTCCGACAGGAACCGCGCGACGCTGTCGTCGAGTTGTGCGTCGAGCTTGTCCCCGGTGTAGGCGTCGTTGCGCAGTGCCGGACAGCCTACGGACGCACAGTTCGCCGCCATGTGGATACGCGGATCGTCGAAGGCGCCCGGTGCGCGGATCATGCCGTGCTCGACGTCGTCGAGGCTGCGCTGTCTGCCAAGCAAGGGAAAGAATTTCTTCTTCCAGGGACTGGTGATGATCGAACCCAGATCCTTGATCGATTTCAGGTCCGGATACCCGGTGAGGATCAGATCGACGGTGAACGCGTTGTAGGCGTTCAGCAGGTAAGCGAGTTTCTGCTGTTTGTTCCAGGCGTCATATTCCGCCTGCGACACTGCGGAGAGGCCATCCAGATAGCCCTTCAGCATTGCGCGGTCGGCCTGCAAGCCCTTGTAGTCGACTTGTGACGCGTGACCGCCAGACAGCCATGTCACATGTTTCTTCGTCAGCGCGTCCCACTGCGCGTGCGAATGGTCGAAAGCCGCCGAGGCGAAGCCGGGAAGCAGCAGGATCAGTAAGGCCAGCAAAAATGTTTTCATTGTTAGACTGACTCCGCTCTGGTGGCCAGGTAAAAGCCGAAAGGTCAAAGGTGAAAGTGAAACGAGCGGACAGCGTCCGCCCTGAACGCACTTACTTTCAACTTTAGCCTTTCACCTTTCGGCTTCATTTCATCCTCTGCGCCAGGCGTGGTACTTCTCCACCCACTTCAACACCCCCTGCGGCGCGTGGGCCCTCTTCCAGTTGCCGGCCACGTACTTATTGGCTTCGGCCATGGTCGGATAGATATGAATGGTGCCGAGGATCTTGTTCAGGCCGATGCCGTGACGCATGGCGCTGACGTACTCGGCGATCAGGTCTCCCGCATGTTCTCCAGCGATGGTGACGCCAAGGATCTTGTCCTTCCCCGGCACCGTCAGCACCTTCAACAGGCCATGCGCTTCCGAATCGGCGATGGCGCGGTCGAGGTCGTCGATGCCGTAGGTCGTGACTTCGTACGCAATTTTCTTCTCCTTCGCCTCGGATTCGTTCAGGCCGACGCGGGCGACTTCCGGCTCAGTGAACGTGGCCCAGGGAATGACGGAGTAGTCGGCACGGAATTTCTTCATTGCGCCGAACAGCGCGTTCACCGCCGCGTCCCAGGCCTGGTGTGCGGCGGTATGGGTGAACTGGTACGGGCCCGCCACGTCGCCGCAGGCGTAGATGTTCGGATACATCGTTTGCAGGAACTCGTTGGTTTCGACCGTGCGACTCTTCGTCGTTGGGATGCCCAGGGTTTCGAGTCCGTAGCCTTCGGTGTTGGCGATGCGTCCCACCGCGACGAGCACCTTGTCGAAGGCAATGCGGACTTCCCGTCCATCGTGCTCGCAGACCAGGATATGTTCCCCGTTCTCGATCAGGAAGCGCGCCGCCTTGTGTTTAAGGCGCACATCCATTCCCTCGGCCTTGAACCGGGCCAGCAGCATTTCCGAGAATTCGGGATCCTCGCGCATCAGCAGACGGGGCGCCATCTCGACTTGCGTGACCCTGGCGCCGCAACGCGCGAAACCTTGCGCCAGCTCGCAGCCTATGGGGCCGCCACCGAGAACCAGCAGGCGCGCCGGCAGTTCCCGCAGATTCCACAGCGTCTCCGAAGTCAGATAGCCAGTCTGGTCGATGCCGGGAATAGGCGGAATGAAGGGCCGGGCACCGGCGGCTATGACAATCGAGCGCGTGGTCAGGGTTTGTCCGTTGACCTCGACCGCCCATGGGGAAACGATCCTTGCCTCGCCCGCAATGCATTCCACGCCAAGCTGCGTGTAGCGTTCGACGGAGTCGTGCGGTTCTATCGCCGCGATCACTTTTTGCACGCGCTCCATGACATCGCCGAAGTGGAACTCCACCGTCGTTTCGCGGACTCCGAATTCCGCCGACCGTCTGGCGTGGGACAGGAACTTCGCCGTGCGCAGCAGTGCCTTCGATGGCACGCATCCGGTGTTGAGGCAGTCGCCACCCATGCGGTCCTTCTCGATCAGCGTCACCCTGGCTTTGACCGCGGCGGCGATGTAAGCGGAGACCAGGCCCGCCGATCCTGCGCCGATGACGACAACATTGCGGTCGAAACGGCGCGGACGGGTAAACCGGCGGTAGACCTTGCGCGCCTTGACCATATCGAGAATCTTCTTGGCGACGAGCGGGAACAAGCCGAGCAGCGTGAAGGAGGCCAGCAGCGTCGGCGAGAGAATGCCGCGCAGCGAGTCGATTTTCGCGATCTGGGTACCGGCATTCACGTAGACCACGGTTCCCGCCAGCATGCCGAGCTGGCTAACCCAGTAATAGGTCCAGGCACGGATGGGCGTCAGGCCCATGGCCAGGTTGATGACGAAAAACGGGATCGCGGGGACCAGGCGCAGGGTGAAAAGGTAAAAGGCGCCGTCTTTCTCGACACCCGCGTTGAGGGTCTTGAGCCTGTCGCCGAATCGGGCCTGGATCGAATCCCGCAATACGAAGCGCGAGGCCAGGAAGGCGAGCGTCGCGCCAATTGTGGAAGCAAACGAAACGATCACGGTGCCCCAAACCACCCCAAACACGGCGCCGGCCGCCAGCGTCATCACCGTGGCCCAAGGCAGGGACAATGCGGTCACCGTGACATAGGCGATGAAAAAGACCGCAACGGTAAGGACCGCGTTCTCCCGGTAATATCTGTCGATGACGGCCTGCTGGGACTTGAGATAGGCGAGGCTGAAGTACTGACCGAGGTCGAAGATGAAGAATGCGGCGACAAGCACGGCGATCACCGCCAGGACCAGCACAGTTCTGGATTTTCTCAACGCCATGTCTCCCTCGTATTGCACTGGTTGCCGTCGGCCGTCAGGTTCGTCGGCCTGCAATTCGCAGGCCTTCGGCCGACGCGGCTGATTGTACACGCCGGCTTATTTCCTCAAATGATGCTTGTCCACCGACACCCGTTTCATGGGCAGCCTGCATCGAACGCGGTTCCTGTCTGCCTGATCGGACCGCTGCAGGTTGCCGCACTTATGGCGACTTTACGCAGAGTGAAGCCGATTGGATTCAGACACTGCGACAGTGGCACACTGCGGGAAGTGATGAGGGCGGTCAAGCTAGGCGGGGCATGGTCGTGTACCGGTCTCTGACGCGAGGGCTGAATCCCCCTGCGCTGCCTGATCCAGCCGCTTCCGGGCGGGCTGTGGCAGTAGTGGTGATGCGGGCCTAGAAACAGGAGGGCAGGAGGTGGTTACGGTCTTGGGAAAGAATTCTTCACTGCCCGTCCTGGTGGCGCTATTGGCGTTATTTACGGGCGGCAGCAATGCCGCCGGCGATCTTTCCGTGAAGACGGAAAAGCGCGGCGACGAGGTGCATGTGCAAGCGCGGGCAACGCTTGCTGTGCCGCTTGCGGTCATCTGGCAGACGCTCACCGATTACAACCGGCTGTCGGAATTCATTTCAGGAATCAGCAGGAGCCGGTTGATCGAATACCGGGGCAATGCGGCGATCGTGGAACAGTTCGGAGAGGCGGGTTTCCTGTTTTTCAAGATGCCGATCGACGTAACAGTGGAATCCCTGGAATTGCCGCCGCATGTGATCGAAGTGCGGCTGCTCAAGGGGAATCTGAAAAAACTCGAAGGCCGCTACGAGATCGAAGAAGGGGCGACTCCCGCCGACCCGATCATCCTGAGCTGGCGGGGGACCATCGAACCCGAGAAGCCTTTGCCGCCCCTGGTTGGCGAACTGATCCTGCGCAACAACGTGACCCGCCAGTTCCGCGACATGGTCAATGAGATCGAGCGCCGCTGCAGGCAGGGCAGCGTGCCGGCCGAACCGCCGAAATGAGGCGCATCGACAGGGGCGGGCACTACGATCATCGCCGTCATAGCCGTGGCGGCGAGCACGGCCGCCGGGGTTGCCGTGTTCCGGATCACCACCGTGGACGTCTGATACCCGGTGATGCTTATCCTGCACTACGCCGATTCCACGTTGTCGGCCGAGGCGCACAAGGGCCTGCCCGAGCGCCACGAGTAAGACAGGCGGGTCAGGTCCCCGTGCGCAGTGATTGATAGAGTTTTTCCGTCGCTGCCGAGGGTGTCAGGCCAAGGGTGATCGATAGTGTTTGCCTGAGGCGCCTGTACGCTGCGATCGACTCCGTGCGGCGATCCAGTTTTTCGTAGCAGCGCATCAGGCCCTGGCAGAAGGTCTCCACGATCGGATCGGCGTCCAGCCCCCTCAGATACCAGCCGATCGCCTCGTCGAAGCGACCGCCGGCCTCCAGATGCCTGCCCAGGGCAACGAGCGCATGGATGAACTTCGCGCGGAGGCGTTCCCGGGCCGGTACGCTCCACGCTTCTCCCTCATCCTCCGGCAACAGCGAACCGCGATAGAGCGACAGCGCACGCTCGAGGGAGATCCAATCGCCGCTGCTGCCGTTGCCGCCGTTCGGCAGCATGGAGAGCATGTGCTCGAAGGCCCAGGCATCCACCCAGCAGCGCCGGCTGTCGAGCGACAGTTTCCCGCCCTGATGGCGGATCAAGTCGTTGTCACCCAGCAGCCGGCGCAGGCGCAGCAGCGTGACGCTAAGTGATTTCTCTGCGGCATCGCCCTCCTCGGCGGGCCAGAGGGCGTCGAGGATCTGCTGTTCCGGCACTTCTTCCGGTCCGTGTGTCACGATGACCTTCAGGAGGGCGAGGGATTTCTTTGGGAGCTTTCCGGAAAAGATGAGCGAAGTGTCATCCTTCACGATTTCGAAACTACCCAGGGATTGCACCCGTATCTTCCAATCCCATTCCGGATCCATTCGATTTGTCGGCGGCGGGAGCTTGAAGCGTCGGATGGCACGTCGCACGAGATCCACTTCCTCGCCCGATCGAAGGGCTTCCATCAGCAAGGGAGCAAGAAGATGGGCGGGCCAGAATAGATAAACCTCACGCCCGAACAATTGCGCATCGCGGAGCGAAGTCCGGGTGAGCGCGAGCGCCAATTTCACGTCGCCCTGCATGAGTGCGCAATAGGCTTCGATAATCTGAAAGACGATTTGGTACGCGTCGAAACAGACTGTGCCGGCTAGGCTGGAACGCGCCTCCGCAATCATGCGCAATGCGTCTTTGTATCGGCCGGTTCCCGCATATCCACAGATGACAGGCACTGACCAGACGGCAATCAGCCAGGGAACGCGCATGGCTGTTGCCACTTCGAGCGCTACGGGTCCGTCCCGCAAAGCGGCGGCAAAATCACCGGACCAGACGTGTTGCCACGGAAGATTTCCGCATGCATGCAGCACCTCGATCTTCCTGGATCGGTCGCAAAGCAGCTGCAATTCGCCGATGATTTGGTCAGCCGCGCGGAATTCACCGGCTTTGATGCGCGCGAAGCCCTCGATGTAGCCAGCGAACAGTTGCGCATAACGCAAGCCGTGTTCCCGGGCAAGCTTCCGTGCAAGTTGCGCGGCTTCGAGAGCGGCCGGAATGTCGAGGGCATGCTGCAGAAGATCCGCTTTCCGAATCAGCCACATGATCAATATGGGTTCGTTGACTTGTGTCACCGCTTCGAGATCAGAAAGCAGGTGAAGAAGCTTTTTTCCCATATCAATACGGCCTACCGCGAGGGCGTAAGACAACAGGGCGATGCCGGCCAATAGCTTGTCTCCCGCCGGAGCGTCTCCTTGCAGGAGATGCTCGAGCTTGGCGACGCAGTACTCGACTTCCGCAGGGCACGCATCCCGGTAGAGATTGGCAAAAAGCATGACGGCATTGGCCTGAATTTCGGCGCTTCTGGACGGAAGCGAGTGTCCGGCCTTGAGCAGTTCCGAAAGCCGGGCGATCCATTCCCTGGCGGGACTGAAGCGCGCGTAGCTGACATAGAAGGCATGAAGAATCGCGGTCGCGACCATGATCCTTCCGGTCGTGTCGTTCTGTTCCGCGAATCCCTCGTGCGCCTTCGTCAGGGTTTCCTGTGCCTGTTCTGGTGAGGTGGCGAGCTGGGCGACGCCGAGCCAGTAACGTAACCAGGGCTCGTCCTCAAGCCGGGACTCGGGCAGGGTGCGCATCCAGTCGGACAGCGTTCGGCTTCGACCCTGCGCGATCAGGTCCTCGGCACGGGAGAGCGCCAAGCGGACGACTTGTTCAGCTTCTCCGCAATTGATGTAGAGGGAGATCGCTTCGTCCGGGAGGCCCGCCTTTTCGAGCAGATGTGCCGCGCGAAGGCGCAAGGACGATTGTTCCGGGGCGGGAAGTTGCTCCAGCCGGGAAAGCAAGAAGTCCCTGAACAGGGCGTGGTACTGGAATACCGGCTCGGTCCCGTCCTTGCGATAGGTGAATAGATGGCGGCGATACAGACCTTCCAGCAGACTGCCTGCATGCGCGTCGTCGGTCAGTTCGTGCACCGACCGCGCGGTCATTTCCGGGAGCAGGGCGCTGATGCACAGGGTCAGCTGTTCCCGCGGTGTAGCGTGTTCGAGAATCTGGCTGGCGAAATAATTGAAAACAGTTTCCCGGCTTCCGGAGCCGGTAGAGGCGGGCATGCTGCCGGTGCGCTGCAGGCTGTCGAGCATCAGGGTCAGCCCGGCGGCCCATCCACCGGATTCCGCATGCAGGCGTTCGATCATCGGTTGGCTGATGGCCTGTCGGGTACGCACGATCAGGGTCGCCTCATCTTGCGTGACCCGCAAATCCTCCCATTCCAACCGGCCGACGAGGCCATTCGCCTGGGCGCGCGCGAGCGCTGTAGGTTCGTCCTTCCGGCTGAGGACGATGAGAGTGCATCCCTGAGGTATCTCCTCGCACGCCAGTTCCAGCAGGCGCGCGATGGCGAATTCCTCGGGCACCTCATGGAAATTGTCTATGACCAGCACGCCCGAGTCGCCGAGTCGTTCGAAAAGGGCGCGGAAAAATCGACGCGAGAACATTTCGATTTCAGACTGGTATTCGGGCCGTAACAAGGGCAGGGGTTTTTCCTTCGGTGCCAGCTGCTTTGCCGCCAGTCCGAGGAAATAGAAGAATGTCGCCGGATCGGCGTCCGCACTGTCCGCCTGGACCCAGATTCCCGTGAGTTCGCGGGCTTCCAGGTAACTTGCGATCAGCGTGGTTTTTCCGGAGCCGGGCGGGCCCGCGATCCAGATCAGCGGCTTGGCGCGCAACTCGTCGAGACGCGCGAACAGCCGTGTTCGCGGCGAGGCGCCGTATAACCGGGGGCGACTGATCTTTGCGGGTAGGGGCTTTTTCATCGCTTTCGACGAATCGGATGCGAGCCAGCCTGCGGCGAGTATCGACCCCGGATATGACGCCGTCAATGTCCGTGGCTTGCCTGCCGAGAGGCAAGCCACGGACATTTTCGAGTGCCGGCGTACCGCCGGGCGCCGGTTACGGTGGCTTATTTCAGCTTGTAAGTGCCCGTTGTGCGATTACAGCGATTGAAGTGGCCGGCGAGTACGGCTGGCGGGACACCGACCGGCTGGTACTGGCCCGACGCCTTCATCCCATCGTATTTACCGGTGCCGCCGATCGCTTCCCATTTGCCCGTGGAGTCGGCACCCGTTTCATAGCGGAACATCCACAAGTCGCCGTCGGCGTCCACTTGCTTGCAGTAACCTGCATCGCCCCACTTGCCGTCTATGGTCCAGCCGTGCCCGACGCAATGAGAGCCCTGGAGGTCGAAGGGGCCGTTCGGCGTATTTGCGTGCATCGCCGCGTCGAGGTGAAACTCCGCCATGCCGAGGGTGTCTTTGATTGCATGATAGGTAAGCTCTCCCGCCATGCAGAAGTTGTAGTCGAGCCGGCCTTCCTTTGCCATGTTGACCTTGCCTGCCACGGCCGGGCCGGATGCTATTGCGCCGAGGACCGTTGCCGCGGCAAGGGAGGTCAAGTAGCGGTGCTGCCGATTGATCGCATTATTCATTTTTCTTGTTTCCTTTCCCTGGTTTTTGGTCTGGATGGGTTGCGGGCCACCGCGCCTGAAGGACGGCGCGGGCGGGATTGTGTTGCTGCTTCCAATCGGGAGGCGGGGCCATGGAGGGAGTTCCAGAGTTCGTCCTTGGTCCGGAACGGGAGGGTGCGGCCGCTGCGGACTTCCTGGACGGTACCGACCATCGCACGGCCCCGGAGCCGGTAGACCTTGACCACGAAACTGAATAGATCCGCCACGTCGTCTCCCTTTCGGTCAGGCCAATTTAGGCGCAGGGGTACTACGTTTCGACTACGAATCACTGAATCGACGGAAGGATGGATGCACCGCTCCGGAGGAACGTCAAAGAACCGGGTTTGGTACCATGCAATAGATATTGCCGTCTGCCGACCCACCGCTAGTTCCTCCGGGGATAATCAATGAGCCGTGCCTTCGTCAAGGAGGACAGCGAGGACATGCTGGGCGAAGAACTGCCGGAACGTCCGGTCAGTTCGCAGCCCAACTATGTCACCGCGTCCGGAATGGAACAATTGCGCGGCAAGGTGGAAGCCTTGCAGGCGGAGCACTCGCAACTCAAGGCAGCCGAAGAGTCTTTTGACCGGCCTCGCCTGATCCAGATCGAGCGCGACCTGCGTTACTTCCAGGCACAGCTCGAGGGCGCGATCGTGGTAGACATTGCCGCCCAGCCGCAGGATGCGGTGCATTTCGGCGCCAGTGTCAAAGCGGAAGACGAAGAGGGCAAAACGCACACTTTCACGATCGTCGGCGATGACGAGGCGGATGTCGCCGCGGGGCGGGTAAGCTGGCAATCTCCGCTGGCCAAGGCGTTAATGGGCTCCCGGGCGGGAGATACCGTTACATGGAACCGGCCTGCCGGTTCGACCACGCTGCAAGTGCTGGAAATCCGTTATCCGGCCCAGCGCACCTGAGCTGCGGAGTATCCTGTCCGCTACAGTATCCGGCAACGAACCGGGTCGATAAAAATAAAAGAGGGAGGGCAGATGCACGATTTGATCATCGACAACGCCACGATCTATGACGGGACCGGCGGCGCGCCGCGGCACGGAAGCGTGGCAGTCAAGGACGGCCGCATCGCGGCTGTTGGCGCAGCCGAAGGACAGGCTGGTCAGCGCCTCGACGCCGGCGGCCTTGCGCTGATGCCCGGCATCATCGACACCCACACCCACTACGACGCGCAAATTACCTGGGACCCCTTCGCCAATCCGTCGCCCGCCCTGGGCGTGACCACGGTGGTGATGGGGAATTGCGGGTTCACGATTGCACCCTGCCGACCCGCCGACCGCGACCTGGTGATGCGCAACCTGACCCACGTGGAAGGCATGTCCATCGAGGCGTTGCGCACCGGCATCGACTGGGGTTTCGAGTCGTTCCCGCAGTATCTCGACATGCTGGAGAAGAATGGCGTCGGCCCGAACGTTGCCTGCTTCGTTGGCCATTCCGGCGTACGCACGTTCGTCATGCGCGGCGATGCGCCGAAGCGCGTGGCTTCGGTGGACGAAGTGAAGCAGATGCGCGCCATCGTCGCCGAAGCCATGGAAGCCGGCGCCTGCGGATTTTCCACGACGCGCTCCGGGCAGCACAACGGCGAGGCCGGCATTCCGATGCCCTCGCGTCTGGCCGACGAGCACGAGATGAAAACGCTATCCGCCGTCCTGCGCGACCATGGCAAAGGGCTGTTGATGATGACCAAGGGCGCCGACACGCCGGTGCCCTGGATCGAGGAGTTGTGCGCGGCCGCGGAGCGGCCCTATTTGATCGCGGCGCTGTTGCATTCCAACCTCACCCCTGAAGCGACCTTCGATGATCTGGCTCATATCCGCGCTGCGCAAAAGCGCGGACGGCGGATGTACGGCGCGGTTTCGGCGTGTCCGCTGAACTTCGAATTCACTTTGCATGAGCCTTATGTTTTCGAAGGCCTTCGCGCCTGGCAACCGCTGATGCGCATGGACCAGAAGGAATTTTCAGCGGCCATTTCCGATCCGAAGCTGCGCGCCAGCCTCAAAGCCGAACTGACCGAACGCAGCCGCCGCATGTTCACCGGCGAATGGGAAAAAGCTTTCGTGGCCCTGGTGGCCGATCCGGCTCATGCCGCTTACGAGGGCAAATCCATTGGTGCGCTGGCGAGGTCAGAGGGCAAGCATCCTGTGGACTTCATCCTCGACCTGGCGCTGTCGGAAGACCTGGACACCATGTTCACGGCGACGCTGCTGAATTCGGACGAGGAGGCGGTCGGCCGCATGATGCAGGATGAGAATGCCATTGTTTCCCTTTCCGATGCGGGCGCGCATCTGACCTTCCTGTGCGATGCCGGGTTCGGGTTGCATGTTCTCGGCCACTGGGTGCGCGACCGCAAGCTGATGCCCATGGAGCAGGCGGTGCGCAAGCTCACGGCCGAAGCGGCCGAACTGTTCGGCATCAGGCAGCGCGGCAGCGTCGCCCCCGGTATGCATGCCGACCTGCTGCTGTTCGATCCGAAAACCGTGGGCCGCGGACCTTCCAGGCGGGTGTTCGACCTGCCCGCTGGTGCCTCGCGTCTCACCACGCCGGCTACCGGCGTGCACGGAGTATGGGTGAACGGGAAATTGGTGGCAGACGGCAGCGGCATCCTTGCCGGCGCGCCGAAAGCCGGCGCGGTGATCCGCGACTTCGCCTCTTAAGGGCTTAGTTCTTCACCGCAAAGGCGCAAAGACGCGAAGAAAGGCGACGCAAAGGAAAGCGAAGATCAAGAATATGAAATAGGAGACAGACTCTGGTCGACCATTTTGCATTGACGCGCGGTCGATCACATTGACCCTCCAATGAAACTTGGATGCCTTGCCTTGCTTTTCTTTGCGCTCCCTTCGCGTCTTTGCGCCTTTGCGGTGAAGGGTTAGTGTTTAGGGTTTTTCAGCTAAAAGCGCCTCAATCTGTTTTACGACTTCGGTGCTTTCGGGTTGGGTGCGGGCGGAGAAACTGAAAGCGCGCTTGCCGTCCCGCGACAGCAGGTACTTGTGGAAATTCCACTCCGGCGCATCCCCGGTCATTTTCGTGAGTCCCGCGAAAACCGGGTTGGCCTTGCCGGGCACCACGCTGGTCTTTTCCACCATCGGGAATTTCACCCCGTAGGTCAGTTCGCAGAAATCCTTGATCTCCTTTGCCGTGCCGGGTTCCTGCGCGCCGAAGTCGTTGGCCGGAAAGCCGACGACGACCAGCCCCTTGTCCTTGTATTTGCCGTACAG
>JBKJUC010000102.1:0-24006 GCA_046590325.1 Burkholderiales bacterium | reverse complement strand
CACCGCGAACTGCTTCTGTTCCGGCAGCATCTGCGCCCGGTAGTAGAGGATGTCCGCATGCGCCGCGGCGTCCTGCACCGCTTGCATGCCGTCCCCCGAAAGCAGCATGACCAGCCGCCCCGATGCCTTGAGGTCCGAGACCAACGCCCTGGCGTCCTCGCGCACCCGGTCTTCCAGGTTGAACTGCGCAAGGGGACCTGCCGCGTCGCCCAGCCAGACGGCTGTCGCGCGGGCGGGCCCAGTTTGCGTCCCGCAAGGCGTTCCACAAAGTTCGGCAACGAACGCGTTGTGGCCGATGCGGGTGCGCCGTCCTTCGATCAAGCCTTCGATGCCCCTGCCCGGATAATTCCGTATGTCCGTCGCCACGGGCAAATCCCCCGGTGCCGCCGCCACGATGGCCTTGCCCAGCGGATGCTCCGACTGCCGCTCGAGCGCGGCGGCCAGGGAGAGGACACGGTCGCGTCCGGCCTCGCCCAGCACAATGACGTCCGTTACATGGAGCCGGCCCTGCGTGAGCGTGCCGGTCTTGTCGAAAACGAAATGCGTCGCGCGGGCCAGCGTCTCGATTGCCCCGCTGCGCGTAACGATAAGCCCCAACCGCGCCATGGTCGCGGCCGCCACAGCCATCGCCATGGGCGTGGCCAGGGACAATGCGCAGGGGCAGGTTACGACTAGCACTGCAACCGCCACCGGAAGTGCCCGGGCCGGGTCCATCCATGCCCAGTACAGGGCTGAACCGGCCGCCGCTGCCAGGACAAATCCGACAAACCGGGCCGCGACGAAATCTGTGAGTTCCTGGATTCGTGGCCTGCCTGCGGAGGCCCGTTCCATCAGTCGCACGATCCCGGAAAGCATGGTATCGGCGCCAATGCGCTCCACCCGCAGGGTGACAGCGTGGCCCCCGTTTACCGAGCCACCGATAACGCTGTCTCCGGCTTGTTTTGTTACCGGCCGGCTTTCCCCGGTCAGCAGCGACTCGTCGACCTCCGTCCTTCCCTCTTCGACACAGCCGTCCGCCGGAAAACTTTCCCCGGGACGCACGAGGATCCGGTCACCGGCTGCGAGCAGGCCGGCCGGCACGATTTCCACAGCCTGCGAGCGCGGGAAGTCGCACAATCGGTTCGCCACGGCGGGCAGCGCCCGCGTCAGGAATTCCAGGTAGTCGGCCGCACGGTGACGGGCCATCAGCTCGAGATAGCGACCTCCCAGGAGGAAGAACACGAACATCGCCACCGAGTCGAAGTAAACATCGCCGCTGCCGTTCAGTGTCGCTGCGGCACTGGCGATGAATGCCGCGCCGATCCCGAGGGCAACGGGCACGTCCATGCCCAGCCGCCGCTTGCGCAGGTCGCGCAGCGCGCCGCGAAAAAACGGCAGGGAAGAATACGCAACCACGGGAAAAGTCAGAATCAAACTTGCCCATCGCATCAGCGCCACGGTATCGGGAGGAATCTCACCCGTGCCCGTGACGTATGCGGGAAAAGCGTACATCATCACCTGCATCATCCCGAGTCCCGCGACCGCCAGCCTGAGCAAGGCGTCCCGGCGCTCGCGGATGCGGCTCGCCTCCATCGCACCGGGGTCGTAAGGGTAGGCGCGGTAGCCGATCGCCTGGATTGCCGCGAGGATGTCCGAGAACCGGGTCCGGCGCTCGTCCCATCGCACCCGCGCCCGCCGCGTGGTGTAATTGACCTCGGCGGCAAGAATGCCGGGCTGGCGGGCAAGATGCACTTCGTTCAGCCAGATGCAGGCCGGGCAGCTGATGCCCTCGAGGATCAGCGCGGCTTCGCGTTCATGCTCCGAGAGGCGGTTCACGAATCCGCGCTGGATCTCATCGCGGTCGAAAACCTCCAGACCAGGAACGATGTCCGGCACCGCCTCCCTAGGCGCGTCGGAGAACCGGTCCCGCTTTTCGTAGTAGTCGCCGAGACCGTTGTCGACGATCGCCTGAGCCACCGCGGCGCAACCGGGACAGCACATTGCCCGCTGCGCGCCGGCGATGCAGGTCTGGATTCTTTCGCCGGACGGCAGCGGTTGCCCGCAGTGATAGCAGGTGGCCGGCCTCGGCAGCGTGCCCGGCAACTCCGCGGGCAGAGACGCATTTCCGTGAACCCGTGTCCACCGGACTGCGTGCGGGCCGGGCCAGGACCCGCCCTCCGTCGACGCTCCCCTCATCCCGGTCAAATCGAATTCAGCCCGGCTTGCCGGCGGTATTACAGGTGTTCGCACCCAGGAGCGAATAGGCCGGACACCAGCGGAAAATACCGGTCAGCAACGGCACCAGTCCGATGATGCCGAGCCAGCGCAGATTTCCCTCGATGAATACGAATGCACTCAGGAGAAGGATACCTGCAACGATGCGGATGATGCGGTCGGTATTGCCTACGTTCGGATTCATGGCCGGCTCCCTGGAATGGATTTGGTTTCAACCATGCCATCCTAGACGCAGGCATGGCTGCGGCCCTTGACCCAGATCAATGCGCAGTCCGGCGCGAAAAAAATCCATGCGCAGTCCGGCGCAAAAAATCCATGCGCAGTCCGGGGCGAAAAGAAGCCCGTGGGGCTGCCAGGCGAACCCGGCCCAGTCTCGCGCCTGGAAAGGCGGACACGCCGCGCACACTATTGCGCCAGGGATTGCCTGCCCGCGCCCCGGACCTCGAATCGTACCCGGTCGATCTCGACCCCGTCGCGATCGACGAGGCCCAACTCGTGATGGCCCGGGCGCGGGCTCCAGAATACCGCCCGGCCGGCGCTGCCGGCGTCCTCCCCGTCCAGGCGCCAGCGATAACCCGCCGCCCCGTCGGACGCCAGGAAACGTACGCGTTGCACGGCGTCCGGAATGTCCGGGTCGAGTGCAATGATGGTTCCATTGCCCGGGTAGGAGATGTTCGCGCGGTTCGCTGCGGCGGACTTCGCGGCAACATGCGACGTCTGCGTTCCCGCCAGAAACAGCTCGCTCCTTGCCGCTTCGACGTCGGCGTCGTACTTGACGGAAATCCGCAACAAGCCTTGCGGGAGTTCCGGCTCGAGCGACGCGGAGCGCCGGTGCAGGTAATTGACGAGTTCCAACCAGACCGGCGCCGCGCCGGTTACACCGGAAACATCGCGCATGGCGCTGCCGTCGAAATTTCCCACCCATACGGCTACGGTGTAGCGATCGGTGAATCCGACGCACCAGTTATCCCGCATGTCCTTGCTGGTGCCGGTCTTGACCGCCGCCCAGTGCCGGGATGAAAGCGGATTCTCCAGGCCGAATGTGACGCTGCGTGCCAGCGGATCGGAGAGGATGTCGGCGACGATGTAGGCGGCCCCGCCATCTACCACTGCTGGCGCGACTGTCTTCCCGCCAGGTTGCAGGCTGAGTGGGGAGCCGCGGCCGCCGTTCGCCAGCGTTCGATAGGCGTTGGCCAGTTCCCACAGGCTGACTTCCGCCGATCCCAGTGCCAGCGAATAACCATAGAAGTCGCCGTCCCCGACTATGGACGCGAATCCCAGATCGCGCAGGCGCTCGACGAAAGCATCGGCGCCTACCATCATCAGCGTGCGCACCGCCGGCACGTTGAGGGACGAGGACAAGGCCGTTCGCACGCTGGTGAGGCCCCTGAACTCACGGTCGTAGTTCTGCGGCACATACAGGCCCGTGGGCGTGATCAGGCTGACCGGCGAATCGTCGGTGAGCGATGCCGCGGTAAGCAATCGCTGTTCGATCGCCATCGCATACAGGAAAGGCTTGAGCGTGGAGCCGGCCTGGCGCGGCGCTTTCACGCCGTCGACGTAAAAAGCGCTGGCGCTGTTGCCGCCATTGCCGACATAGGCCAGCACTTCCCCGCTCCCGTTGTCCACCACCAGCACGGCGCCGTCGGCGACGTGCCTGCCAGCAAGCGACGCCAGCTGCTGTTGCAAAGCATCGTTCGCATGCGCCTGCAGTTCGCCATCCAGCGTAGATTGCAGGCGCGGTTGCGCGGAGGTCAGCAGTTCGCGCGCCACATGGGGCGCGAGTGTCCTCGAAGCTTTGATGGCCGGCTCTGCAACCAGCGCACCGCGTGCCAGCGCTTCGAGATCCTGGCAGGCGGACACCAGTCGCATGTCCCGGCCCAGGGTGCAGGCTCGCACGGCCGCGATCTCGGACTTCGCGTTCGGTCCGCGCAAGAGCACGGCAAGCAGCAGGGATTCACGCTCATCCAGGCCGCTGGGCAACTTGCCAAAGAGACCGCGGGCCGCCGCACCGATGCCCTGCAATTCGCCGCGAAAGGTGGACAGGTTCAGGTAGGCCTCGAGGATCTGGCGTTTGTTCCAGCGTTCTTCCAGCGCCTGCGCGGCCTTGATCTGGTCCCACTTCTGCGACACCGTTCGCTTGCGCCGGCTTGCGCGCAGTTCCGGCTCGAGCTGCGCGGCGACTTGCATGGAAATGGTCGAGGCACCGCGCGGCCGGGAAAACAGCAACGTATCCAGCGCGGCATCCGACAATGCAAGCCAGTCCACGCCTTCATGCCGGTAGAAGCGCTTGTCCTCCGCGCGCACGATGGTCGCCAGCGCCGCGGGAGAAATGTCCTCCAGTCTGGTCCATGCCAGCCGCCTGCCCTGCTCCACGACGCGCAACTCGTGGATCACGGCACCGTGGCGGTCGAGCAGGACGCCTTCGGTGGAAGTCCAGTTGTTCTTCACGTGGTCGAAGGAGGGAATGTCGGCGAAGGCAGGCCTGGTGCCGGCGGCGATCGTGAATGCCGTGAATATCGTGAATGCCGTGAATGCCGATCTCAAACTGCGCATTCGCTGGTCCTCTCAGCTTTTGCCGGTACGTCATTCACGGGATTCACGATATTCACGGCATTCACGTCCGTCACGGCACTACCGTAACGGAAGCGTTCGGCAGTTCGCCGAACATCTCCGGCGCATACATGGCCTCCACACGTGTGGGCGGCAGCTCGAAGCTGCCGGGATTGTTTAGCCGGATCGTATATTCCACCGCCCAGATACCCTTGGGGACGAATCGATAATAGGCGCGGAACGCATCGAAACCGCGCTCCTCGAAGGCGGGCCAGACAAACCCGCGCTTGTGCTCGCCGCTCGACAGGTTTTGCGAATCCTTACCCAGACCGCTGCCGAGAATGGCGGAGCCCGCCGGCACCGGATCATCGACCACCACCCAGGCCATGTCGGACTGCGCCTCGATCTCCAGCCTGATGCGCACAGTATCGCCGCGACGCAGTTCGCCGGGGACCTTCACTTCCACCGGCGTGATGGTGCGTTTGATCTGGAAGCCCGAAGACAGCGGCTGCCTGAGCGGAATTGCTGCCCGGCTTTGCACCGTGACCCAGGGCTTGCCCGACCCTTCCTGGCGCACGGACAACGGCGCGCCGGCCACGGGCCACTTGAAGTCGAGGATCCTCCCACCCTTTTCCGGCTTGCTCCAGTCGATCGCACCTTGCTGGCCCTCGAGTTGAGCGTGCGCCTGTCCGGTTACCGGCTCCGATTCGAACTTCGCGGAGAATTTTTCCATTGCCAGCACACCCCAGGCATTCGCGACCGTCGTGTTCCAGTGGCCGCGCTGCTGGCGGCCGAGCGTGCCGCGCACCAGTCGCGGGATGTCTTGCTGCCAACTGGCGTCATTCAGGAACGACAGCAGCACCCGGTTGGCGTTGACGTCACCGGAAATCATTAGCCACCAGAGGTAATCCAGGCGTTCGGTGGAGAATCCCATTGTCGTGCCCTGGAAATTCAGGCGCGATCGCACGATTTGCCCGGCCTCGGCCAGGCGTTGCTCGCGGTCCCTGATGAAATCGCTGCGCGCCAGCAGGCCATGCCAGTCCAGCACGGCCGACGTGGGCCAGAGGTTGGGGGCGATTTCGATGGAATCCAGCAGGTTTGGTTCGATCGGACCGTAGCGGGAAAGCGCGTCCAGGGCAGCGAGTTTGCGAATGGTCAGGTCGGCGCTGGGCATCGGCGAGTCGCGGCCAGCGCGGCCGCTGACGAACATTCTTAAGGCGCCCTGCATGCGCGCCAGCGCGTCGTCCGGTATGCGCCAGCCCGCCTCGCTGCCTATCGCCAGCAGATAGGCCGTCAGCGTGTCGCTACCCTCGCGCTCGGAAGGGAAGTAGCGGACAAATCCATCGCGATCGAGATAGGACGGCAGATCGTTCATCACTTGATCCCATAACGCCGCATCACGCAACGCGATTGCACGGGAAGCGCGCTGCTCAAGGCAGATGTACGGATACTCACCCATGAATTCGCGCACTCCGGCCAGCTCATCTCCGAGTCTGGGCAGCAAGCTCAGCCGCACGCCGCCGCGTCCCGGCACCGCATCGTCCGGAATTTTTACCACGAGATCCAGCGGTTGCTCGAGTTGCGCCAGCGTAGCCTGGAATATGCGCACCGGAATCGCGGCGATGACTTTCTGGCGGACCTTCAGGCGGTCGGCCTGGCTCTGGCCGGATGCGCCCACTTCCGCAGCCACGACTTCCCAGCGCAACTGTCCGGCATTCACCGGAACCGTCACCTCCCACTTCGCGTCGCCCGCTTCCCCGGCGGCGAGCGCCAGCCGCACCGCCGGCAGCGCCTGGCCTTCGACATTGCCATTGACTTCCACTTCCATCTGCCTCGCCGAGGCGTTGCGCACCGTGAAGCGGGCCTCGAAGCGATCGCCTTCGCGCACCAGCGGTGGCACGCCGGAGAGCAGCATCAGGTCCTGGGTGGCGCGGATCGATGTTTGTCCGGTGCCGAACAGGCCGTTACCGGAGTCCGCGACCGCGATGATGCGGAAGGCGGTCAGCGAGTCGTTGAGCGGGATCTCCACCGTCGCCCTGCCCTTCGCATCCAGGGCGACCCTGCCCTTCCACAGCAGCAAGGTGTCGAACAGTTCGCGGCTGGTTTCGCGGCCTCCTCCTCCGCCCTGTGGCAGCGCTTTGCGGCCATAGTGGCGCTTGCCAACGACCTGCATGGATGCGGTCGACGTGTCGACCTCGATGCCACGCGGCTGCATCATTGCATCGAGCAGTTTCCAGGAATCGTTGGGCAGCAGTTCCAGCAGGCCTTCGTCCACAGCCGCGATCGCCACTTCACCCGATTTCGGCGGCTTGCCGCCCGCGCGCTGCGTGACCTGCACGGTGACGCGTGCCGTTTCCCGGATCTTGTAGGTTTTCTTGTCCGCGCTGACCTTGACGCCCAGTTCGTGCGCCTTCCAGCCGACGCTGATCTCGGCTACTCCCATCCTGAAGGCCGGTTTGCCGAGATCGACCAGCGCGGTCGGTTGCACCCCGGATACCCGTCCCCGAACCGCAAGGACGGAGACAAAGACGTTGGGCGCGTGGCCACCCTTGATCGGAACCTTGACCACCGGCGCGGTGCCCGACAAAGGCTGCACGAAGGATTCGATGACGCCCTCGCGTTCCACGGTGACCAGCGCGGTGGCCTCGCGGAATGGCATCCGCACCTGGAACAGGGCGGTCTCGCCCGGCTCGTAGCGGTTGCGCTCCGGAATCACGTCCATACGGTCGTCATTGCTCTGGTCAAACCACCACGCGTCCTTGCCCGCGACCCAGGCAGAGCCGTTGGCCCAGGACATATTGCCGTCCCGGTCTTTGGTCTCGGCCGCCATCAGGATGTTGCCCGACACCGGCGCCTTCACCGCGCAGTTCAACCGGCCGCGTTCATCCGTTACGCCTTCGCAGACGGCTTCGAGTTTTTTGACCTCGGCGCCGCTTTCGTAGCCGTAGAAACCGCCGACCAGGCGCTTGCGATGAGAGAACATTTCGCGCACGTAGAGCTGCGTCCTCACTTGCTGGCCCTTGACCGGCTTCCCGGCCAGGTCCAATGCGAGCACCTGGAACTTCAGCTGATCCTGAGAAGCGGCCCAGGAGTCGGGCTTGATGCCGAGAATGACGCGTGAGGGCCAGAGCGGCACGCGAGTCGAAGTCGTCAGCATCTCGCCATTGGGATCCGCGTATTCGAATTCGGCGTTGAGCTCCTGCGGACTGTCCGCGGCCGGCAGCCCCGGCACTGTCACCCGCGCGGTCCCCGAGGGTCCGAGTTCCAGGTTTATGATTTTCAGCGGCTTGATGCCAGATAGCGCCGGCGGTGCCGGCTCGCCGCCTTCCGCATCCTCGAATTCATACTCGCCGGCAAACCAGCGGCTGTCGCCCTGTTGCTCGACGCCTTCCACGACCTTGCCATTGGCAAACGTGAAGCCGTCGTAGTCCGGAAAAGCCACGGTCTTAGGCCTCAACACGCTGCGCACCCTGACCGGCGCATGGCCGGCGCCGCCGCCGGAGAGATAGCGCAGGTTGAGGTCGAGCACGACGCTTTTTGGATTGACCTGGACCGCCTTGGGCGCGGCGATCTCCGCCTTCATCAGCGGCACGCGGAATTCCTCCACGCGAAAGCTGCCGCTGACCCGTGTGGTGCCGCGCGAGCCCGGCTGCGATTCGAGCGTATCGGTCATCATCACCGTATAGGTGCCCTTCTTTGCGCCCTCCGGGATCTTCCATCTGGTCTCCGCGCTGCTGCGGCTGTCCCAGTTCACGGCCAGTTCGTATTTTTCTTCCGAGCCCTGATGCTGGATCACGACTTTCTTCGGCAGGCTGTCCGTCGGCAGGAACGAGAATCCCTTGATGCCGTGCCGCCGATAGTAGTGCTTCATGCCCACGGTTTCGCCGGCGCGCAGCAGCGACCGGTCGAACACGGTCGCGGCAATGTAGGGACCGCTCCACGCAGCGCTGCGCAGGTTGAAGCGCCAGCGGGAAATGCCTTCGTTCCACTCCGTCATCACGAACGACAGGTCCTCGCCGAGGCGGGCCGACACGACCAGTTGGCGGTCGTAAGCGGTCAGGCAGGCGGGCAGGCGTTCCTGTTTCGGCAGGGCCGCGGCCAGCCGCGCACGCCCCTGCGCATCGGTTTCGCCACGGAAATAGACTTTACCGCTGCAGTCCTGCACGGCGACCTGCGCCTTGGCGACGACGGCGCCGGTATCGAGCGCCGTGACCCAGACCAGCGAACCTTCCCGGCCCCACTTGAAATGGACCGCGAGATTGGTGACAAGGGCAGCAGATTGCACGTAGTAAGGCTTGTTACGGGCGCCAAGCAGCGATGCGCCCAGACGCGGGCTCGCCAGTTCGACGACATAGAAGCCGGGCTTCTTCAGCGGAATGCCCACCACTTCGAACGCCCGCGCGCCCTGAGGTTTGGGCACGTTCATGCGCTTTACCCGGTCGCGCTCGTTGAAAATAGAATCCTGGCCCACCTGGAACTCGAGCACGTTCTGGTTTCTTTTCTCGTCGTAGCGCCAGCGGTCGTTTTCCATCTGGCGCATGCGCTTCATCCAGTCGAGCATGGCCATGACGTCGCCGTCGGCGACCCGCGAATAGCCGCCCGGCAGCGTGCTGCCTTCTTCCTGTTTCGATTCGTCGAGCTTTTTCTTCAGCCAGTTGATGGCCGCATCCGCCTTGTCGGCAAGTTCGGCGCGCGGGTCGTCCTGTTTGGCGGTCATTGCCATGCGCGCCTCCACCATCGCCTCGAGGTTGCGCAGCGTCACCGGCATGACGCCCTCTCCCTTCAGTTCGATGATGCCGAAGCGCGCGGGAAACTTCGCCAGCGGCGGGTACTCGTCGGTGCGCACGGCCAGCGGGAAGCGCTTCTGGTTAACGAGCTTGCGTCCGGCGTCATCGGTCACCGCGGCCGGCATTTCGATCGTAAACTGCGCGCGTTCCGGAAACGGTCCCGGGAAACTCACTTCGTCGACGAAATCCGCGGCATTGCGCGCATCGGGCAGCGTCGCGGTAATGGCCTTGCCGCCGGCCGGCTTGAGCATCACTTTCGCTGCCTGCTCGCGCGAAACCGGCGCCGTAAAGGACAGCCGCAGCGGCAGGATCGGCAGACAGTTGGCGTCCTTGTTAGCGCGTTCGCAGGTAAACCGCGCCTGGAAAACATCGCGCACCTTGAATGTGGCGCTCTGGTCCTGACCGGTCGCCACGCCGCTCACGGAACTCACGCCCTTGCCCCAGACCAGGCGAGCCTCGGCGTTGTTCGGCAGCCTGCGCTGGCATTGCAGCACCACGACCGGCATCTTGCGTTCGTCCGCAGCCAGCAGATCCTCGAACCGTGCACCCCTGCCGAAAGGACGGCCGTCGATGAGCAGTTCATGGCCGTCCTTGAACAGCACGCGCAACCACCGGTCCACGAAATCGCGGCGCGACGCCAGCAGCGTTTTCCGCTCCTCACCCTGCACCATGCGTACCGGCACCCGCTCTGTTACGCCATGCACGTCGCAATAGGCGTGGGCCAGCACCGAGGCTTCGCTGGCCGCCGCATCCAGGCCAAGAACGAAGATCTGCTCTTCGTCGATTAGTGCCCCTTCGTACGGCAACGTCTCGAGGATCGCCGGACCGCCGGTGGAAAATTCGTAGGACGGCGCGCCTTCGATTGGGTTACCGGCGAGGGACAGCAGGTCGGGCTTGAGGGAAAATCCGCAGCGAACCCCGGCCGGCAGGTCGTGGCTGAAATCGTAAATCCAGTTCTTCTGGTCCGCCCAGCGACCCGTCCCCGGTTCGCTGCAGTCGACGGAGAAAGGTTCAGGCAGGCGCGGATCGCCGAAAGCGACCATCGGCTCGGAGAAGCGGACCGCCACCTGGCGCACGCCCTTGACTTCGCCCTGCGGCGAGAACATCTCCACCTGCGCCGCGAACGCGGATCCTGCCGCGAGGCTTGCGACCAGAACGCCCCAACCTGCTTTCATTCGTCCCCCGGTTGTTTATCACACGCGAACTCAGACACGAGTCACTGTCCGGCTATGTTAGGGAACGAACCCGGTACGGGCAACTTCGCCGCCACAATATGGCAACTTGATGGCAGCGCCGTCACGCCGCAACTTGCGCATGCGCCTGCCGCCCAGGCGGGCGCTGCCGGAGATTTCAGCTTTTATTGAGACGGGCGCAAACGAGCTCGAGAGTGCTCTGCGCATGGCTGTTGGACTTCACTTCCTCCCACAGGCGCTTTTGCATCGGTCCGGATGACCAGACCACGCTGCCGTCCTCGCCGATCATGTCGATCTGGACGATGCGATTGATGCGACGTCCGCAATCGAGCTCGACCGTGCCGACGGTTTCCTTGAATGTCGCGCTTTTGTCGCCGAAGGTGTCGGTGAGGACATGGGTGAAAATGCCCTTCTTCTTCACACGCACATTTTCGCCGTCGACCTCGATGGATTCGACGTCCACGTAGTACTTCGTTTCAGTGTCGGCGCCGACCTCGATCCAGTCCACGGCGTGGGCCAGGAGGGACTGGGCCAGCAAGGATGCGGCGAAGAGCAGCGCGGCTGCGATGGGAATGGGTTTCATGCCGGCTCCGGATTGGCGCTCACGGGCATACGATAGCCGCCGGGGGCGGCGGCGTCCAGCCGCACGCTCCTGCCGATGAGAGATAAGTCTTCAGGCGGGGGCGGCGGCGCGCTTACTGCTGTTGTTGCTGGCCGGAGGCCGCCGGGGACGGCGCGAAAGCGACCGCCACGTCGGGTTGGCGCCGCAAATCGAGCGTCAGGGGAAAATCGCGCGATGGCACTTCAGGCAGAAAGGCAAGGCTACCCGAGGTATGGCCCTGGGCGGCAAATCTCGCCACGCGGCGCGCCTCGGCCTCGTTGGCATTGACCGGGAAACGGGCATAGTTGCGCCCGCCCGGATGGGACGAATAGTAGGTGCAGCCGGCCACGGCCCTACCGTTCCAGGTGTCGTACACATCGAAAACCAGCGGCGTCTGCGCCGCGATGGTTGGATGCAGGGCGGAAGGCGGCTGCCAGGCCTTGAAGCGCACGCCCGCCACATACTCGCCCTGCACGCCGGTCGGCGTCATCGGCATCATCCTGCCGTTGCACAGGACCACGTAGCGGCCGTCGATCATGTTGCTGACCTTGATTTGCATGCGTTCGACCGAGGAATCGACATAGCGCGAGGTACCGCCCATGGAAGCCTCTTCGCCGAGCACGTGCCAGGGTTCGAGCGCCTGGCGCAGTTCGAGCCGCATGCCGTCGCTCTCCAGCACGCCGAAGCGCGGGAAGCGGAATTCAAGGAACGGCGCAAACCATTCCATGCGAAAGGGATAGCCCGATTCCTGCAGGTCCGCAATGACCACTTTCAGGTCTTCCGCGATGAAATGCGGCAGCATGAAGCGGTCGTGCAGGGACGTTCCCCAGCGCACCAGTTTCCCCGTGTACGGGGTCTTCCAGAAGCGCGCGATCAATGCGCGCAGCAGCAGCATCTGCGCAAGGCTCATCTGCCAGTGCGGCGGCATTTCGAAGGCACGGAATTCCAGCAGCCCGAGGCGTCCCATCGGTCCGTCCGGAGAATAGAGTTTGTCGATCGAGAACTCCGCGCGATGCGTATTGCCCGTAAGGTCGACCAGCAGGTTGCGCAGCAGGCGGTCCACCAGCCAGGGTTGCAACACCTCCTCGCCGGCTTTCGTGTTGCGGGTCATCTGCTGGAATGCGATCTCGAGCTCGTAGAGGCTGTCGTCGCGCGCTTCGTCCACGCGCGGGGCCTGGCTGGTCGGCCCGATGAACATCCCGGAAAACAGATAGGACAGCGCGGGATGGTTCTGCCAGTAGGTGATCAGGCTCTTCAGCAGGTCCGGCCGCCGCAGCAACGGGCTGTCGGCCGGCGTCAGCCCGCCGATGGTGACGTGATTGCCGCCGCCGGTTCCGGTGTGGCGTCCGTCGAGCATGAATTTTTCGGTGCCCAGCCGGGTAAGGCGCGCCTCTTCATAAATCGTCCGCGTATTGTTGCTGAGTTCGTCCCAGTTCGCAGCGGGATGGATGTTGACTTCGATGACGCCGGGATCGGGCGTCACCGCGAAGCGGCGGATGCGCGGATCGAACGGCGGCGTGTAGCCCTCGAGCACCAACGGTATGTTCAACTCCGCGGCACTTGCTTCGACCGCCGCGACCAGATCAATCCAGTCTGCGGCGGCCATCAGCGGCGGGAAAAATACATACAGGCGGCCCGACCTTGCTTCCACGCTCAGCGCCGTGTGGATCACCTCGACGGCCGATTGCCCAGTCTCGAGCTGTGCCGGTTTGGGCTTGCGGGCAAGCGTCGCCACCTCGCCCCCGGGCTCGTGCAGCGCTTCGCGCTCCTCGAAGGGATCGGGCACGTGCTGGGGCTCGATGTCCGCCGCCGCGATCCAGGGAAGGGAATCGAGCGGCAGTCGCAATCCAAGAGGCGAATCCCCACCCAGAAGATACAGATGCTCACGTTGCAGCGGCCAGGCGCTCGACAGCCAGCCAGCGTTGCCGGCGCTGCGCGGCCGCGGCGCCGGCTTGAGCGGCAGAACGTAGCCCGCCGGCTCGCCCAGGCCACGTCCAAGCATACGCGCCAGGCCCTTGCGTTCAAAGGAATCACCGAGGTCGGCGTTGAGCGGATCGACGTTGACCGGCAGTTTCTGTTCCGACTGCACGGCCTTCCATACATCTTCGTAGGCGGGAATCAGGTAGTCGGCATGCAAGCCGAGTTTCTCCGCCAGCCTGCGGATGAACCGTTCCGCATGCGTGGCACCGAAACCGTAGTTCTTTCCATCCTCGGCGAACAACGCCGGATTCTTCCACAGCGGCTTGCCGTCGCTGCGCCAAAAGCAGGTCAGCGCCCATCGCGGCAGTTCCTCGCCCGGATACCATTTCCCCTGGCCGTGGTGCAATAACGCTCCAGCGGCAAATTGCTTCTGCATGCGCTGGAACAGTTCGCCGGCGAGACGGCGTTTGTCGGCGCCAAGGGCAGCGATACTCCATTCGGCGCCTTCAATGTTGTCGATGGAAACGAAAGTCGGTTCGCCGCCCATGGTCAGGCGCACGTCCCAAGCGGCGAGTTGTTCGTCGACCTTGCGCGCCAGCCCGTCGATCTCTTCCCACTGCGCCGGCGAATAGGGCCTGGTGACGCGCGGGTCCTCGTGCAGGCGCCGCACTTCCATGTGGAAGCCGAACTCCACGCCTGCGACATCGGTAAATCCGGTAATCGGCGCGGCACTGGAAGGCAGAGCCGTGCAAGCCAGTGGAATGTGGCCTTCGCCAGCGAACAATCCAGAGGTCGGATCCAGCCCCACCCAGCCCGCACCGGGAATATAAACCTCGGTCCAGGCATGCAGGTCGGTGAAATCCCGCTCGGGTCCGCTCGGTCCGTCCAGCGCCTTGACGTCGGCGGCGAGCTGGATCAGGTATCCGGATGCAAAGCGCGCCGCAAGCCCGAGGTGACGGAAAGCCTGGACCAGCAACCAGGCGGAATCGCGGCACGAGCCTTTCGCTGAGCCGAGCGTTTCCTCGCAGGTCTGGATGCCGGGCTCCATGCGTACGATGTAGCCGATGTCACCCTGCAGGCGGGAGTTGGCGGCGACGAGCATGTCGACGATCGCCAGCTCGGGACGCAGTTCGCGCCGGAACCTGGCAAGCCACGCGGCAAGCAGTGGCCCGGGATTTTCCTTTTCCAGGAATGGCGACAGCTCGACCTGGAGCTGGCCGGAATAGGTGAAAGGATATTTCTCGGCGTACTGTTCGACGAAGAAGTCGAACGGATTGATGACCGTCATGTCGGCCACCAGATCGACGGTCACCTTGAGCTCGTTGGCCTTTTCTGGAAACACCAGGCGCGCAACCCAGTTGCCGAACGGGTCCTGCTGCCAGTTGAGGAAATGCGACGCTGGTTTGACCTTCAGCGAGTAGCTGTTGATCGGCGTGCGGCAGTGCGGCGCGGGCCGCAGGCGGATCTCGTGCGGCGACAACGCCACCGGCTTATCGAAGCGGTAGGTCGTCTCGTGGGTCAGTCCTACTCGAATCGTCATGAAAACTATTCAGCCACAGAGGTCACAGAGAACACAGAGAAATTCCGGTTCAGAAAAGACAGGCGGAAGGCAGGGTACAAAGGAATCTCATATGCTCTTGCAAAGCCAAATCCGGAGATCTGCGGATCAAACATCCGCTTTTCCTCGTTGCCCTTCACGTACTTCGTGTTTGACGCATCTATATCTTTCTCTGTGTTCTCTGTGTCCTCTGTGGCCAATGTGTTTCACGAAAGCCAATCGGGATTGGGCAGCTCGCTGAACACCCGCCGCAGGCCGCTGCCCCAGCTTTGCCGGATCATGGAGAAATAAGGATCGCCCTCGCCGATGCGCTTCTGCACGCCGACGCGCAGCGAGTCGCGCGGGTACCAGAGCAGGTCTAGCGGCATGCCGACGGATATGTTGCTGCGGATGGTGGAGTCGAAGGAAATCAGCGCGCACTTGGCCGCCTCGTGGTGCGGCGTGGCGGGGCTGAGCACGCGGTCCAGGATCGGCTTGCCGTACTTGCTCTCGCCGACCTGGAAATAAATGGTGTCGGAGATGGCTTCGATGAAATTGCCCTGCGCATAAATGTTGAACAGGCGCGGTTCCTCGCCCTTGATCTGCCCGCCCAGCAGCAGCGTGGCGCTGTAATCGATGTTGTTCTGGGCGAGGTGAGGCCCGTCGCGGCGCTGAACATCCCGCAGCGCGCCGCCGACCAGGGTGGCAACGTCGTACAGGCTGCCCACGTTCCAGATGGTGTCGGTGCCTGCCTCCGCATTCTTGTGGCGATCCAGGATGTTCATTACGGCCTGGGTCACGGCCAGGTTGCCCGAGGACAGAATCACCAGCACCCGCTCGTCTTTGGCTTCGTAAACCTTCATCTTGCTGAAAGTCGCGATGTGGTCCACCCCGGCATTGGTACGGGAGTCGGATGCGAAAAGCATCCCGGAATCGAGCTTGAGGGCAACGCAGTAGGTCATGAGAATTCGGTCGATCGGGAACAGTTCCCATGATAGCGCACGCTAGAGGCCCTTCCGCGGTCAGCCGTAGGAAACATTGAAGAAACTACGGTTGATCTCGCTGCCCAGTTCGCCCAGGCTATCGAGGAAGGCAGTCAGGTATTCGTGCAGCCCGCTGCTGAAGATCACGTCGATGCGGCCGAACTGCAGCGCGGCATAGAGTTCGCCGGTCCGTCGCATCGCCTCGCCCGAATAGGGCGTGGCGATGGTCTTGAATATCTCGTAGGCCTCCGCCATGCAGGCGTGCAGAGAACGTGGCATGGACTGATGCAAAGTCAGCAACTCGGCAACTTTTACCGGGGTAATGACGTCACGGTACACCTTGCGGTAAGCGTCGAAGGCCGAGACCGAGCGCAGCACCGCCGCCCACTGGTAATAATCCACGGCGCCACCCACATCCTCAAGGGAGGGCAGCAGCACGTGATACTTGACGTCGAGGATGCGCGCCGTGTTGTCCGCCCTTTCCAGGAACGTACCCAGGCGGTTGAAGTGGAAGGATTCGTCCTTGAGCGCGGTACCCACCGTGACACCGCGGAACAGGTGCGAACGCTCCTTGACCCAGTCGAAAAAAACCAGGGCGCCATCATTGGACAAGCGCTCCTCGGTTACATGCTGCATTTCCAGCCAGGTCGAGTTGATCACTTCCCACATTTCCGAGGTGATGCTGCCGCGCACGGCACGCGCATTTTCGCGGGCGGCCTTGGCACAAGACAGGATGGACGAAGGGTTGTTCGGGTCCAGCGCCATGAACACCATGACTTCGCGGGCGTGGATCTGGCTGTAGCGGCCGGTGAAGGGATACAGCGTGCCGGTGATGGCCAGCGGCGCGTACCATTCCTGGTCGGCAAACTGCGCCGACTGCGGCATCAGCGACATGCGGTAGGTGACATCGAGGATGCGCGCGGTGTTCTCTGCCCGCTCCATGTAGCGGGCCATCCAGTAGAGGTTGGAGGCGGTGCGGCTTAGCATGAGATTCCGTAAATGTCGTGAATATCGTGAATGTCGAAAAATCTTTGTTTCATGTAAATACACAGAAGGGCATGGGCGAGACCCAGGTTCTTACGGCATTCACGGCATTCACGATATTCACGACATTCACGTTTCTACGACCCATGTGTCCTTCGTCCCGCCGCCCTGCGAGGAATTGACCACCAGCGAGCCTTCGCGCAGCGCGACACGCGTGAGGCCGCCCGGCACCATCATCACGTCGCGCCCGGACAGCACGAAGGGACGCAGGTCGATGTGGCGCGGCGCGATTCCCTTGTCCACGAAAATCGGGCACATGGACAGGGACAGGGTCGGTTGCGCGATGAACTTGTCCGGCGCGTCGAGGATCCGCTGGCGGTAGGCTTCGCGCTCGCGTTCGGTAGATGTAGGTCCGATAAGCATGCCATAGCCGCCGGAGCCATGGACTTCCTTGACCACCAATTCTTCGAGGTGGGCCAGGGTGTAGGCAAGGTCGTCTTTCAGGCGCAGTTGGTAGGTCGGCACATTGTTCAGCAGCGGTTCCTCGCCCAGGTAGAACCGGATCATCTCCGGCACATAAGGATAGATGGATTTGTCGTCGGCGACGCCGGTGCCGACCGCGTTCGCAAGCGTCACCCTGCCCTTGCGGTATGCATCGACCAGACCGGGCACGCCGAGCATGGAGTCCGGCCGGAACGCCTCTGGATCGAGGAAATCGTCGTCGATGCGGCGGTAGATAACGTCCACGCGCTGCGGTCCAGCGGTGGTCCGCATGTACACGTTGTCATCGCGGATGAACAGGTCGGCGCCCTCTACCAGTTCGATGCCCATCTGCTGGGCCAGGAAAGCGTGTTCGAAGTAGGCGCTGTTGTACTGGCCCGGCGTCAGCACCACGACGGTGGGGTTTTCGACGCCGTTGGGAGCGACGCTGCGCAGGTTGTCGAGCAGCATGTCCGGATAGTGCTCGACCGGCGCGATCGACTGGCGGGCGAACAGTTCCGGCACCAGGCGCATCATCATCTTGCGGTTTTCCAGCATGTAGGAAACGCCGGACGGTGTGCGCAGGTTGTCTTCCAGGACGTAGTACTCGCCCGCGCCAGCCCGCACCAGGTCGATGCCCGCAACGTGGGCATAGATACCGCCCGGGACGTCGATGCCAACCATCTCGGGGCGAAATTGCTTGTTCTGCAACACCCGCTCCGTGGGTATCTTGCCCGCGCGCAGGATCTCACGGTCGTGGTAAATGTCGTGCAGAAAAGCATTCAGCGCCTTGGCACGCTGGCGCAGGCCCTGGGCAATCTCACGCCACTCCGGCCCCGGAATGATGTGAGGCAGCATGTCGAAGGGAATCAGGCGCTCGGCGCCCGCCTCCTCGCCGTAGACGGCGAACGTGATGCCGACCCGATGGAACAGGACCTGGGCAGCCTGGCGCATCTGCTCGATACGGTCCGGCGGCGTACCGGAAATCCAGTCCGCGAGCGCGCGATAGTGCGTGCGCACGCCGCCGTCCGCCATGTACATCTCGTTGTAGTAGGAGTCAAAAGACATGGGCTTTCCCCGAAGTACCGGTATTGCAACGGCCATGCCACGCCTCTCTGGTTACCAAAAAACGACCGAAGTCTTTGTTCTGTATCGCTACAATCCGCGCCGCTCGAAGTCGGGCCGGACCCTTTTCCCTGCCAGCGCACCGCCATAACGCACTGTTCCGGGGTGCCGCACCGGTTTGGGCCGGCGCGAGCGCCCGATCATTTCACTTCCGACAGACCGCGGGCAAAGCGGACGACTTCGGCGCCGACGGCTTCGATGCTGGCCTGCTGGCGTTCGTCCTTAAGACTGCCATCCTCATCGAATGCTTCATTGGCGCGGGCAATCGCCATCTGCGTGGGAATCACGATCACCCCGATATTCGAGAGTATCGAACGCAAAACCGCCAGGCCGCGGACACCGCCCAGATGGCCCGGCGATGCCGCCATGAGACCGGCGATCTTGCCCTTGAAGGCCGCCAGCGCCGGCTCATTGGGTTCCGGCCGCGAGGCCCAGTCGATGGCATTCTTGAGCACCGCCGGGAACGCACTGTTGTACTCCGGCGAACTGATCAGCATGCCGTGGTGTTCGACCAGCAAGCGCTTGAGCACCTTGGCATTGGGCGGCAGGCCCTGCTCGCGCTCGATGTCGCCGTCGTACAGGGGCATGGGCACGTCCCGCAGATCGAGGTCCGTCACCTGCGCCCCAGCGGCACGGGCACCGGCAGCGGCGATCCGGATAAGCTTCTTGTTGTAGGAGCCGCTGCGCAGGCTTCCCGCGAAGGCGACGATCTTTATGGAGCCCATGTCCCGGTTGCTCGAGGATGAAGTGGTATCGGAATTATCGGAGAGGACCCGCAGCGAAGCCAGCCCTGCGGTAGTTCTATAACGCTTTTTCCGCCGTTTCCAGGGTCAGCATGCTTTCGAAATCGACAACGCTGAGCGGCTTGCCGAACAGATATCCCTGGCCGTAGTGGCATCCGTAGGCATTCAGGAAGGCAAGCTGCGCCTCGTTCTCCACACCCTCGGCGATAACCTTGATGCCGAGGCTGCGCGCCAGCGTGATGATGGCCCGCACGATGGCCGCATCGTTGGGATCGGAAGAAATGTCGCGCACGAAGGACTGGTCGATCTTCAGCACGTCCAGGGGCAGGCGCTTGAGATAGGACAGGCTGGAATAGCCGGTGCCGAAATCGTCGATGGCGATCTGCACGCCGGAGTCCGCCAGGCGCTCGAGCGTGATGATCGAATTCTCGGCGTCGTGCATCACCGCGCTTTCCGTCAGTTCCACTTCCAGGTTCTCGGCGCGCACGCCGGACTCCTGCATCACGCTGAGCACCAGGTCGGCCACGTTGTATTGCTGGAACTGCCGCGCCGAAACGTTCACTGCGATCTGCAGGGACAAGCCCGCATCCTGCCACTTGCGGATCTGGCGGCAGGCGGTACGCAATACCCACTCGCCGATGGCGCCGACCAGCCCGGCCTCTTCCGCCACGGGAACGAAACGCGCGGGAGAAATCATGCCGAGCTTGGGATGGTTCCAGCGCAGCAGGGCCTCCGCGCCGATCACCCTGCGCGTCGCCAGATCGATCTTCGGCTGAAACACCAGGCTCAGTTCGTCGCGCTGGATGGCGGTGCGCAGCCCGCCCTCGATCAGCATGCGATCCTGCACCTCGCGATTCAGGTCCGCAGTGAAGAACTGGTAGTTGTTGCGGCCCAGGTGCTTCGCGCTGTACATCGCCGCATCAGCGTGCTTGATCAGCTCATCGGCCGTGCCGGCATCATCCGGATAAAGGCTGATGCCGAGCGATGCCGACACGAACAGGTCCTGCCCCTCGCCGGGAAACGGCCGCGCCAGATCTTCCAGCAGCCTCTCGGCGGAAATCGACAGGGCCGGCAGGCTGGTGACGTTCGGAAACACGATGGTGAATTCGTCGCCGCCGGTGCGCGCCACCGTATCGCCTTCGCGAATCAGTTTGCGAATACGTTCCGCCGCCTGCTTGAGCAGGGCGTCGCCGACATAGTGACCAAGAGTTTCGTTGACCACCTTGAAGCGGTCCAGATCGATGTGCATCAGGCCCACGCGCAGGCGGTTGCGGTGCGCCTGCGCCACGGCTTGGGTCAAACGGTCCTGCATCAGGAACCGGTTCGGCAGGCTGGTGAGTACGTCGTAGTTGGCGAGGTACTGCACCCTTTTCTCGGCGCGCCTGCGTTCGCTCACGTCGCGCGAGGTCAGCACGATGCCGCGAATGCCAGGATGCTCGAGCAGGTTGTTGCCAAGCACTTCCAGATGGATCCAGGAGCCGTCGGCATGCCGGAAACGCATCACGGTGGGCAGAGGCGAAGTCTCGCCGCGCAGCATCGCGGTGAAGGCATCCCGCGCGCGCGCAACATCCTTGGGATGAACCGTTTCGAAGGGTGTCTTGCCGATCAACGATCCGGGCGGATAACCCAGCACGCGGGAAGCGGCGGGCGACTCGTACACCGTGAGGCCGCCTTCGTCGTGGATGGTGATGATGTCAAACGAGTTCTGCACCAGCGCGCGGAAGCGAGCCTCGCTTTCCTGCATGCCGTCGCTCTTGCGGCGATCGCGCGGCGAGCGCTCGAAAGGTCCGGAGCGCATAGCTATGCGCTGCCCCGGGCTGCAATCCCGGCCGGCAGTTGCCTTTCGGCCCGCTTGCCGCAGTACCCGCGGACTTGCTTGTTAAAATTGATGTTCAAATCTTTCTTACGCCTCGTCTTTACTTACGCCTCGAAACCCCGTGCCGGAACGAGGTTCGCAGCCCCCATCGATATCGTATTCTGTTTGTTTCTATTGCTATTTTCGGCTCATTTTAGCGCTAGTTACAGAGATTGGTCTGATAAAAATAGCTGTTGCGGGGCGTTTCTTGGTTTTAGGCCGCCAAAATACCCGCAGACTTTGCCTGCAGTCCGGATTCTGGCATCGCCATGCGACCGGTTTTCCTTTCTGGCACGGCGATTAGCGTGGACCTCCTCCCTGCTCCGCGGAACCCTATTCCGCACCCTATTGATGGAGCCAATTCGCTACAATCCGGCGCTGATTGGTCCATTCCGCTAACCCAGACGGTTTCCAGCCATGAGAATAAGTGCATCGCCGGCATGCGCCGTGGCCTTGCTAGTCGCCGCGTCCGCCGCCGCCAGTGATTACGATTGCCTGATCGAGGCAAAACAGCAAGTCGATATCCGCAGTCCGGTGGAGGCCGTCGTGGAATCGGTGCTGATCCAGCGCGGCGAAACCGTGAAAAAGGGACAGGTCATCGCCACGCTCGAATCCGGGCCTGAGCGGGCGGCCCTGGACCTCGCAAAATCGCGCGCAACCATGCAGGGCGAACTCAAAGCGGCCGAAGCCCGCGTCGACCTTGCGCAAAAGAAAATGGTACGGGCCGACGAGCTCTACAAACAGAATTTCGTGTCGGTCAATGCCCGGGACGAAGCCCAGGCGGAGTATCAGTTCTCGAGCGAGCAACTTCGCCAGGCGCGCGAGAACCAAAAGCTCGCGGAACTCGAAGTGAAACGCAGCGAGGAAGTCCTGGCCATGCGAACGATCCGCAGCCCGCTGTCGGGCGTTGTGGTGGACGTATTGCAGAAGCCCGGTGAATTTGCGACCAGCAATGACGTCAGGCAGCCGATCGCGAAGCTAGCCGAAATTGACCCGCTGCACGTAGAGGTGATCCTGCCGGTGATGGTCTACGGCAAGATCAAGAACGGGCAGCGCGCGCTGGTCATGCCCGAACAACCGGTGGGAGGGCGCTTCGACGCGACGGTGAAAGTCGTGGACCGCGTGATCGACGCGGCCAGCGGAACCTTCGGGGTGCGCCTGCAGTTGCCCAATCCGGGCTACCGCATTCCGGCGGGCATCAAGTGCAAGGTCAGGTTCTAGCGATACGCCGCCGGCTCTGCGCATGGCTCGTGGCCTGCGCGGTGCTGCTTGCGGCGGGCGCGTCTTTCCCCGATGCGGACGCAGCTCAGGCGCTGGTGAACGCCGAAGTGCCCGCTGCGAAGTGGAAGGCGATCAGGTTGAAGAATCTACCGCAAGGCACCAAGGTCAGCATTCAGGTCGAATCCCTCAACGGCAACCTTGACCTGATCTTCATCCATGGCGACGAACTGAAGCGCTTTCCCGCCGCCGTCAGTCCGGAGTTCCAGGGCTCAATCGAACGCAAGCTGTCGTTTTCCGCATTGGTCGCCAAGAAAGGCGACTACTACCTCATCCTCGACAACAGGCAGGGTTCCGAAGCGCGCAAGGCCCGCGTTCTGATCAAGGCACAGCGCACCAAAGCACCGGAGGGTTCTGCCGTTCCAGGTGCGACCGGTAAGAAGAAACCCGATACCGAAATCTGACCCCGCGACTGCTCGGCGCCCCTTACTCCCCGCGCCCGGAGAACGCCAGCAAGTCTCCGAGGTAGTCGTCCATGTCCAGAAGGTCGCGCCGCATCCTCGAGTTGTTCCGCTCGGCCCGCCATTGCGCGGTCTTGGCACCCCGGGCCGAAAGCTTACTTTGGGGTTTCGCCGCCGGGTTCGACGTTCAGCGCACCGAAGCGCTTCTCGTACTCGGAAACCACGCCCTGGAGAAGCATGCTCAGGCGCTTTGCCGCATAAGGGCTGATGACGATCCGGTCGGTCAACTGGATAGTGACTTCTTTCTGGCCCCGATTCCAAGCCTGGTTCATGCCGAACAGCATCACCACTTCTTCGCGCGTGCTGGTGACATTGCACACATTGGCGTAGGCGCTCTTCATGTTCGAATCGTCCCACTTGATCTTCGTGCCTTCCATCTCTTTTGTTTGTGCACTCTCAGCAGATTTCCCCACGGCCATTTTCTTCCCCTGACAAAGTTGTTATTAACACCATGCGCCACCACCAATAAGAAAGTTTCCGTCTTTGCTTCACCCTGCGAGTCTGTGAAACGCCGGATTGAACGTCTTCAAGGTTGTCCGAGTACCGCGCAATCCCCGCTCGCCAAAGTGCGGCGATTTCCGCCAATACCGCAGATACGCGTCAGTGCCTGCGAGAGCCGGAGTACTGGGAAAAAGGCCACACGCCAAGCCACGCACCCGATCAAAATGCGTCCTCTTGTTGTTTCTTCACAGCGCCCTCGCCATCATTGGGGTACGAACCACGCAGTGCCCTGCCCAGGCTGTCGTAACCCTTGACCGGCAGTTCGCCCTCTCGGTCCTCGTCCTCCCCTCCGAATGGCTTGAACGCAAAGTCAGCGAAGTTCGACAAACCACCCTTGCCGGGCTTCACCGTCCCGAAGGGCGACAGGCGCATCGACCAGTTCGCCTCCGTGCGCGATTGCCAGTCGATGAGTGGAATTACTGCCCCAGCGCCCTGATCCGTACTGGAATCAAACCCTGGATCTGCTTTGCGGGCTGCGGTGGGGCGGGCCTGTGCCGTCTTGAACTCCGCCGCCTGCGCCGCGAGCAAGGCTGCCGTGTTGTTTGGCGCACCGTTCTCGTGATCGGGGCCGGGTTGGTCGAGCACATAACGAACCCCGGGCGACAGATCCACGCCCATAACCGCGAATTGGCCGGTATCGCCGTGGGTGAGGCCCAGCAGGTGGCCAACCTCGTGCATGACGACACTTACCAGGTCGATGTGCCCGTAGGCGGGACTGTCCTGGGTGCCGCCGAGCACGTTGCGATCCAGCCACACGCGGAATTCCTCGCCTGCGAGCAGCGAAGAATTCC
>JBKJUC010000045.1:0-9455 GCA_046590325.1 Burkholderiales bacterium | reverse complement strand
ACCGCGAGCTGGATGGCTTCGCGGTCGTTGTTCATCACGATGGGAATGGCGGCGCCGTCGAGGTTCATCGAGGTGATGATATTCGCGTAGGTGGACGGCACGTCGATTTCCTTGAACAGACGCATGGTAATGATGTCGGCACCGCCAACGCCGGTGGCATTACCACTGGTTTCGGGCGTCAGGCCCAGCAACACGATCTTCTTGGTGCGCGGACCGAAATTCCATTTGACCGAGCGACGGTTGCGGCCGGTGATGTTGGGATCGAAGCCGGCGCCGCTGATGTTCTTGCCCATTTCGTCGATGATCAGGACGTCGATTTCGTCGAAGCACAGGCGCGGCATCAGGCGCTTGGCCATTTCCTGCAGCACCGGTTCGCGAGTGGCAATTTCGGCGGCCGGGATGGCCTCGATCAGAGCGGTCTGGTCGTGGGCATTTTCGACGATGCCGATGCCGAGCATTACATTTCGCTTCGCCAGGTTGACGTCGCGCACCTTCGGCAACAGGGTCGGGAACGTGTCCATACCGTGCTGGTGGTAGGTGGACGCGCCGATTATCTTGCCGATGCCGATGGCCAGCATCTTGGTGATGCCGCTTTCGGTGGCACCGCGGAATGACGTATGCGGTTTGATCCGGTTGATGACCACGATGCCGTCAGCTTCGGCGGCGTACTTGTCCATGTGAACGGGGGTGCCGTCGTCGAGCTGGCCGACGATTGTGGTGTCCATCGTGGCCCTGACCGGCACGCCGGTGGCGGCTTCCGTGATGCCGTAGCCTTCCAGGACTTTTCTCTGGCCCTCCGCCGTGGCGGCGCCGTGGCTGCCCATGCAGGGAAAAATAAACGGCCTGGCGCCGAGCAACTGCAGTTCCCGAATTACGCACTTGGCAATGGTGCCGATATTGGCGATGCCGCGGCTTCCGCAGCCGACAGCGACGACCTGCCCAGGCTTGATGCGCGCCCGCACTTGCGGCTTTTCGAATTCCCTGGCGATAGCGGCCGGGATGTCGCCGAGATGAACGGCAGCGAACTTCTGCCGCACGTTCACCATCCGCGGCAGTGGCCCATCCAGACCTCCGGCAATGTTTACTTCGATCTTGTCACCGATCATCTGCAGTCTCCTCGGGCCGGCTCGTAAACCGGCACCACGTAAGGTCCTTCGGGAATCACGGCTATCGCGTTGTCGCCGCTTTGTTCCACGCAATGCTCCAGCGTTTCGCGGACCGATTCGATCAGGTTGACGCCAGTCAGGCCGCGATCCGCTGCGGGCAGCCCGCCGCTGTACAGGTGCACGCTCCCGGCGTTCATGGACTTCAGCTGCATCTGCGTCTGCCATTCATCGATATCGGCAAACTGCTTGCGGCTGATGTCGGCCAGGAAGCCGTCGGCGCCCAGATCTATGAGACGGCGCTGGGCCTCGGCGTATTCGTGTGAGCCCAGGCCCTCGGAACACTCGGATACGACCAGCAGGTTGCCGCCGGGTTCGAGGATGTTCACCGGCCCGACCATGCCCTTGACGGTCTGGTAATAGGTCTTGTCGAGCGGGTATCCGGCTGCGCTGGTCACCACGGTCTGAAAACGCCGCGGTACCGAGACGCGCGCGTACTTTTCCGTGAAGGCGACGGCCTGCAGGTGGCTTTCAAGGATCTCGCCGTAGTTCACAAATGAGAGCCGGCGATGCTCGTCGATCACGGTGTTTACCGCCAGGACGGGACCGAGCATGCGCACGATCTCGAGCTGTTCCTCGTGCAGCGGATTGCCTTCGAGGATGCAGTTGTCGGCCTTCGGATGCGACATGAAGCGCGCGCTGTGGAAAGTAGTGATGGTGTCCCTGTGAGCAACGCCCGGCGCGATGACCTTGCGGCCGCCGGAGAATCCGGCCATGAAGTGCGGTTCCACCAACCCGGTCGCGATCTTCAGGTCGGCTTCGACGAAGCGCCGGTCGATCTTCACCGGCGTGCCCCGGGGTGTACGGCCGAGGTCGACATGATCGGCGTCGTTGCGCGCGAAATGGTTCTCGACCTTCACGGTCTTCAATACCCATGGGTTGCCGACCAACTCCTCCAGTTCTTTGCCCTCGTTGGGACGGTGTAGTCCGGTGGCGACAAGCACCGTTATGTTGTCGGGCTGAATGCCGCCTTCGAGCAGTTGACTGACGATTTCCGGCAGCAGGAGTCCGTTCGGAACCGGCCGGGTGATGTCGCAGATCAGGATGCAGGCACTGCGCAGACCCCGCGCCGCTTCGGTCAACGGGGACGCCGATACCGGGTTGGCCAGCGCTTTTTGCACGGCTGCACGAGGATTCTCCTCTACCGGCATGGCCGGCTTGCGGATAACCGTGACGTTCCAGTGGTCCGGAAGATCAAGGGGATAGCTGCCACGGCCGTAATTGAGTTCGAGTCGCATGATTTGAGTATGGATTTTGCTCAAACTATACACCCGCCCGGGCAGGCTCAGCCTTGCGGGGCCCAATTCAGACCACCAGCACCTTCTTACCATGACCCTATCCGAACCCGTAAGGGCAGCCCTTATCGGCGCGACAGTCACGATCGTCGTCTCTTTGGTCCAGCTCGCCGTGAATGCGCGCCGCCAGGCGGCCGAGCGCGCCGCAGGCAAGCCTGCATCGAAGAAAACGGGTAACTGGCTGGCGACTTTCGCGCTGATGCTGGCGAGCGCAGTCGGCGGCTATGCCTTTTCCGAGTACCAGACCTTCAGGGATCGTGCCGACAACCGGATCCTGCGTGAAGAAATGCAGATGCGCCTGAAGGACTTCGGGGCAGTGGCGGCGCGGCTGGAACGTGTCGGCATGCAAAGCAGCGGCGCGGTCGAGATGGACATGCAACTGGTCGCCGAGCGCAAGCGCGGCGCCGAAGGCGTGGCGGCCGTAATCAACCTGCCCGCCTGCCGGGGAACGCGGGTCGGCCTGTCGCAGTCGGCGACGGCTTGCACGGAAAGCGATGCGCAGCGAACGGCGATCTGCTCCGTCGTGCCGTCCGCGGCGGTGGTCAATGACGTACAGCTGTTCCTTCGCGCCGAAGATTCGCAGCAGCCCTGGAGCGAGGCGAAGGTGCAGGCGGGACAGGATGCGGGCGGCGCAAAATTCCTCGACAACTTCTATGAGCGCGGGCGCGAAGGCGACACCAAGGAAATCTGCATGAACCTGGCGAACTGGAGCAGCGACAAGGGCCGCAGCGCTCGCATCCTGGTCAGGTACGTTCTCTAGGCGAACTTCTTCGCGTAACCGCGGATCGGTCCCCGCGTCTTGCGCATCAGCAGTTCACTGCGGCCGGCTACCAGGAAGTCGGGCAGTTCGCCGACCTGGCCATAGCCGAGCATTTCGTAGCAGGCCCGCGCCGGCGCATTGAAGGTCGAGACGAACAGGAAAACGTTCGGCGACTCGCGGAATATCCGGGCTTCGGCATGTTCCATGAGGAGCCGGCCGATACCCGCGCCCCGCGCATCGGCAGCAACGCATATCGCCTGGATGTAGCCCGACAGGGGCGCCGCCATGTTAGCGGCGACGCAGCCGGCGAGCCTTTCGTCGATGGATGCGACAAGGCGTTCGCGCGCCGTGTTGCGCATCACGTCCAGAAGGGTCTGATAATCGGTGCCCAGCGTGATCCAGGGCTCCGAAACCCGCATCATTTTCGCGCAGGTTTCGGCATCCGCCTCCTCGAAGGCGCGGATCCGCACGTCGTGCGCGGCTGTCTGGCTGTTGGCAGTTATTCGCAAAGTGTGCCATGCATTGACGCTGGAAACAGCGAATCGCTATGATCTCCGGCAGTTTTTCATTTACAAAAGAAAATCCGGGAGAGCCATGAGCCGCATCAGCCGTGTGGAAGTCCACGAATTCGCATTCGACCTGCCCAACTTGGGCTGGGATGCGGGCGGCTTCAACATCGTTTACCAGCCGAACAACAAGCTCAGGCTAACCAAATATGCTGTGGCGATCGAGGCGGACGACGGCGCGCGAGGCGAATACGTGGCGCTGTGGGGCGGATCCAGAATTGCGCTGGGACAGACCCTCGCGCTTTGCCCGCACCTGATCGGCCGCGATCCGCATCAGCGCGAACTGATTTACGACGACTTCAAGCGTGCCCTGCGCCAGTACGATCACATGGGTGTGGGTTGCCTGGACATCGCGCTATGGGACCTGGCGGGCAAGCAACTCCGCGCGCCAATCTGGAAAATGCTGGGCGGCTGGCGCAAGCGGCTGCCGACGTACGCGAGCTCCTATCACGGCGACCGCAACGGCGGCCTGTCGAGCGCCCAGGCTTACGTGGATTTTGCCGAGCAGTGCTACGAGATGGGCTACCGTGCGTTCAAGATGCACGGCTGGTGCGATGGCAACGTGAAAGAGGAAAGCGAGGCCGTGCTGGCGCTTGGCAGGCAGTTCCGCGGCCGCATGGCCCTCATGCTGGATCCGGCCTGCGAATTGCGCACTTTCGCCGATGCCCTCGCTGTTGGCCGCGCCTGCGATGAGGCCGGCTTTTTCTGGTACGAGGATCCGATGCGCGACGGCGGCTGGTCGCAGCATTTTCACAAGAAACTGCGACATTTCATCAAGACGCCGCTGCTGCAGACCGAGCATGTGCGAGGCCTGGAGCCAAAGGCGGATTTCATCGTCGCCGAAGCGACCGATTTCGTGCGCGCTGATCCGGAGTACGACCTCGGCATTACCGGAACCATGAAGATCGCGCACCTGGCCGAGGCTTTCGGGCTGGACGTGGAGATTCATGCCCCGGGGCCCGCCCATCGCCATTGCATGGCAGCGATCCGCAACACGAATTTTTATGAACTGGCACTGGTGGGGCCGAAGTGTGGCAATGCGATGCCGCCGGTCTACACCGATGGGTATAGCGACGAACTGGGTGCGGTCGGCAAGGATGGCTGCTTTCCGGTACCGGATGGCCCGGGCCTTGGCGTGGATTACGACTGGGAATTCATCAAACGGCAGCGCACCGCCTTGCACGAATTCAAGTAGTCCCGACCTGGTAACCACCTGATCTGACGCGCATTGCGCATTGTCATTCCAATGCGACATAGCAATTATTCGATGCGAGGGCTTTATTGCGCATCGCAATATTGGTTACATCGCTGCAATCGGGCTGCCAAGCGGCACATTGGAGCGAATCAGGTAATTGACGACGTTGCGATGCACCATTTATATTACTGACCGGTCAGTTACTTCTTCGACCCGGACGAACGGTGCGCCGTACCGAGGCCGAAAAGGCGTGTCCGGCGGAGGCGAGCGGGGTCGTGCCGGCTGGACTCCAGGAAGGCTGGCCCAAGCGGCTCGCAAAGGATAAAGAACATGAACGCACCTTCCGACCGGGCGCTGCTGAATGCCGATTGCGCCCAACGCACGACCGATCCCATGGAAGCTGCACGCCTGCGTCCTGACAGCGTCCGGGTATCCAGCCGGTCCCTGGGCTGGAAACATCTGAACATCGAACGCCGCGAACTCGAACCCGGCTCCGACTGCCTTCCGGGCGGGCTCACCGAACACCTGATATTCGTCAGCCTGGCCGACGGTCATGTCATCCGCGAGAGCGGTGGCGACATCGCGGATAAGGATCTCGAGGTCGGCCTGGTTTCGATCCATCCCAGCGATACCCCGGTGCGCTGGGAGTGGGACACGCGGCTTTCGTTCACCGTTATGTCGCTCGAGCCGGAATATCTGGAAAAAGTCGCCAAGGAAATTTTCGATCTCGATCCTGCCAAGGTACGCCTGAAGACGGTGGAAGGGCAGCGCGATCCAGTGATCACCAGTATTGCAGGCACGCTGATTCGCGAAGTGATGAACGGCGATGCGGGCAGCCGGCTGTATGCGGAATCGCTCGCCAATCTGCTGTCGGTGCACCTGTTGCGCCACTACGCCGAGCATTCCCGTGAAATAGAAAAAGAAGAAAAATTGTTCTCCCAGCCACGTGCCGTTGTTCAGGCGCTGAAATTCATCCACGAGAACTATGCGACAGACGTCAGCCTTGCCGACATTGCGGCTGCGGCGCATCTGAGCACTTACCACCTGACGCGCGTATTCAAGAAATCCACGGGGGTATCGCCGCATCAATATGTGGTGCAGGTCAGGGTCAATAGTGCACGGTCCCTGCTCATCGCGGGCGCAGGCAACCGCTCGCTGGCTGATATCGCAGCCGCGGTCGGATTTGCCGACCAGAGCCACCTCACCCGTCATTTCAAGCGTGTGCTCGGCTTGACCCCTAAACAGCTACGCCAGTAGGTTCAAAATCCGCGAGGGTTCAGGTCCGCCAGGGTTCAAGTCCGCTGCGGGTGGGGCTCATGCGCAACCTCCTCAAAAAACAGTGCAAAGGCGTCCAATCAAAGTCCGCACCCGCGAGCGTGGCATTGGCATCAAGGATTGGGCGCTATTCCTCCTCCTGCCTGCGAGGCCGCCGGAACCGGCTAAGGTAGTGCCGGATCAACGAGATGTCGGGCCACCCTTGGTTTCAGCTCCATCCCTGATGCGGGACGACGGTGAAGCGCATTCCCTTCCCCTCCCAGAGCGCAAGCCGCCGGTCCGCGATTTTTTGCCCTTTCAGAAATTCCTTTCTGCCGTGGAACGATCAGGTCGAAATCGACTATTGTTTCGCACGTGGAAATAAAGGGTTACAATCCATTCCTCGACCAGATTCCTAAAAAGGAGGAAAGCGATGAATAGCCCAATGAAGCGATTACTGGCTGTTTTGGCGATTGCGATGGTTACAGCTTTGCCGGCGATGGCCGAAGAGCAGTTGCCCGAGGAACGCCGCGGTGGCGACATGGCAATCGATATGGTTTTGGCACGACCGATCGGATTGTTAAGCGTAATCGGCGGGTCGGTGCTGTTCGTGGTCTCGCTGCCGTTCACCATTCCCAGCGGGAGCGTGGACGCAGCGGCTGACGAACTCGTCAGGAAGCCAATCAATTACACCTTCAGGCGTCCGCTCGGTCAGATAGGCCAGTAATCCAGTTCCTGCGGCAGAATTCAACCGCCGCTCCGGGACTCCATCGGATTCGAGGCGAGCATCGCCAGCGCGGTGCCTATCAAGGCCATGCCGCCGGCTTCGATGAGTGCCGGACGCTCGCCCAGTTGCAACCATGCGGCGAATACGCCGATGACCGGCGTGGCCAGCGTTCCCAATCCGGCCAGGCCGGCCGGCATCCTCTTGAGAGCGTAGTAAAAGAGGATCCAGGCCAGGCCGGTCGCCGGTATCGCGCTGTATGTGATGCAGGCGACAAAAGAGGCCGTCCAGTTGATCGGCTGCGGCTCGAACCAGGCCCATCCTCCAGCCAGCACGACGGTGCCGATCACCATCTGCCAGAGCGTGATCATCAGCATCGAAATGCTGGTTTTCTTCTGCAGGCGCTTCACGTAAATCACGCTCGCACCCCAGGACATGCCGGCAGCGACTGCGAGCGCGCTCGCTAGAAGTTCTCCGGTGAAACGCCAGGGCTGTATCAGGATCACCAGTCCGCACAAAGCCACCGCGACCGCCAGTCCCTGCCAGCGCGAGAGATGCTCGTGCAGAAACAGCCACGCGAATATCAGCACCCAGAACGGCATGGTGTAGACCAGCACCGCTGTTTTTCCCGTCCCGCCGAGGTTCAGCCCATAGAGCGTGCAGCCGAAGTTGACGGCGAGCACCGGTCCGAGCACGAGCACCACGCGCCATTGTCTGCCGCGCGGCACCAATGGGTCGCCGTAAAACCGGATGATAGGCACCATGCAGATTGCGGCGATGGCAAAACGCAGAGTTGCGAACTGGAACGGTCCGCTGTCGCCTAGACCGTATTTCATCAGTACGAAGTTGTAGCCCCAGATAAGGCATAAGGCCGCGAGTGCGGCGGCGGCCTTGCGTTGTTCGGATTGGGTCGTTTGCATCGAAGAGAGGCAATGCCAAGCGGTCCGGGATGATAGCCCGGGTCGGACGTTCTCCGAAAAGCCGAGCCGTGGAAAGGGTGATTTCGACTATACTTGTGCCGCTATCGGACAGAGACCGCAAAGGTCCGGCCGATAGGCGGATAAAAACATCGAGGGGGGAGATCTCATGGTCTGGTCGCAGGTTTACGACCCATTAAACAACACCATCCTGTCAACGCTGGTCTGCGCGATTCCGGTTATCGTGCTGTTGGGCGGGCTGGGTTTCTTCCACATGCGCGCCCATTACGCCGCAATCGCCGGACTGGTTGCTGCTGTGGCGATCGCAATATTAGTGAACGGAATGCCTGGTGAGATGGCCCTTAGCGCCGGTCTGTATGGAGCGCTGTTCGCCGCCACGACGATCTGCTGGATCATTTTCAATCTTATCTTCCTGTACCGGATGACTTTGCAGGTCGGGTTGTTCAAGATCCTGCAGGACAGCATAGGCGGCATTACCAATGACCGCAGGCTGCAGTTGGTCCTGATCGCGTTTTGCTTCGGTGCATTTTTCGAAGGCGCGGCAGGAGGCGGGACGCCGGTCGCAGTGACGGGTGCCATATTGATCGGACTTGGTTTCAATCCGCTCGCGGCTTCCGGTCTCTCATTGATCGCCAACACCGCACCGGTGGCCTTTGGCGGTCTGGGGACGCCGATCATCGTACTGCACCAGGTCACCCAGCCAGGCAACGATGATTACCTGCTGACCCTGTCCTCCATGGTTGGACGGCAGCTACCTTTCTTTTCCGTGATCATCCCGATCTGGCTGGTGCTGACGTTCTGCGGCTGGCGTCGCACGGTGGAAGTGTGGCCGGCGGTTCTCGTGGCAGGCTTGTCTTTCGCGATTCCGCAATTTGTGATTTCAAACTATCACGGGCCATGGCTGGTTGACATACTTGGCGCCATGATCTCCATGGTCATCCTTGCCGTTTTCCTGGCTTTTTGGAAACCCAAAACGGTCATGATCGATGCTTCCGGAAGCGGCAACGTCGTTCCCCGTTCCGAAGCCACGAAACAACTTCACGGGCACAGCCGTGCCCTGGTGATCAAGGCCTGGATGCCGTGGGTCATTCTGACAGTTGTGCTATTCCTGTGGGGCTTACCCGTCATCAAGGCATTCCTTAACTTAAAGGGATACACCTATTGGGAATGGCAGATTCCGGGCCTGCACAACCTGGTGCAGCGCGTGGCGCCCGCGGTTGATGCGGCAAGAGTGGAGCCCGCAGTCTGGAAGTGGGGGTTCATCTCCGCTACCGGGAGCGGAATATTGATAGCGGCGGTCATCGCCGGGTTCGTCATGGGGTTCAAGGTTCGTGAAATGTTCAAGGTCTGGTTCGAGACCTTCGGGATCATGAAATATTCGCTCCTGACGATTCTGGCAATGCTTGCCCTGGGCTATATCACGCGATATGCCGGCATGGATGGTACGCTCGGCCTGGCATTCGCCAACACGGGGTGGCTGTATCCCTTCTTCGCTGCGATGATCGGCTGGATCGGCGTTGCGCTGACCGGAACGGATGCAGGTTCCAATGCGCTGTTCGG
>JBKJUC010000272.1:0-6602 GCA_046590325.1 Burkholderiales bacterium | reverse complement strand
CGGCGGCGTCCACTGGTACAGCCATGTCTCCGTGAGCGGCCTGCCGCCGGCGCGCAGGTATACGCGCAGATCAATCGGCTCGACGCTGGTATCGATCGGTTTCAGGTCGAACATGGCGCGATAACCGCGGATGGACTCCAGCGGCCGGGCAGAAGTGAGCTCTACTTCGCCGCGCGAAGCGGTGATGACCGCTTCTACTTTCGCGTCTTTTCCCAGCATTGCCAGGTCGCCGCCTGAGAAATCCAGCATGAACCGCCGCGAAAAATACCTGCGCTTCTGCCCGATGATGCCGCCGATGCCGGTACGCGTGGCCACGACCCGTGCCAGCGGCGAGGCGACGGGCATCACCGAGCCCCAGTGCAGGCGATAGCTGAACAGCATCTCCTGGCCGGGCTGGGCCTTCTGTTCGGGATTCCAGAATGCCACGATATTGTCGAAGGTCTCATCGGCCGTGGGTAACTCCACGAGCTGTACCGAGCCCTTGCCCCAGCCTGTGCGCGGCTCGACCCAGACGCTCGGTCGGCGATCGTAGAACGCTCCGTCGTCCTGGTAATTTTCGAAATTGCGGTCACGCTGCAGCAGTCCGAAGCCGCGGGGATTTTCGTCGACGTAGGCGTTGAAACGCAGGAGTGAGGGATTGGTAAGCGGGCGCCAGATCCATTCACCGGAGCCGGTCCAGATGGCAAGGCCGTCGGAGTCGTGGATCTCGGGACGCCAGTCGTCCGCCACGCGCCTGTCGTTGTCGCCGTACTGAAACATGCTGGTGAGCGGAGCGATGCCCAGACGCTCGATGGATTTTCGCGGATAGAGCGCCGCGTCGACATCGATCACCAGGGTCGCAGCGGGCTGGATGTCGAAGCGATAGGCGCCGGTGATGCTCGGCGAATCCATCAGCGCGTAAACCGTCAGCGTCCCGGAATCGGGCGCGGGTTGCTCGAACCAGAAGCTGGTGAACATCGGAAATTCCTCGGGTCGGCCGAGGCCACAGTCGACGGCGAGGCCACGAGCCGATTGTCCGAACTGCATTTCGGCGCCGACCGCGCGGAAGTAACTAGCGCCAAGGAACGCAGCAATGTCGCGCGTCAGGTCATTGTGGTGAAGTACCTGGAACCCGGCGAAGCCGAGATCGGCCGGCAGTTTCCTGCCGTCGAGGCCGCTTTTCCCATAGTTGAACATCGCGGGGTCGTAGGCAACCTCCTGCGCGACGCCGCCGGCGACGTCGTACATCCGGACCGGTTTTTTGAAGAACAGGCCCAAATGAAAAAAACGCACCTGAAAGAGCGTCCGCTCCTGCGCCCACAATGAATGCCCGGGGCGGTAACGGATGGCCTGATACTGGTCCCAGTCTAGCTGCTCCACTTCGCCGGGTATCGAGGCGACCTGCTCGCGATAGGCCTCGTCCGCGAGCGCGCGTGCCTGACCCTTGAGCCAGGCATAGTCGAAAGGCTGGGGCTTGCCCATGTGGCGCAGCCCGCTTCGCGCTGCGAGCGCGTCCGTCCAGCGCATGAAAGACGAACCCGCGAATGCGAGCGCGCCGGCTGATTTCAGCAATTCGCGTCGGTGCATGATGGAATCGGAGGCGAGAGCGGGGTGCTCCCGTCAACATCGACATCGCAGTGTGCAAAAGATTCCATGAAACAGCATCTGCACTGCGTTGATGCGGTGGCCCGGAGGCCGGGACGAGCGGACGGTCAGACCTGGATGCCGAGTTCGACCGCCTTCTTCTCAAACCTGCCAATCAGTCCGGCTGCGCATTTCACGAATCGGGTATCGATGTAGCCCGTTCCCAGGGTCGCCAGCCATTCGTGCGGGATATTGGGCTCTTCCACGGAAACAGATTTGTCCATTGTGGATAGCGAGAGGACATGGGTTTCATGGGGGCCGGGACCGCGTCCGAGGTCGAACTCGACACTAAGGACGCGCAGGTTCAATCCCCGCCGCGTTGCCAGCACGTAAACATCCTCTCTTGCGCCCGTTATCACCCGGGCGTAAAGCGCCGCGTCCACGTTCGTCATGTAAACAGGCCCGCAAATGTTAAGCCGTCATTTTACGCGTTGTGCGTGGTTGCGCGTCTGGCTTCCCCGGGGCGCTGTCTCCGCAGAGCGACATGAAGCGCGCGAGGCACTAGGCGCGAGGCGCGAGGCACTAGGCACGAGGCGCTAGGTTCTCATGAAGTTTTTTCCTCGAGCCTCGTGCCTAGTGCCTAGTGCCTCGCGCCTGTTTGCTCTCGTCGAGCGGTTACGGGCGTTCCATCTTGCAAGTTGTCGGCATGACCGTGTCCTTGTACTCCGTACGCGTATCGGTCTTCCACCCGAAGCCGGTGCCCTCGGCGTCGATCTTGACGTCCTTGCCGCCGGCCTTGGTGAAGGTGGCAAGGTAGATCGGCTGCATGAGCTGATGATCGTCGGGGCGCATCCACACCTCGCCGGTATCGCTCTGGTACTTCATGCCCTCGAGCGCACGCGCCACTTTCAGCGGATCGGTCGACTTGGTCTCGTTCATCGCCTTGGCCAGCATCTCCAGTTCCGTCTTGGCGGTATTGTAGAAAAAGTCGCCGTTGTACTTCTTACGAAAGTCCAGGGCGAATTTCTCGATCTTGTTGCCGGCAACGTTGGCGTGCCAGGTGAATACCTGGCGGACGTGATCGGCGCCGGCGACGCCGACCGAAGTGGGGGCGCCCGCGTTGTGCGCGTTGAGCGTGTAATAGGTCACGCCCAGGCCGGAATCCTTGCTGGATTTGATCAGCAGGGTGTAATCCGGGCCCCAGTTTCCGGTGATGACCGCCTGCGCATTCGAAGACTTGATCTTGGCGATGTAGGGTGAGAAGTCCTTGACCTTGCCCAGCGGGTGCAGGTCGTCCCCGACGATCTCGATGTCGGGGCGCTTCTTCGTAAGCATGTCGCGGGCGGCTTTGCTGATCGCCTGGCCGAAGGCGTAATCCTGGTTGAACAGGTAAACCCGCTTGATATCCTTCTGGCCCGAGATGTAGTTGGTAATGGCATCGAGTTTCATGTCGACGTTGGCGTCGAAGCGAAAATGCCAGAAATTACACTTCTCGTTGGTCAGCGCCGGATCCTGGGCTGCGAAGTTGAAGAACAGCACCGAACTGTCCGGATTGCGGGAATTGTGCTTGGCCAGCGCTTCCGACAACGCATGGGCGACGTTCGAGCCGGCGCCCTGGGTCATGTAGCGGATGCCCGAATCCGTGATCTGCTTCAGCACCAGGACGCTTTCCTGCGGGCTCGATTTGTTGTCGAAGTGCACGATCTCGAATTTGGTGCCGCCGAGCACGCCGCCCTTGGCGTTGATTTCCGCCGCCGCGGCATCGAGGTGCCGGGCGAAGCTTTCGCCGATCAGGGCGAAAGGCCCGCTCAGGGGATCGACGTGGGCGATCTTGACGGTGTCCGCGGCCGATGCCGGGATCGCGAGACAGAACGATAGGGTGGCGGCCAGAATACCGGCCAAGGCTGGCTTGCGCATGGGGCTCTCCTCGTGTGGACTTTGATTTTAAGGACTGTTTGATCGAGTATAGCGGGCGATCCGATAATCCGCAGGTAAAAGGGTCGCCGAAAGTTTGTCGTCACGGAGAGCCATGGACAGCGCATTTCTGAAAAAGCACGCCTACAGCGTCGCCGCCATGCGCAAGCTTGCGCAAAAGCGCCTGCCTCGCTCGGTATTCGATTTCGTGGACGGGGGCGCCGAAGACGAAATCGTGGTCAGGCGCAACGAAACGGCCTTTGACGACTTGTCGCTGTTGCCCCAGCCGATGCGCGGTAGCACCCGGCGCGACCAGACCGTCGAACTCTTCGGCAGGAAGCTCAAGGGCCCGGTGCTGATCGGTCCGACCGGCATGACCGGGATGCTGTGGGCGCGGGGCGAGATCGAAGCGGCCCGGGCAGCCGCGGCGGCGGGCACGGTCTACACCATGAGCCACGGTGCCACGATCCGGATGGAAGACCTGGCGCGCGAGGCACCGGGCAACCTGTGGATGCAGGTATTTCCCTACAAGGATCGCGGCATGACGCAGTCGTTCGCGGAGCGGGCGCACGCGGCGGGCTTCCAGGGGCTGGTGTTGACCATCGACAACCAGGTACTCGGCCAGCGCGAGCGCGATGTGCGCAACGGCTTCACGATCCCGCCGCAATTTGAGTTCAGCGGTCTCGTCGACATGGCCTTGCACCTGCGCTGGCTGCTGCGCATGGCGCGCGCGCCGCGCCTCGCGATGGCCAACTACGAACGAGAAGGCGATACCGGCGTGTTCTCGATCGGCGCGCGCATCGTCGGCTGGATGGATGCGAGCGCAAGCTGGAAGGAAGTCGAATGGCTGCGCGGCTTCTGGGACCGGCCGCTGATCCTGAAAGGCATCCTGCATCCCGATGATGCGAAGCGCGCCCTTGCCATCGGAGTCGACAGCGTGGTTGTATCCAACCACGGCGGTCGCCAGCTTGACGTTGTTCCGGCATCGCTGCAGGCGTTGCCCGCAATCGTCGATGCCGTCGGCGGAAAAATGCCGGTGCTGCTGGACGGAGGAGTGCGCAGGGGCGGCGATGTAGTCAAGGCACTCGCGCTCGGCGCTACTGCATGTTTGATCGGCCGGCCCCATCTCTGGGGTGCAGCGGTTGCGGGCGAGCAGGGCGTCGCGCGCATTCTGGAAATTTATCGCACCGAGATCGACCGCGTCATGGCGCTGTGCGGATGGGACGACCTCGACGCCATCGATCGCTCGGTGTTGTTCGACCCGGCGGCGAAGTCAGGATCGGTGTTGTCGGCGATGGGGAGGAAGCTGACGGCGCTGCTCGGATGATCAGGCTGAAGGTGAAAGCTGAAAGGGAACGGCTTACACCCTCGACTTTCAATCCCATTCTGTTCTGTTAGCCACTAGCCACCAATCGCCCCTACCGGGGTGATTCCCCGAGCACCGTGCATCGTCTTATCACCCGCCTTTGCGTGGCCGGATCGTATTCCGTCGCGCGGTGCTGCACGCAGCGGTTGTCCCAGACCATCATTTCGCCGGGAGTCCAGCGGTGCCGGTACATCAGGTCATCATGGATGGCAAGCGCATTGAGTTCCTCGATCATGGCGCGGCCTTCGTCGTAGTTCATGCCCAGCACGTATTCGGCATGGTCGCCGAGGAACAGGCATTTACGGCCCGTGTCGGGGTGAGTGCGCACGATGGGATGGTCGACTGGCGGAACCGCATTGCGTTGGGCTTCGGTCATCGGCACTTCGCCGTGCCGGCGGGTGCGCGAAAAATCCAGGTTATGCACGGCGCGCAGGTTCGCGATCGTGCGTTTCCAGTCGGGGCTCAGGCGCTCAAAGGCGCCGTACATGTCGCAGAAATGCGTTTCGCCGCCTTCGCCGGCGGCGACTTCCGCAAAAATGACGGTGGCCTGCCCGGTGATGCGTTCCCACGAACCGTCGGTATGCCAGGCCAGCGTGCCCTTGTCGGGATGCTTGCCATTAGGCTTGCCGTCCCCGTCGAGGTTGGTGAGGCGGTAGAGTTCCGGATAACCGTCGGCGTGATACTGGTTCATCACGTGGATCTGCACCTTGCCAAACAGACGCGCGAACTCGACCTGCCGACCGGACGGCAATTCGCCAGTCTTGAAAAGCAGCACCTGGTACTGCAGGAATGCTTCGTAGATCGAATCGAATGTCTGCTGATCCACGCCATTTGCCGGATTGATGCCAATGATCTCCGCTCCGAGGCTGGGCGCGAGCGCCCGGACCTCGAACGGCCACGTGGTTGTGCTTTTAACTTGTGCAGTCATCGCAGTTCGATTTTTCTCTATTCACCAATCACCAATCACCAATCACCAATCACCAATCACCAATCACGGCCCTTCTCAATCTTCAATCGCCCCATACACCAACTGCTTGAACAACCGCCGGAAGTAAGGGCGGACTGGGCTCGGCGCCTGCATCATCATCACGCCGGTGAGTTCTTCTTTCGGATCCACCCAAAAGTAAGTGCCGGCGTAACCGGCCCACATGAATTCGCCGGCCGAGCCGGGGACGCCTGCGACACCGGCTCCCTGGCGCACGGCGAAGCCGAGACCAAAGGTGTAGCCGGGCACGCCAAGCAGCAGTTCGCCCGGCGTGACTGGCGCGGCGATGCGCGTACCCAGATGATCCGATGTCATCAGCGCGATGCTGCTCCGGCTCAGGATTCGCACGCCGTCGAGCTGACCGCCGTTGAGCAGCATTTGCGAGAAGCGCAGGTAGTCGGCGGCGCTCGATACGCCGCCCGCTCCTCCGGAGTCGGCCGCCGGTTGCGCGGTCACGTCGATGAGCACGATCGGTTTGCCGGAGGCGGGATCCGTCGCCAGCGGTTCCGCCAGGCGTCCCAGCTTGTCTTTTGGCAGCCAGAAGGCGGTGTCGGTCATTTTCAGCGGCCTGAACAACCGCTTGTCGAGGAAGTCTCCGAGACGTTCGCCAGATGCAGCCTCCACGACGCGGCCCAGCACGTCGCTGGCCAGGCTGTATTCCCAGACCGTGCCGGGCTGATGGGCCAGCGGCACCTTCGACAGGCGCTCTACCTGTTCCGCCGGCGCGAGATCGCGCGCATCGTAGTCGATGGCCGTCTTGTAGATCCCGGCCTT